>JAQBGF010000216.1:0-5740 GCA_032122615.1 Gammaproteobacteria bacterium | reverse complement strand
GTAGCTGACGCCCACTAGAGCGATATCTGCTGCGCAGGGCGACGGCCCGGGTGTCAGTCCGTTCCGCCCGAACATGTAGCAATCGCCAGCGTTAACGACGATGGCGGGCGCGGTCGCCAGGATCAGGAACCGCGGATTTGGCACCACGTTGTAGAAGTCGATGGACCCGTCAACGGCATCGCAGCCGCCGCCGGCAACCGCAGTGAAAAGACCACGGGGAGGGCCGGTGTCGACGTCGTCGCCACCAACCGTGCGATTGACGCAGTTGGCGCTCGCGCCAACGTTGTAGACCGCCGAGCTATTGTCAGTGAAGTCGGCGCCCTGGTCGATATTAAGGCAGCCATTCGCATTCACGCTTTCGAGGAATGTTCCCTCGCGACACTCGTAGGTGGCGCCGGTCGTGGTTGTCGTGCCGGGGGTGATCGTGAAATTCGTAAACCTGTCGCCGATAACGATCGTCCCGTTCGGGTTGCTGCTGATGGCCCCGGCCTGCCAGAACAGTCCTGTTGCCGTCAGCGTCGAGCCATTCCAGTCCCAGGTTGGCTGGCCGGCGGCGATGATTTCGGTGGCAACGCCGTTAGTGGCCGTCCATGCGCCGCCCGGGGAAGGTCCGGCCGGGTTGAAGCAGGGTTGGGTGTACGTAGGCCCCGGGCAGCCCTGAGCGGCGCCGGCCTTGAACATGAGCGAACTCAGCGTGCCGCTGCTGCTCCGCTGATACGAGCCGACCAGTTTGTACGGCGCGGCGGTGGCGGCGGTTGCGGCAATCAGTGTTGCCGAGGCAACCAGGGTAGCCAGAATGCTTTTCAGTCTCAAAACTCGTTCCCCGCTAAAAACTTTTCGCTAAATTCTTTTATCGCCTTGAAAGCGGTCCTGACGGTTTACTCGGACCCCGGACGACTTTCACGCGTTTACGGATTATCAGGAATATTGCGAAATTCCTTTGTAATCCTTGTGGGTTAGTTTACCCGGGCCGCAAGCCAGTGCAACCCTTCTGTTTACATAACCGTAGTTTTTTGAGGGCGATTGCCTCCCCGCAAAACTGGCAGTGACGGCCTGGAAAAGAGCAACCCGACCCCTTGCCTCAGGGCGGCAAAACTGGCCTGCTTCAGGGCAGCGAACCGACCCGGATCCTTGCCGCAAAGGGCCGGCCCCAAAAAGAAATACCCCGCACGGGGCGGGGTATTCCTCAAGGGCCAGGAGAAAGGCCATTAAAGCGTCGCGTCTAGGCAGAGGCGCCGATCCGGCGACGGGCCAGGCCGAGCAGGCCAAGACCGGAGCCGAAGAGCCAGACAGCTGCCGGAACCGGGATCGCCTGGAGAACCAGCTTGGTCACACCCGCGCAGGCCGCATCCTTCGTCGTGGTGGTGATGCATGACGTCGGTCCGGCGCCGTTCCAGAGCGTCAGTAATCCACCATTCACGCCCGTACCGTCAGAGAAGGTGCTCCACTGCTTGTAGGCACCGTCCTGCGTATCGCAGCCGCCACCTGAAGACGTACCGAGACCGCGGGGGTTGCCGGTAGAAGAGTCGTCACCACCAATGGTGCGATTGACGCAGTTTGCATCGCCAAGGACGTTGTAGAGTGCCGAACTCTGGTCGATGAAGTCGCCGCCGAGCGACGTACTGAGGCAGCCGTTGGCGCCCACACCGCCGAGGAAGTTGCCTTCGATGCAGGTGTAGCTAGCGGCCGTCGTGGTGCCCAAGGTGGTGTTAACCACCATATTGGTGGTGCTATCCGTGACGATCGTACACCCCGGCCCGCAGCCAACTACACCATTCAAGGTGCCGGCTGCGCTCAGGATTGCGCCGTCCCAAGCCCATGCGCCCGCCGCTGTGGCGGTACCCGACAGGGATTTAGAGGAGTTCGTGCCGCTGCCGCTGCGCAGGCCGTCAGTGATGATCGTCAGCTGTACAGCGAATGCTGACGTCGATGTCAGCAGCACAGCGACGGCTGCCAGTGATTTCAATTTAAGGTTTGTCATGTATTCCCCACTCTTACTGGTTGATTAGCTTATTTGATTAGGTTGTCTTCTTAGACTGCGTTGTTATTGGAAGCTAACTTATCAGTAATGAAACAGCGAATACAGCGTGAATAGACATAATGTCCAGCATTAAGGGGCGGACGGCATCGGAAAATTGACGCGGGTAAATCCTTTATAAGTCATGCCGTTACAAAATATCGCCTCTATGAAAGCGACTGTCAGCGCATGAACGATACGGCCTCCTCGCCTTTGAATCGTGCCCGGACGGCATGCAGATCGACGTAGGGATAGTAGTCGGAGTTCGCGGGTGCGGCACTCCGGTTCACCAGCTCCGCCAGCGTCTCACGCGTGCCAATCTGCGCCAGCGCGATATCAAAGGACGCCCGGTACCCGACACGCCTGACTTCGTCGCCCATGGGACCGGAAAAAATACGCTGAAAATCAGGGCTGGGCAGCATCTTCGCCGTGGACGCGACGATGATGCCGTCCCCGTAGCCGATCGAATAGACAGCGTAGTCGCGAAAATGCGGCCCCAAAGCCTTGAGAATCGACACCACGAGGTCGTCGTTGAACTCGTAGTAATGGATCCACTGCACGAGTAACCCGTCGTCGGCGAGGTAGGTGCGCACGCGGCCATAGAATTCCGTGGAAAAAAGGCCTGCCACGCCGCTGACCCAGGGATTCGACGGCTCCGACACGATGACGTCGTACTGCTGGCGGCGCTGGGCGAAAAAGGCCTTGGCATCCTCGACCCGGATGTGGCTGCGCGGGTCATCGAAGGCCCGGTGCACCCGTTCACCGAAGAGCCTCGCGCCCGCAACCATGGCGGGTTCGATCTCGATCGTATCGACCTGCGAAAGCCCCGGGGCGGCCAACAGCACATGCGTGCTCAGCCCGGACCCGAGGCCGATGACCGCAGCGGTTCGCAAGTCCGGTTTGTAGGCGACGGGCAGTGCGGCCAGCATGACCATCGTTGCCTCATCGGAGGTGGGGGGTAATCCGGCATTGAGCTGCACGGAAGCATCGGCTTTCCCGTTCGTCGCGATGGCCTGGCCGCCCGGTGGCGCATCGCGTCGCACGGAAACCGTGGCCGTTTTCCCGTCCTGGTAATAGACGACCTCGGCGCCGAGCGGGGCGTCGACCGCTCCACTTCGGTACACACCGGAGGTCAGGACCTCTTTTGAAATATTGATCGTCACCATGACTGCAACGACGATCAGCAACGCCGGCACGGCATTGCGCAGCAGCGGCAGGCGGCGGTCGGCGCGTGGCAGCAGCATCAACAAAGCCGCCCCGAGTCCGACATCGAGCAGCGCGCCGACGCCGATGGTGAACTTCAGGCCCAGCAGCGGCAGCCCGACGTGCATCGCGAAGAGCACGCCCGCGATGCCGCCCACGGTATTGGCGGCGTAGATCCGGCCAATGGCCGCTTCGCCGGTACCCTCGCGCATCAGGACGTGAGTGAACAGCGGCAGCGTCATGCCGGCCACGAAGGTGGTGGGGAACATCACCGCCAGGGCGATCCCGTGACTGCCCAGCATGAACCAGCGATAACCATCGTCCGTGTGGGGCACGAGTTGATACAGAACGCTCATGCCGCCGAAGCTGAGGCTGAATACGATCACGCTCAGCGCTGCAAGGAGGCCCATGACGATCTGCACGTTGGCGGCGAATCGCAGTGGCACGGCCAACCCGTCCACGTGACCGCGGATCCACAGGCCGCCGAAGGCGAGGCCCGCCAGGAAGGCCGAGAGCATGAGCTCGAAGGAGTGGGTGGCGCTGCCGAGCACGAGCGACAACATACGGATCCAGGCGACTTCGTAAATGAAAGACGCCAGTCCGGTAATAAACGCCGCGACGAGCAGCACACGGCCCGTGCGGCTTGCCCGGCGCATTGTCGTGGCCACGGGCGCTGGTGGCCGGACGGGCTCTGCGAGCACGAGCGCCGCCACGATGGCGCCGAGGGCAACGTTCATCAGACCGGCGATGCGCAGTGTGCCCGGCAGTCCGACGAGTTCGATCAGCCAGAAACCGCTCGCCAGCACACCCAGCGCGCCGCCGATGCTGTTCGTGAAGTACAGCATGGCCAGGGTTCTTCCCGGACCCTTCGTATGGCGCCGGATCAGGCCGCCGCTCAAGAGCGGGAACGTCATGCCGAGCAGCACACTCTGCGGAATAATCAACGCTGCCGCCGCCGCCCACATCAGGATGGCGGCCGCCTGCGGACTGCCAACGCCGGGCAGCAGGCTTACGTAGAAATACTCCGTCATGGCCACGAAGGAGTCGTGGAACAGAAGGGCAAGAATACCGATCACGCCCTCCACAAGTGCATAGGCGAGAATCGGCCTTCGCCAGCGCGTGCCCAGCCGGGAGGCAATGAAGGAGCCGCCCGCGAGGCCCCCCATGAAGATTATGAGCACCAGCGACTGGGCGTAAGCCGCGTGTCCCAGGAAGAGCTTCAGGTAGTGCGACCAGATGGATTCGTAAATCAGGCCCGAGAAGCCGGACAGCGTGAACAGGAGAAAATAGATCCACCGTGGCGCTGCAAACGTCCGGCGGTGCTGGTTCGGCATTACTGCGCTTCTCCTGGCGGTCGGGCCGGCATGGCCCGGACCCTGCGGGGCATCTGAGAATTATCGCTCCCCAAAAAGAAAAACCCCGCACGAGGCGGGGTTCTCCCTTAGGCAATTAGCGAACTTAAGCAGTCTCGCGTGAGACTGCCTAGTTGCTGCAGTCCGTCCGCTTGGCAGTTACGCGCCGGTTCAGGGCCCGGCCGTCGGCAGTACCGTTGTCACCAATTGGGTCAGACTCGCCACGACCGACAACCTGCAGCCGGTCGCTGGCGATGCCCTTGGACGCCAGGTAGTCGGCGGCCGACTGGGCACGCCGCTCGGACAGGCCCTGGTTGTAGCCTTCGGCGCCGGTGCTGTCGGTATGGCCCTCGATCACGCCCGAGATAAAATTAAGCTTCGTCAGGTTCGCCGCCATGTCGTCGAGTACCAGCATGTCGGCATCGCTGAGCTCCGCCGAATCGGTCTTAAACGTCAGCTGGCGGCTCACGTCGCACGAGCAGCCCACCGTATCGACCCGATCGCCACGCGGCGTGTCGGCACATTTGTCGCTGGGGTCGACCACGCCGTCGCCATCACTGTCCATCGGCGGGGGCGGCGGGGGCGGCGGGGGCACGACAGCTACCCGGGCAGGCGGCGGCGGGGGTGGGGGCGGCGGAATCTCGTGACCACCGAACCAGTACTCAATATTCAGGCCAACGCGCCACGGCTCATCAATAGCATCAATTTTGCTGCCAAACCCGTCATCAACTTCGAAGTCGACTCCCAGGTACTCGCCCTCGACCGTCGCGGCCCAGTGCCGTGCAAAGCGCCACCGGGCGCCCAGGGCGGCCGCGAAACCGCTGTCGTCGTCAGACGCGGATTCGCTATCGCCGTCTATGGTTGCTTCCAGTTCGACGTCTTGATCGGTGTAACCCGCCTTGGCGAACAGGTCCCATCGCGGGGCAATCGGCCAGTTGGCGACACCGTAGATGGTCCAGCCGTCGAGGCTGACTTCGATGTCGCCAATGTTGGTTCGCGAGCCGCCACTGTCGACGAAGAGAATGTCGGAATCCCCGTCTCCCGAATCACTCCAGCGGCCCTCGATGCCAAAAATGTTGTTGAACATCCAGCCCGCATAGAGCTGCCCACCGACCGGAAAGTCTTCGAAGTTGCCGCTGGAATCTAGCCCTAGCTCAGATTGGATAAG
>JAQBGF010000215.1:0-3595 GCA_032122615.1 Gammaproteobacteria bacterium | reverse complement strand
AGCCTCCACGTAGTCCCGGGCATGCCCCCAGTCGCGCAGGGCATCCAGATTTCCGAGGTGCAGGGTGGTTTGCAGCCCGACCCGGATGCGGGTCAATGCACGGGTGATCTTGCGCGTGACGAAGGTTTCACCCCGGATCGGGGACTCGTGATTAAACAGGATGCCGTTGCAGGCGAAAAGTCCATACGCCTCGCGGTAGTTAACCGTGATCCAGTACGCGTACAGTTTGGCCACGCCGTAGGGAGAGCGGGGGTAGAACGGCGTTGTTTCCCGCTGTGGCGTCTCCTGAACAAGACCGTAGAGTTCCGACGTTGACGCCTGGTAGAAGCGTGTTTTCTCCTTGAGGCCAAGTATCCGGATTGCTTCGAGGATGCGCAGGGTGCCAAGCCCGTCGGCGTTGGCCGTGTATTCCGGGGTCTCGAAGGAGACGGCAACGTGGCTTTGCGCGGCCAGGTTGTAAATCTCGTCCGGCTGCACTTCCTGGACCACGCTAATGAGGTTGGTAGCGTCGGTCAGGTCGCCGTAGTGAAGGATGAACTGGCGATGGTCGACGTGCGGGTCCTGGTAGAGGTGATCAATACGGTCTGTATTGAACGAGGACGAGCGGCGTTTCAGGCCGTGGACTTCATAGCCCTTCTTGAGCAGCGATTCCGCCAGGTACGCGCCGTCCTGGCCGGTGACACCGGTGATGAGCGCCTTCTTTGTCATATTAAATTCCTGTGTAGGAGCGCCTTCAGGCGCGACCCCATCATCTCATGCTGGTCGCGCCTGAAGGCGCTCCTACTGGGGTCGCGCCTGAAGGCGCTCCTACAGTGGCCTAAAACAGCGTGTAGATGAACGGCGCGACTGCCGACCCCTGGCTGAGCACGATCAGCGCACCGAGCAGCAACATCACGATGATGATGGGGGCGAGCCAGAACTTCTTGCGCTCGCGCATGAAGTCAATGAGGTCCTTGATCAGGTCAAGCATGGGCTAGGGCTCTCCTAGAAGGGCTTTTCGAGGCGCTTGGGCGGCGTGGACTCACTCGGGATACGGTAGCTGGCGGCATTGCGATCGAGTCGTCGGGCCATGTAATCCTTGCCCAGCAGGCGCATCAGGAGCGCCATGGGCGTGACGGTCAGGAAGAACACGATGCCCATTATAAGGGGCGTCATGATCTTGCTCATGAGCAGGCCGAACTTCATCCAGGTCCGGTAGACGGGACCGAGCGCCATGGGCACGGCCAGGCCCATGACCGCCAGCACGCCGAAGATGACCCACGGCCACCGCGGGATGGGCCGGTCGAGCAGCCACGGGAAGAACAGGCCGAAAAGCACGGCGACGATGCCGCCGGTGACCAGGCCAAACTCGCGCAGGCCCTTGCGATCCAGTTCCGGGATGGGGTGTGAATCGCTCATCAGTCCAGCTCGAATTCAGTGCGCCAGTCGCCCTTGTCGGCGTATTCCGGCTGTGCGCTCTTGGCGAGCAGGAAGTTCTCGACAACCAGGTAATCCATCTCCGTGCGCATGAAGCACCGGTAGGCATCAGCTGCGCCGAGCACAATCGGCTCGCCACGCACGTTGAACGACGTGTTCACCAGCACGGCGCAGCCAGTCAGTGCCTGGAAGGCCGTCAGCAGGTGGTGGAAGCGGGGGTTGGTTTCGGGGTGCACCGTCTGGATGCGTGCCGAGTAGTCCACGTGGGTGATTGCCGGCAGCTCCGAGCGCTTGAGCTTGAGCTTTTCCACACCAAAGAGTTGCTCCTGCTCTGGCGTGAGGGCAATCCGCAGCTCCGGCCGGATGGGCGCCACAATCAGCATGTAGGGACTATCGCCCTCGTGTTCGAAGTAGTCGCCCACGCGGTCTGCCAGCACCGCTGGCGCAAATGGCCGGAACGATTCCCGGTACTTGATCTTCAGGTTCATCACGCTCTGCATCTTCGCGCTGCGCGGATCACCGATGATCGAGCGGCCGCCGAGGGCGCGCGGCCCGAACTCCATGCGCCCCTGAACCCAGCCCACCACGTTCTCGTTGGCGAGGATCTCTGCCAGGCGCGGCATCAGTTCGGCATCCGTCAGTTCCTCGTAGACCGCGCCGGCGGCATCCAGTGCCGCGCGAATTTCGCTGGCCCCGGCGCGCGGTCCGAGATAGCCGCCCTGCATGCGATCGGTGCCGTTACTTTTCTCGCGATCCTTGCCGAGATACTCGTGCCAGATGACGCTGGCGGCCCCGAGGGCACCGCCGGCATCGCCGGCCGCCGGTTGCACCCAGACGTGTTTGAACGGGCCTTCACGCACGATGCGGCCGTTGGCCACGCAGTTCAGCGCCACGCCGCCGGCGAGGCAGAGATTGTCTTCGCCGGTTTCCTTGTGCAGCGTGCGGGCCAGGCGCAACACGACTTCCTCCGTGACGGCCTGGATCGAGGCTGCCAGGTCCATTTCCCGTTGGGTCACCGGGCTCTCGGGCTTGCGGGCCGGGCCACCAAACAACTCAGCGAATTTGTCGTTGGTCATCGTCAGGCCGGTGCAGTAGTTGAAGTACTGCATGTCGAGGCGGTAGGTGCCATCGTCTTTGAGGTCGAGGATTTTCTCGCGGATCAGGGATTCGTAAATCGGACGGCCATAGGGCGCAAGGCCCATCAGCTTGTACTCGCCGGAGTTCACCCGGAAACCGGTGAAGTAAGTGAATGCGGAGTACAGCAGGCCGAGGGAGTGGGGAAAGTCAATTTCCCACAGCGGTTTCAGCTCCTTGCCATTGCCAAGCCAGGTTGAGGTGGTGGCCCACTCGCCGACACCGTCGAGGCACAGCACCACGGCCCGGTCGAAGGGGCTGAAGTAAAAGGCGGAAGCGGCGTGGGACTGGTGGTGTCCGGCGAACAGAAGCTGGGGTAAGTCTTTCGGTTTGCACCCGGCCAGGTCCGACAATTCGCGGCGCAGGGTCGCCTTGAGATAGAGCTTTTCCTTGAGCCACACGGGCATCGCCGCGACAAAGGAGCGAAAGCCGTTAGGGGCGTAGCTCAGGTAGGTCTCAAGGAGGCGTTCGAACTTCACCAGAGGCTTGTCGTAGAAGACCACGCTCTGAAGGTCTTTCAGTGAAATGCCCCCCTCCGCAAGGCAATACTCAATGGCCTCCCGTGGGAAGCCCGGGTCATGCTTCTTGCGCGTAAAGCGCTCCTGTTGGGCGGCCGCGATGACTTCGCCATTGCGGAGCAGGGCGGCTGCGCTGTCGTGGTAGTAAGCGGAGAGGCCCAGGATATGGATCGGTGCGGTCATCGGGTTCTACTTAATTGGAGATGCCAGTCGCGAATCCGCATCATATCAACCCCTTCCACGGGATTTTGTGTCTAGTTCGTAAGAATCTGGCGCTAGACCGGATGCCCGAGGGTGAAATCTGTCACGGCCCGGGTCCACGCGTCCGATTTGGTCCGGTTCGTGAATGGGGACATACCTCTTATCGCTGGTAGGAGCGGCTTCAGCCGCGACAACGTACTCCGTAGTTCCGCAGTCGGTGACGGGACAGCTCCTGCCCGCCTGTCGGGAAGACCCGCTGAGGGCTGCCCGCTCCTGCGAATCCCGATTCCCAAATGAACGGCAACGCGCGGCCGGGCAACATCTAC
>JAQBGF010000214.1:0-4951 GCA_032122615.1 Gammaproteobacteria bacterium | reverse complement strand
GTCCCCGTCGGCCTGATCGACGTTGCTGCGGGCCGGGCAATTGTCGTCACCATCCAGCACGGTGTCCTCGTCGCGGTCGATGCCAACCCGCGTGCCGCTACCGGGCGGGACGCACATCCAGGTGAGCTCCTGGCCCGGGGTCGCGGCGTGTGCTCGCAAGTCGCCGTCGGCAATTTCGGCCTCAGCGGCGATGTCGCTGCGGAAATTGCCGTTCGACTGACGCACCCAGCCGCGCGACTGGCCCGCGTAGGTGCCCTTCACCACCAGGTCGCAGTCTCCGGCTGAGGCCTGCCCGATGAACAGATCGATCCGGAGCCCCACGTCCGCATCGTTGCTGTCGTCGAGCGTGATCTGCTGACCAACGACGGGTTTAAGGTTGCTGTCCATCGCGAACATGAACTGCTCCATCTGCCGGCGCTCGACGTCTTCTCCATCGAAAGTAAAGACCGTCGCGCGAAAAAACCGGAACAGGGTGTCGGCACTGCCATCGTGCAGGTAGCCGAAGCCGCGGATCTGGTCGTCCATGTGCTGGTTGTCGCCCGCCGCCAGGAAGGGCACTGCCGGCATGCCGAACATGCCGACCTTCGAGTAAAGGTTACGCAGATGCGGAATCTTGAGGTGCTGCGGTTCGTTCTCGAAGCTGGCGCGTCCGTCGGAACCGAAGAAGCCCGCCGCCGTGCTCAGTACATGGCAGCCGGCACAGGTGAGCGAATCGACGGTTCTCGTGAAGTAGATATCCCGGCCCGCCGCTTGGGAGGCGGTCAGACCGTTGTCCAGCGCCCGAATGGGGTTGGGCGGTGGCGTCAGTGCCAGGGCAAAATCGGTGAAAGCCTGCATCTCTGCCTCGGACAACGGCGCCGAACGCCCCAAAAGCCCCGGGAAGGCTACGTTGAACTTCTTGAACGCCGCGTCCTCGTCGAGGGCGCTGCCGCCAGGGTCGTTACCGCCAGTCCGGTCGCCCCGCCAGTGCATCGAGCCGTGATTGGCCATGCCACGCAGCGTCTGGGTGGTCATCGGCCCCTTGAGCGGATGAAAATTGGCATAGAACGTCGGGGGAGCGTTGATCGGCCCGACGGTAAAAGTCTGTGGATTGTTGAGCACTCGGTCCAGCGGGTTGCCGAGATCCCAGGCCAGGGAATCGAGATCACCGTCGACGTGGCAGCTACCGCAGGCGGCCTCGCCGTTGCTGGACGTCAGGTTTGCGTCCTGCATGAACACCCGCCCGTTGACGATCGCTGCCGGCTCCGGATTGGGTAACAGGTAGTGGTTACTTTCCGTGCCGTTGGAAAGATTGATCACCGAAACGCCGTTGTCGAAGCGGGTCAGTGCATACAGTTGCCCGCGCGCCTCGTCCAGCACCAGGCCCGTGGGACCACCACCGGTAACGGCGATGTGGCTGGCCGCATCGGGGACGAAGCTGTTGTTCTCGAGAGCAGCGGTCTGAAAGACCGCGATCTTTCCCGAACCCGATGCCGCAAGGTACAGCTGTGCGCCATCCTCAGTAACCACCAGTTCGCGCGGCAAGGCCAGGCTGTTGGCGCGCACCGCAGCGGGCGCTGGCGACACGCTGTAGTTGATGTGCTTGTTCAGGTGGCGGGGCGTTACCGTGCTGTTCGACGGATTGATGATCGTAATACGGGTTTCGTGCTGATGGCCGAGTACCGTACTGAAAGTGCTGCCCGGTCCGGTGGCCGGCCGCGGGCCCTCGAAGCGCACCTGGTTCTGTGCTTCCGTGTTGGCCACGTAGAGCAGGCCTGACGCCGGGTTCACCGCCATGCTGAACAGCACGGTGCCGACGTGCGAAAAGGCGCTCAGCTCCACCGGCAGACTGGCGTTCGCATCGATGGCGAACACGTCCTGGTCCGGCAGGTTGAAGCGGACCACACCATCCCAGACGCGATTCAGTTCATCGACCCAGTTCGTGCCGTTGTACCGCACGATGAGTCCCACTTCCGGCTGCAGGGCGCCGTCCAGGTCGACGTTCGGCGCCGGCACGCCGCCGGGTGCCGGCGAGCCGTCCACCGTGCAGGCGGGCGCGGCGGCCCGCCCGTTGCACACGGCGCCCTCGCTCACGGTGGTGGTGCGGTTGCCCGAGTGAAAAATGGCGGCGTACACCCGGCTGCCGTCGGGCGACACGGCGAGCGCACGGGGCGTGTCGCCGAACAGCGTCACGATCGTGAGTCGCGTCCCGCCGAGACTTGCGCCCAGCGAGTTGGCGTCAAACACCCAGACATCCGCGCGACCGATTCCGGGCGTCGTGAGTTGGCCGGGATTGGCAGGGTCGTTCCACGGACTGTTCTGGCCACGGTGCGCGGTGGTGATGAAAGCCCGGTTCCGGCCGGGACCGGCAAAGACGATATCGCGGGGTTCATCGCCCACGAGCAATGTCCGAAGTACGCGCGGGGGGTTCGCCGTGGTGTCGACGATGCTGATGCTGTCAGACAGGTGGTTGACCACCCAGGCCTGGCCATTCGGTCGCACGGCAACAGCCACTGGCTCCAGGCCCACCGGCACGGACGCCACATGCTGGAGGCCGCCGGACCTGATGTCGAAGATCTCCAGCCGGTTATCCGGCGTGTTCACTGCGAGCAGGCGCGCGCCGTCTGTGCTAAGGGCCAGCGGCCGCACTTGCCCGGACTCGAACGCGACGAAGGAACCGGCCGTGGCAAGGCTTGCCGACAGGCATGTTGCTAGTATCAGGACGTGCAATCGCATGGTGTTCCAATCCCGCTCTTTAAGGCGTTCTCAAGCTTCGTAATATACGGGCAATACAAGCCACAGGATGCCACGCATGGACTTAATCAATACATTCGACATAAGGCTCGCCAATAGGAGTACTGTTCTGGCGCAGACCCCTGACCACTACGGAGAGATCACCATGTCGAAGGAACGATCCAGCACGCGCGAGACCAAGAAGAAACCGGCCAAGACCATGTCCGAGAAGAAAGCCGAGAAGCGGGCCAAGAAGGCCTCGAAGAGCTTCGCAGCAGGCTAGCCCTGGCGTGGGCTGGAAACTGTATCCCAGCTCGATTCCGCCGGAGCCGCCTGCGTCGTCGCTAGCGTGGCGGTAGCCGGCCTTCCGGCCGATCGACCAGGGTGCCCGGCCGAGTCTTCGGGACTCCGGCCCGCAATCACCGTCTTTCCTTGGCCCACCAGGTTGTGCGACACTCGAATCGCCACACAACAGCCGCGTATCTGCGCCATTATTCAGGATCAGACTGCGGTGCGAATGCGACGGAGTCAGGGAATGATGGGCTTCGACGACAAGGTAGTGATTGTGTCGAAGCCCGCGGTTTTTCGGGGGGGTCTGCATGAATTGTCTCTATTACCTCGCGCCCACGCTGGATAGCACTCATCGGATTTCCGATGACCTGCACGCGGCCGGCATCGAGGATTTCTACCTCCACGTCGTCTCCAAGGACGAATCCGGCCTCAAAAACGAGCACATTCACTCCAGCAACTACCTGGAGACCCACGACATCGTTCGCGATGGCTTAATCGGGGCAGCGCTCGGCTTTCTCGCCGGCCTGGCAGGCGCAGCCCTGCTGATGTACTTCGAGCCGATGGGTCCGGGTATCCCCAATGTCGTTTACCTTTTCGTGGTCTTCGTGGCCACCATGTTTGGCGCCTGGGAAGGTGGACTGGCCGGTATCGGCTCCAAGAACAAGAAACTGGCGAAGTTCCAACACGACATCGACGCCGGCCGATACCTGATCCTGATCTATGCCCGCAGGGGCAAGGGAGCGGCCGTCCGGGCAATGATGCGTGCCAAACATCCGGAGGCAGATCTGGTGGCGATGGACAGAAATTACTTCAACCCCTTCAGTGCGGTCAGGAAGCGGGCCAGAGTCGCTCGCAGGCAGGAAGCCAGAGCCCAACAACTGCTGCAGAAGAATTAGCAGATGGCGATCGCAATCGTAATTATCCTGCTGGTTGTCGGTTCGGTAGCCTTCCATTTCCTGAGCCCCTGGTGGTTCACGCCCATTGCTTCCAACTGGGTCGCGATGGACGACACCGTGGGCCTCACGTTCTGGGTCACGGGCATCGTCTTTGTGGCGGTCAACCTGTTCATGGCCTACGCCATCATTCGCTACCGCCACCGCAAGGGGACGCAGCAACGCGCCAAGTACGAACCGGAAAACAAGAAGCTGGAGTGGTGGCTGACTGGCATTACGGCGGTCGGCGTGATCGCCATGCTGACCCCCGGCCTGTTCGTGTGGGCGGACTTCGTCAACGTGCCGGAGGACGCCGCCGTCGTCGAGGCGGTGGGCCAGCAGTGGACCTGGAAGTACCGCTTTCCGGGTAAGGACGGCGAACTCGGCGCCACGGCCGCACGGCTCACGTCCGTCGACAATCCCTTTGGTATTGATCCGGCGGATCCCAAGGGCCAGGACGACGTGCTGGTTGCCAGCCCGGAAGTGCGCCTGCCCATCGGCAAGCCCGTAAAATTCCTGCTGCGCTCCATTGATGTCTTGCACAATTTCACGGTGGCGCAGTTTCGGGTCAAGATGGACCTTGTGCCCGGCATGGTCACCCACTTGTGGCTGACGCCGACGCTACCTGGCTCATATGAAGTGCTGTGCGAAGAGCTCTGTGGCCTGGCCCATTTCGCGATGCGGGGCCGGGTTGTCGTCGATGAAAACGACACGTTCGAATCGTGGCTTGATGCGCAGCCGACCTTTGCCGAAACGCAGGGGCACCCGGTAGGCGATCCGGTTGCAGGGCAAGTGGCCTACGCCACCTGCCTGGCTTGCCATGGCGCACAGGGCGAGGGCAATCCTCTGCTGAATGCGCCGAAGCTGGCCGGACAGGAAGGCTGGTACCTGGCGCGCCAGCTCCGGAACTTCCGGGAAGGACTTCGCGGAACCGACGAAAAAGACATCTATGGCCGGCAGATGGTGGCGTTCGCCAGCATGGTGGATGCCGACGGTGCCCGTAACATCGCTGCCTA
>JAQBGF010000213.1:0-4647 GCA_032122615.1 Gammaproteobacteria bacterium | reverse complement strand
CGCAAAAGAGTCTGCCGGTTACTGCATCTCGATCATCGAGGGCTTTACGCCGGAGAAGACCGGGATGTTCTTCGACTACAAGGGTGCGAAATTGCCCTGGTAGGGGCTTAAGGTCAGGCCCGCAGCGACTCGGGTTCAGCCAGGCTCGCGCGCAGAGCTGCATCGACGGGCCCCAGCCAGACGAAATCCCCGCGCAGCCACGCCGCCACGGGAATACCGTTGCGGTAGAGCACCCGATTTCGCAACAGCGCCGGCACCTTCTCCCCCGGCGTGACGATGCCCGTGAGATTCAACGGATCGGCGGCGGACACGATGACCTGGCTGTCCTGGTTGCCGGCGTGGCGCACCGCGCGCAGGCGGTCGATCGCTTCCGGCCAGGCGAACTGCTCGCCGCCAAAACCAGCCACGAACCGCCCGCCGCGAATCTCGCCGCGGGCTTCGAGCCGTCGCCAGGCCCGCACGAGTTCACGCCACGGCGGCAGGAAGCGGGCCTCGCGCTGAAGCACCGAGCGGAAGACGACGCCGTAACGTTCCAGCAGCACCAGCGCGACGTGCTCGACCACGGCACGGCGTGCCTTGCCTGACTGCGCGGCGGCTGCTTCGGCGCCATCCTCGGGCAACACCAGCGACCAGCGCCCGGGCGGATCGGCATCCAGCGGACGGTGCCGCACGCTGCCCGGCCCGGCCCGACCGTGCAGGGGGCGATCGCTCCACAAACCGGTTTCCGCCTCGCGACGTCGCGCTGCCGGCAGGATCAGGTGGCGCAGCCCGGCGTAGCCGTCCCCGCTGACGAGCCCTGAGGCAATCAGCTCGCGCAGGCCCTGCACGACCTCGTTGCGCGTCAATCCGGTGAGGCGCAGCAGGTCGGCATGGAACATCGCGCCCTGCTTCTTCAGCACCGCGTGGATCTGCTCCACCGCCGGCGAACGTGCTGCCGCTGCCGAGGCCTCCGCCAGCGCCGTTGCCGCAGGCAGGAGGGACTGCCAGGTGTCCATATGACGCCGCTCGAGGAACACGATCGGCGTGGTGCGGATCGGCCCCGGCCGGGACGCAACGAGCCGCGGCTCGCCTTGCCGCGGCAAGCCCGGCCCATCAGCCACCGGCCGCGCCCACAGAAACTCGCCACCGGCCAGCACCTGGTCGAGCGCGCCCGGCTGATAGTCCCGGACCCGTGCCGGCAGGATGCTGTCTTCCCACGCCGCGGCCGGCAACGGAAAGCCCGCCAGCCGGCTCAACGCGGCGCGCAACGCGTCGGGGCCCGTGGCCTGGGTGTCGCCCAGCTGGTGCCAGCGAAACAGGAAGCGCATGTAGGCGGCCGGGCTCACCGGCTCGACGGCGCCGCGCAGGGACTTCAGCGTGTAGCGATGAATGCGCGCCAGCAGTCGCCGGTCGCACCATTCCTCGCCGGGCGACGGGCTGCGGAAGCGGCCGCGCATCGCCTGGCCTTCCACCTCCAGCGCCACCAGCGCAATGTCGGCGTCGCCCACTGGCACGCCGAGCGGCGCCGCCAGCTCGGCAGCTGTAACCGGGCCCAGCGTCTCGAGACGGCTGCGCAGCAGTTCGCGCAGCGCCTGCGTGCGATCAATGGCCTCGCTCCGCCGGCCCGCGTGCGCGGCGTCGATGACCGGGTCCATCTGCAGTGCGGGGCAGGCGAGTTGCAGTTGCGCCAGCCGTTCCGCGCTTACCCACAGCGGGTGCCCGCCGGGAATCGCGACGACGGTCGCCCGCTGCTCGGCAAGCAGCGGCGCAAGCAGCGCGGCCCAGCGCAGCCGGTCGTCCGGCCGGATCTCGGGAACGGTGATGAAGCCGGCCAGCGTCAGCGCGTCGTGCAGTTCGTCGGCCGTGCGCGCTTCCGGCCACGCTTCCTCGCACACCTGGCGTATGGCTTCCGGATCAAGGCGGCCGATGGTCGCGGCCTCCTCCGGGTCCAGCAGATGCCGGGTACGGATGGCGCGCGTGCGCCGCTCCTCGGCCGGCGCGTCGTCAAGGAAGGCGTAGGGCCGCGCGCTGATGATTTCCTGCGCCAGCGGCGAGGGTGTGGTGAGTTCGCGGGTGATGATCTCCACCTCGCCCGCCGCCATGTCCTTTAGCAGCGCCTCAAGCCCCTCGATGTCCATCAGATCGTGCAGGCAGTCGTGCAGCGTCTGTTGCACCAGCGGGTGATCCGGCACTTCGCGATCGCGCGCCAGGTTTTCCGCGCAGGCCACCTGGTCGGGAAACACCAGCGCCAGCAGGTCGTCGGAATCGCTGCGCTGGAACGGCGGCGGCACCTTGCGGCCGTTACGGAAGCGGCGGATGGCGAGCGCCGTGCTGGCCACCCAGCGCCACCGCGTAGGGAACATCGGCGCCTGCAGCGTGGCCTGCGTCAGCACATCGCGCACGGTCTCGGCGCGCAAATAGGCGCTGATGTCCTCCAGCGGAAAGCTGTGCGTCGGGCCGAGCGACAGCACGATGCTGTCTTCGGTAGCCGCCGCCTGCAGCTCGAAGTTGAACTGCCGGCAGAAGCGCTTGCGCAGCGACAGGCCCCAGGCGCGGTTCAGCCGCGAGCCGAAGGGCGAATGAATGATGAGGTGCGTATCCCCCACTTCGTCGAAGAAGCGTTCGAAGACCAGCGTGCGACGGGTGGGCAGCACACCGAGCGCCGCGCGAGCCGCGGCCAGGTAAGCCGTGAGCTGTTCACTCGCGGCCGGCGACAGCCCCACGGCGCCCTCAAGCCAGCTGCGCACGGCCGCCTCGCCATCCCCGAGCAGCAGATCGACGTGCTCGCGCAGCCGCGATACGGCTATCGACAATTCGTCGGTGCGCCCGGGCGCCTCACCGAACCAGAAGGGAATGTTCGGTGGCTGGCCGTGCGCGTCTTCGACATACACCCGACCGGTTTCCACCTTGCGGATCCGGTACGAGGTATTGCCCAGCTGGAAGATGTCGCCCGGCAAGCTTTCGAACGCAAAATCCTCGTTCAGCGTGCCGATCGGCAGGCTTTCGGGCAGCAGCACCACGTCGTAGTCGAACTGGTCAGGGATAGTGCCGCCGTTGGTGATGGCCGTGAGCCGGGCGCCGGGCCGCGGGCGCAGTCGCTGGTTCACCGCGTCGTAGTGCAGGTGGCTGGCGCGCCGGCCGCGCGCGGTGTTGTAGCCGTCGGCCAGCGTGTGCACGACGGCATCGAATTCCGCCCGCGTAAGATCCCGGTACGGCCAGGCGCGCGTCACCAGGGCAAACAGCGCCTCGCAACTCCACTCCCCCATCGCCACTTCGGCCACCAGTTGCTGGGCCAGCGCGTCGAGTGACGGCCCCTGCAGCTTTATCGCGTCGAGTTCCTCCCGCCGGACCGCGTCGAGCAGTGCCGCGCACTCCACGAGATCGTCGCGGGACACCGGGAACAGCCGCCCTTTGGGCAAGCGGTCCACGCCATGACCCGAGCGGCCGACCCGCTGCAGAAACGTGGCGATGCTCTTTGGCGAGGCGATCTGGCACACGAGGTCGACGTCGCCGATATCGATGCCGAGTTCCAGCGAGGCGGTGGCAACCAGTACCTGCAGCTTCCCGGACTTCAGCCGCTCCTCGGCATCCAGCCGGTGCTCGCGCGCCAGGCTGCCGTGATGCGCGGTGACCGCCTCTTCGCCCAGCCGCTCAGCGAGATGCCGGGCCGCCCGTTCCGCCAGCCGGCGGGTGTTGACGAAAATCAGCGTGGTGCGGTGCTCGCGCACCAGTTCGGCCAGCCGGTCGTAGATCTCCGCCCACACCTCGGTGGCCATTACCGGCGCGAGTGCCGAGCGCGGCAGCTCGAGGGCCAGATCGCGGTGGCGGCTGAAACCGGCATCGACAATTGCGCAGGCCCCGACTCCATTACCGTCACCGTCGTAGGGCCTGTTGCCGACCAGAAATTCCGCCATGCGCGCCATCGGTTTCTGCGTGGCGGAGATTCCCACGCGCACCGGTTCTGTGGCGCACAGCGCGGCGAGCCGCTCCAGCGACAGCGCCAGGTGCGCACCGCGCTTGGTGTCGGCCACGGCGTGCAGCTCGTCGACGATCACGGTCTGCACCGTCGAGAGCATCTGCCGGCCCGATGCCGACGTAAGCAGGATGAACAGCGACTCCGGCGTGGTCACGAGGATATGCGGCGGCGTGCGCCGCATTCGGGCCCGCTCCACCTGCGGCGTGTCGCCGGTGCGCACCGCCGTGCGGATCGCCACCTGATCAAAAACCGTCAGCCGCTCGCTGATGCCGGCCAGCGGCTCAACGAGGTTCTTCTGGATGTCGTTCGACAGCGCCTTCAGCGGCGACACATACAACACGCGGGTTTCATCGGGCAGCCCACCGCTGGCAATGCCTTCTTTAACCAGTGCGTCGATGGCGGCGAGAAAAGCCGCGAGGGTCTTGCCGGAGCCCGTGGGCGCCGCGAGCAGCGTGTGCCGGCGGGCCTGGATGGCCGGCCAGGCCCCGGCCTGTACCGGAGTCGGCGTGCCGAAGCGGTCACTGAACCAGCCAGCGACGGCGGGGTGAAACTCGGGGGTCGGCATGCCCCCGACTATACCGCTGTAGGAGCGCCTTCAGGCGCGACAACGGACTCCGTGGACCGCGGCCGGTGGCGGGAAGCCTTTTCCAGCGCTCACCGTGCCGCACGGTAGCGGAAAAGATTTCCGGCGG
>JAQBGF010000212.1:0-11117 GCA_032122615.1 Gammaproteobacteria bacterium | reverse complement strand
CGCGACCCGATCACGGTCACCCGGTGCATCTCGCGGGGTTCCGTGTAATCACAGACGGCGTAGTGCGCGGTACACCGGTTGTCCCACACCGCGATCGAATTCTTTTCCCAGTAGAAGCGGCAATGCAGTTCCTTCCAGTCGATGTGCTGGAAGAGCATCTGCAACAGCGCGTTGCTCTCCTTCTCGCGCAGGCCTTCGATGTAGGTGGTCGTGAGTTCGCTGATATAGAGGAGTTTGCGGCCGGTTTCGGGATGTACGCCAACCAGCGGCTGGAGTACCGGTGGCGCCTTCCTGAAAGTCTGGGCGTAGCGCTCAGGCCCGCCGTCCGCCTGAAGCTCCTGCCGGCGGTAGGTTTTGGTTACGTCGTGCCAGGCGGACAGTTCGCCGATGATCGACTGCATGCGCGGCGACAGCGTCTCGTAGGCCCGGTAGAGATTGACCCACATCGTGTCGCCCCCGCGTGATGGCGGCTTAATGGAGCGCAGGATTCCGAGCAGCGGCGCGTCGTTGGTGTAACTCAGATCCGGGTGCCAGGCATTGGCCAGTCGCAGATTCTCCACGCCGCCGTCCTTGGCGCGGAGCAGGATGATTTCCTTGTGCCCCGGCAGATTCGGAATGAAAGGGTGTATGTGCAGGTCGCCGAAACGGCGACCGAAGGCGATCTGCTGCTCGGGGGTGATGTCCTGGTCGCGGAAGAACACCACGAGGTTATCCAGCAGGGCGTGCTTGATCTCCCGGTAAGTGTCGTCGTCCACGGGCTGGCGTAAATCCACATCGTGAATGATGGCGCCGAGTGAGCCGGCGAGGGGTTGGACGCGGATGCGCTGGTAGTTCGTAAATGGGGACATGCCTCATTTCCTCGTTTACTTCATGTGCAGTTCGATGATGTCCTTGTCGGCCAGGGCATGCTCGGGGCCGACCTGCTGGCCGGCGTAGACCTCGGTTCCCCAGATTTTGCCGTAGCGTAAGGCCGACGCAATGTCCTTGTGTACCTGGTGAGCCACGTCGAGCACGGTCTCACCGCGGCGCAGGGTAAAGGGGCGGTCGACGTCCGCGGGCTTGCCCGGCTGCTTGGTGTAGACGCGAACGACCTGCAGGGCCTTGAACAGCAGCGGGCCAACAGCGTCGCAGCCGGCACCGCTGAGCGCTGACAGGTGCAGCGAGGGGAAGTCGAGCTCCAGCAGTTCCATCAGCACCTGAAGTTCGTCTTCAGGGCTGTCGACCAGTTCGCTCTTGTTGCCCACGAGGATGGCCGGCAGGGAGATGCGGAACGGGTCCGCGATGATTTCCTCACCCTCCGCATCGAAGGTGGGTTCGGGAACCGGCTTTGGGCCGCGCAGGCCGGGCCAGCAGCTGTGGAGGTCGATCTTGCGTTCCGCGAGCTGTCGAAGGATGGCCTCGATGTGCTCGGCGCAGCCGGGATCGTTCAGGTCCACCACCAGCAGTACGCCATCCGCCGGTTGCAGTGAATTGACGATCCAGCCCTCGATGTAGTCGGCGGAGATCGGCGGGAGATCCACGAGCTGAAGGTAAATGTCCTCGAAAGGCACCATTCCCGGCTGGGGCAACTTGGTGGTGAACGGGTAGGGGCCAATATCGGCGCGGGAGCCCGTCAGCCGCGTGTGCAGCTGTGATTTGCCCGCGTTGGGTGCGCCGATCAGCGCAATTTGCGCGGCACCCTCGGGCCGGATCGTGTGGCCCGGGCCTTTCTTCTTTCCGCCCTGCTTGCCGGCACCGACTTCTTCGGTGATTTCCTTGATCCAGCGTTTGATATCGCCCTGGAGGTGATCGGTACCCTTGTGCTTCGGAATGGTCCGAAGCATTTCCTTCAGGTGCAAAAGCTTCTCGGCCGGTTCGCGGGCCTTGCGGTAGGCCTCTTCGGCCTTGCGATAAACAGGGGTGAGATTGGCGGGCATCAGCCCGCTATTGTAGCCGCTCCTACTCGCCCGGCACTCGCAGGGTCATCGATACCCAGCCGTCCGCCTGCCATGGCGACAATTCGACCGCCATGCCCATGATCTCGGCCTGCTTCTGCATGAGGGGCGCCGTGTAGGTCTCGTAAATCTCCTGCTCGGTCAGGTCGTGCTGGCCAAGTCGGCGGGTTGCGCGCAGGACGTTCCCGTACGGTGATTGCCAGCGCATGGTGGTGCCGGTGCGCTGGTAGTTTTGCACCAGCTGGTAGAAGCACGCGGTTCGCTCCGTAAGCGCAATCGTGCCGAGCTCGGGGCTGCCGCCGGCGCGAATCATCTTGCCGACCCGGGCGATCATCGGTGACTGGGTTTTCGCCTCGTGACTGACTAGTTCAGCGAGGACGCCATTGTCCTTGGCGAACTGGATTGTGGTGAGTTGTGCCTTGACCAGCGCGTCATTCATCTCGTGCTGGTACGGGGTGTCTTTGCTGATCGTCTTGATGGCTTTGGTAACGGCCTGACCCAGCATGCGCTGCTGATCAGGCGTGAAATTCAGCGTTTCGCCGTTCTTCGGCTCCGCGTTGCGGACCGCCTGCACGATAGCCTCGGTCAGCACCTGCTCCCGGCCTTCAAAGCCGGTGTGTTCGTAGAAGGCCTCGGGCGCCGGCGGAGTTTTGGGCTTGTCGGCAGCCATAGCGCTGGCGCCCAGGAGGAACGTGGTGGCCAGTGCGAAACCGATGGAATGAATCGTGCGCATGAGCGGTGTCTCCGATGAGATACCGGGCAATCCTAACCCCGGTCGCCCGCCTGGTGCAGGAGCGGCTTGCGCCGCGACCGGGCCACGGTCGCACCCGCACGGAACCGGACAGCGTTGCGACGAGCCGCCCGGACGCGAGTAGCCCGCTAAGGCGCTTGTGCCGGAACAAATTCCGGCACAAGCGCCGCGGCCAGCGCGTCGTCCACCGTGTCCAGCCAGATGAACTTAAGCTGCTGACGGGCATTGTCGGGAATGTCCTCCAGGTCCTTGCGGTTACGGGCCGGCAACAGGACGGTGGAAATACCCGCCCGCAACGCCGCGAGCGTCTTCTCCTTGATGCCACCCACCGGCAGGACGAGCCCGCGCAGGCTGATCTCGCCGGTCATCGCGATGTCGCTGCGCACCTTACGGCCAGTCAGCAACGACGCGATTGCCATGAACAGGGCCACGCCCGCACTCGGCCCGTCCTTCGGAATCGCTCCGGCAGGCAGGTGGATGTGGAGGTCGTGAATGGCAAAGTCGAAGCCGGCCAGGCCCAGCGTATCGGCGCGGGTCTTCACCAGGCTGAACGCGGCTTGCGCACTTTCCTTCATCACGTCGCCAAGCTGGCCGGTGAGAATCAACTGACCCTTGCCCCTCATGCTGGTGGCCTCGATGAACAGGATGTCCCCGCCGACGGGTGTCCAGGCGAGCCCGGTGGCCACGCCCGAGGTGCTGGTGCGCAGGGCAACTTCCGGCTCGAAGCGCTGCGCCCCGAGAATGTCCTGCACGGCCTGCTCATCGATGGACACGGCAGTGGCGGAACCCTCCGAGATGCGGACAGCAACGTTGCGCAGCACCGCGCCGACCTGGCGCTCCAGGTTGCGCACGCCCGCCTCGCGGGTGTAGCTGGCGACGATTTCCGTGAGCGCGCCGTCGGTGATGCTGACCTGTGCGGCCGTCAGCCCGTTGGCCTTCAGTTGCCGGTCGACGAGGTAGCGCCGGCCGATCTCCAGCTTTTCCTCCTGGGTGTAGCCGGGCAGCTCGATGACTTCCATACGGTCCCGCAGAGGTCCCGGGATGGTGTCGAGCTGGTTGGCTGTGGCGACGAAGAACACTTTCGACAGGTCAAACGGCAGTGCCAGGTAGTTGTCCTGGAAGGTGCTGTTCTGCTCCGGGTCCAGCACCTCCAGCAGGGCCGACGACGGATCACCGTGGTAGCCGGCACCGAGCTTGTCCATTTCGTCGAGCATGAAGACCGGATTACGCGTACCTGCCTTACGGAGCCGCTGTATGACATTACCGGGCAGTGCACCGATGTAGGTGCGTCGGTGGCCGCGGATCTCGGCTTCGTCATGTACGCCGCCCAGGGAAGCGCGCACGAATTTCAGACCGAGTGCTTTGGCAATGCTCTGGCCCAGCGAGGTCTTGCCGACGCCCGGCGGCCCGACGAAGCACAGGATCGGTGACCGGCCTTCCGGGTTCAGCTTGCGCACGGCGAGGTACTCAAGGATCCGCTGCTTCACCTTGGCAAGGCCGAAGTGGTCGTCCTCCAGCACTTGCCGGGCTCTGGCCATGTCGATCGTTTCCGCATCGAGGCTGGCCCAGGGCAGGGCAACCAGCCAGTCCAGGTAGCCTCGAACCATCGAGTGTTCGCCAGACGCCTCGGACATTTGCGTCAGGCGCTTCAGTTCTTTGCGCGCTTGTGCAAGAGCCTCCTCGGGCATTCCGGCCTTCTCGATGGCGGCGCGCAGCTCGTCAATCTCGGCCACGTCCTCGACGTCGCCGAGTTCCTTCTGAATGGTCTTCATCTGCTCTCGAAGGTAGAACTCACGCTGATGGCCCTCGAGCTTTTCCTTGGTCTGCTCGGCAACCTGGTGCGACAGCTTCAGCACTTCAACCTGGTGCGAGAGCAGGTCGAGCACGCGATCGAGGCGCTGCTGCACGTCGAAGATCTCCAGGACCTCCTGCTTCTGCTGCGGCTTGATGTCGAGAAAGCCGGCCACCAGGTCGGCCACCTGCGCGGGGTTTTCAATTTGCTGGATGACGCCGGCCAGTTCGGGCATGGCCTGGGGGAGCAGGGCGATTGCCTCTATCGCACGCTCTTTAAGGATGAGGGCGCGGGCCTCCAGCGCCGCCGTGTCGGTCGCGGGCTCATTAATCAGGTCGAAGCGGGCGGCGAGGAACGGCAGGCCTTCCAGGTGATCAAGCACCCGAAAGCGCTGTTCCCCCTGGCAGACGACATGCTGGGTGCCATCCCGCGCCGTGAAGTAGCGGACCACTCTCGCGATCGTGCCGATCGTGTGCAGGTCGCCTGCGGCGGGATCATTAACTGCAGGGTCGCGTTGCATGACCAGACCGATGCGCCGTCCGCTGCGGGCCGCTTCCTCTGCGGCTGCCAGCGACACCCGGCGACCGATCGTCAGGGGAATGACGGCGCCGGGAAACACCACGGTGTTCCGGACTGGAAGAAGAATCAGGATGTCGTCGGGAACGAGGTTCTCGGCATCCGTCGTCGTCAGTGTCTGGTTTTCGTTCATGCTCATTTCCGCAGTGCCTGCCTGCCCGTTCGGGCAGCGCCAGCTAGGGAAATGAGGTCACCGGTGTGAAAATCAATGCCGCGGGCGAGTGCTCAGGCACTGAGGCGGCGCAGCGAGCCCGTAATGGCGTTTCGCTCCATCTCCATTTCCTGCACGCGCCCCTGCAGCGACTCGATCTGGGCGGCGGCGGCAGCCAGCTCCGTCTGCAACCGCGTCTTCTGGCGGATCTCCGCTTTCAGCATGTTCTTGGCCTGGGCGTACTGGTGGAGGTAAGCGGCCACCTGATCCTCCAGGGTGTCGATGTGAGCCTGGGACTTGACCAGTTCAGCATCCAGGGCGATCACTTGCTGCTTCGCGGTCCGGCTTTCCTGCCGCGACTTCTCAGCAGCCCCCCGAAGTTCGATCAACTCCATTTCGCGGCGACCTTCCGCTTCGGGGTCGGCCGCAGGCAACTGTCGCGCGGTAAGCCACGCCACGAGCGCGCCGCCAGCCAACGATGCCATGCTGGCCGCCGCCAGGACGATCATTAGCTCGTTTGACATAATGTTGCCCACCCCAGTCTCTACTTAACGTAGGCTCCCGACCCGGGCGCGTCTGTGGACCCCCTCTCAGAAACCGAGGAACTCATGCTCGACTCCGTGATTGTTGCCCGCGGCCTGACCAAGCACTTTGGCGCCCAAAAGGCCGTTCGGGGCATAGACCTCGACGTGCCGCGCGGCGGCTGCTTTGGCTTCCTGGGCCCGAACGGCGCCGGCAAAACCACCACCCTGCGCATGATCCTGGGGCAGTCGCCACTGACCGCGGGAACACTGACTGTGCTCGGCCTGCCCGTGCCGGCCGGTATCCGCGAGATCCGTGCCCGCACGGGCGTGGTGCCCCAGGCCGACAATCAGGATCCGGACTTCACGGTGGTGGAAAACCTGCGCATGTACGCGCGGTATTTCGGCCTCAAGCCTCCCCAGGTGGCCGATCGCATTGAGGAGTTGCTGGGCTTTCTCGAACTGGGCGATCGCAAGGACGCGAAGATGCAGGAACTATCCGGCGGCATGAAGCGCCGGCTGTCGATCGCCCGCGCGCTGATTAACGATCCGGAACTCATCATGCTCGACGAGCCCACGACTGGTCTTGATCCGCAAGTGCGCCATCTGATCTGGACGCGGCTGCGGAAACTCAAGTCGGCGGGCAAGACGCTGCTTCTGACCACGCATTACATGGACGAGGCCGAGCGGCTGTGCGATCAACTGGTGGTGATCGACCGCGGCCGCATCATTACCCAGGGCTCGCCCCAGGCACTGATTCGTGAGCACGTCGAGCCCCATGTCATCGAGCTGCTGGGCGAGGGCGTTGCGATCTTGCCCGTACTCGACGGGTTGCCGGGAGTCCGGCTGCTGAGCGTGGGGGAAACCCACTACTGTTATGCGCCGGAACTGGGCCCGGTGCTCTCCCGACTGGAGGCGTCGCCCGAATTGCGCTACACCCACCGGGCCGCC
The DNA here is from genome assembly GCA_032122615.1 of Gammaproteobacteria bacterium. Classification (GTDB taxonomy): domain Bacteria; phylum Pseudomonadota; class Gammaproteobacteria; order Steroidobacterales; genus SHZI01. Next base: position 4,441 of record JAQBGF010000212.1, on the reverse strand, counting down.
AATCTCGAAGACGTGTTTCTCAAACTGACTGGCCACGATTTACGCGAGTAGGAGCGGCTTGCGCCGCAACCAACCGGAGCATTGCACGCATGAGCACACTCGATATCGCACTCCCGCACCCCCGGAAGCAGGCCTTCACGATTCTCCTGCGCAACGCGCTGGTGTGGAAAAAGCTGCTGGGACCGAGCCTGACTTTTTCGTTTGGTGAGCCGGTGATCTACCTGCTCGGACTCGGCTTTGGCCTCGGTCAGTTCATCGGCGAGGTCAATGGCATAACCTACTTTACGTTCCTCGCATCGGGCCTGCTGGCGGCCACGGCGATGAACGTGGCCTCCTTCGAGGGCATGTTTTCGGTGTTTACCCGGATGACCCACCAGCAGACCTACGATGCCATCCTCGCGACCCCGCTGCAGGTAGACGACATCGTGGCGGGCGAAACCCTGTGGTGCGCGTCGAAGTCCGTGCTCAACACCCTGCCGATTCTTATTGTCGCCACGCTGCTCGGGGCGATCCACAACTGGACGGCGCTCGCCGCGATTCCGGTCTTCTTCCTTGTCGGCCTGTGTTTTGCGGGGCCGGCGATCGTGGTCGCGGCCTTCGCGCCCAGCTATGACTTTTTCAACTACTACACCACGCTGCTGATCACTCCAATGTTCATTTTCAGCGGTGTGTTCTACCCGGTGGCGACGCTGCCGCCCATCGCCCAGGTAATCGTAAATATCCTGCCGTTATCCCACGCGATCGCGCTGATCCGGCCACTGGTGGCCGGCCAGGCTTTGACAGATCCCCTGCTGCACGTAGCGGTGCTGGTCTGCTATGCGGTGGTAGGTTACGTTGCAGCCACGATCTTCATCCGGCGGCGGTTGATTCGTTAAGCAGAGCGCTTACATCGAACTCCAGCTCAGGAATGCCGAAAAGTCACTCGACGTCGCGCTGCTTGCGGCGTCATCCAGATGGCTGTAGCCGAGACCAAGATAGAAACGGCCAAATCGGGTCCACCGGTCATGCGTAAGCTGGATGTCCGTGAGGTCCTGGCGCGTTGCTGAAATCGAGTGACGCGTTTCCGGGTCGCCAACGCGGTTGATTTCCATGTAACGAATGAGCAGGTTCCAGCTGTGCCCGGCAGGCTGAACCAGGGTCGAGCCCAGTGAGTAGGATCGTCCGTCACCGTCGATGCCATGACCGAGCGCCTTCTCGTTGTAGCGATAGCCGGTTCTGTAAATCGAATGTTCGTAGGCGCAGTTGGGCTTGATATCCGAGAAGCCCAGCCCGCCTTCGTGGCACGAGGTATCGGAAAACTCTATATGCGTCCGATGCGAAAGGCTGCCGATGCGGCCCCAGGACTCGAGTCCGCCCTGTCGAAGCCAGGATCCGGGAACCGGCGTTCCGCTCCTGCCATCTTCGCCAATCCACTGCGCATACACAGCCAGCGGGATTTCCCAGGGCAATGCCCAGCGAAAATCGAAGCCTGCCAGCTGATTGCCGGGCTCGTCGTCCGGATCGACATTGACGCCGGCATTGTCATTGCCGAACAGCATGTCGGTGAACGCCTGGGTATCACATGGCCTGTCATCGCCGCAGAACTGAGCCGTGCGCGATAAACCGATTTCGAGATTTTCAAGCGGCTTTAACGTTATGCGCAGGCCGAACAGAAGTGCGTCGTCAATCTCGCGGTCGTCGTCCAGCAGATTGACGAAACTGGTCAGTGACCACGGCCCGAGCCAGCGGAGCCACTTGCTTTCGAACGCCGTGCTGCGATTGCGCTGAATGGCGATCCCGGGACTTGGCCGGGCGTTCGTCGACAGGATCAGGCTGCCATCGCGGCCCGGTCCCCACCAGCGCTCCTGCCAGCCGGCCGACAACATCCAGTTGCCGAGCGCCAGGCCGAGGTAAGTGCCATCCGGACTAAACTCGTCGTCATCAAAAGGATTATCAATCACGGCGGCGTGGAGGTTGATCGCGAAGATGTCACCGGTCCAGGACCAACTTCCGGATACTTCGGCGTCGCCACGCGGCGTGTTCTCGAATGACCGGATGAATCGTGGGTTCTCGGCAACATTGGCCGAAAAACGGACCAAGGGTTCGCCGATCGTCGCCGCTGTGCGCAGGTCGGACTCGATTCGTTGCAACGCCTCGTCGGTAGCCGATGACCCGTTCAGGGCATCAGCATTCTGGATCGCGGCTTCAATATCGCCCCAGGACAGCGGCCATGCCGACAGCGGTACCTGCATGATTCCGGCATCGTTCAACAACTGCAGATCAAGGCGCAGCCGCGGGTCGCCGGGCGCCAGCCACGGTTCCGCCAGGGCACCCTGCGCGACAGCGAGAGCTGTCAGGAGTGTTGCAATGCTTCTGGAAAACAAGGTCATACGGAGTATGTCCGGCATGCAGCCGGTGCGCCTAGGCATGTCGGCTCTGCCGGAACGCCTTATGTTACCGGAGAAGCCGTCAGCAATCGCTGGCCGCCGGCCCTGGTCGAATCGATAGCGGGCTTATGTCGCGAGTGCCGCGGGCCGATCTGAAAAGTGCTGCCTGGTCGGTTTTGGCTTTCGGTTGGCAGGCGGTAGTATTGGTGACGTCGGCAGGGCCAAGGTCAACTCAAAGACCTGCATCAACGAAAACTGCATCAGCGAATGACAACTAACCGAACAAGCTGGCGGCGACTGATACCGGCGGTGGTGCTGTCCACCGTGGCCGGCGTCGCGGCGTGGGCGGACGGTCGCGCGCCGGCGGATCCTGCAGATGTCGAAGCGGGGCATCCAACCGGCCATCTCCACGATCATGCGGACCAGGCGTGGCCTCCGCAGCCTCGCGGCATAACCAACGTTGTGCCGCTGAGCGATCCGGGCGGGGCCGAGCGCGCCGCAGAACTCCGCCAACGACAGAAGGCCAAACGCGAGCGCGTTGCCCTGGCGTCCCCCGATGTGCGCAAGTCGCTTGGCCGGCGCTACACGCGGCCTGATCTTGTTGAGTCCGATGGCAAGGGTGTGGTCAACACCGGGACAGTACGGCTGGTCTATTTCAGTCTCGAGAACAACACGACCGTGGAAGTCACGCTGGACAAGTCGCGCGTGCTCGGCGTCCGCGAGATTGCCGCGACGGAATACCAGCCCGACGTGACGGATGACGAAATTCTCGAGGCAGAGGGCATTGCCCGGGCGTACTTCAACGACAGGGGCACGGCGCGGGTGGCTGCCCTGCGCGCCTACGGCATCCTGGCTTACCTGCCGCAGGGCACGGGCTTCTACCCGGTTCGCGTCATCTACCTGAGCTTCCACGAAGCCGAAGACGCGCCACCGGAGTTTTCTGCCTGGGTGGACCTGAGCAACCAGCGTGTGCTGCGCATTCGCGAGGAGCCGTCGTGAAGCGCGCGCGTGGCCTGCCGCGGCTCCTGCCCCGGCTGATCCTTGGTCTGCTGGCCCTGGCCGCATCGCCGCTGGCTGTACCGGCGCCGGTGACGGTGACGTGGCAGTCGTGGACCTTCGATTACGAGGTCACCAGCACAGAGGGCCTGAAGCTCCGGAACGTCACGTTCCAGGGCCGTACCTTGCTAGCCAGCCTGAGTTTCCCGGTCATGCGGGTGTTCTACGAGGACGACGTGTGCGGCCCCTATGCCGATCGCCTGGGCAGCACCGTGTATCCGATTTCCTGGGCGAATGACGCCTTGCTGGCGCAGCGGGAGTTCACGCTGGACGGCAAGCAGTGGTACGAGATCGGCATTCGCGACGAGATCGGCAACTACAATCTGTACCAGGTGTACTATCTCAGTGCCGACGGCACGATCGACGGCCACATTTACAGCAAGGGCCTGCAGTGCGTGGTGGATCACGTGCACTACGCGGACTGGCGCATGGACTTCGACCTCGATGGCCCGGAGGACGACCAGATCCTGCGCGACGCAGGCGCCGGCTTCACGCCACTGACCACGGAATTCGATGCGGATGCCTCGACCGCGGTGAACCACGCCTGGCGTGTCCGGGACGTAACGACCGGCCTGCACGTCGATGTGCTGCCCGGCTTCGATGGTTTCTCGATACCGGACGGCTCAACGACGGAGCCCGTCGCCGGTTACGCCAATCACACGGTCTTCGGCCGGCTGTATCACAGCGCGGAGAATGCCGGCTGGACCTTTGGACCCAATGTGCAGGTGCCCTACAACGACGGCGAGGATATCGATAGCACGGACATTGTGCTGTGGTACGAAGCCTACCTGCCCCACAGCGCCGCCGAAGGGTCCGGACTCTGGCATTCCACCGGTGTCCGGATGGTCAGCAACCTGGTGCCCCCGCCGCCGCCCGATGCGGACAGCGACGGCGTGCCAGACGCCACCGACAACTGCACGCAGGTGGCCAACGCCGATCAGATCGACAGCGATAGTGATGGTTACGGCAACCTCTGCGACGGGGATTTGAATAACAATGACGTCACGAATGCCCAGGAC
>JAQBGF010000211.1:0-7786 GCA_032122615.1 Gammaproteobacteria bacterium | reverse complement strand
CGCCCGACGATTGGCCACCTCGATCCCGCCTTCATCGCTCTCATGGACGAGATCAAGGGCCTGCTGCAGTTTGCCTTCCGCACGAAGAATCCCCTGACGATGCCCGTCTCGGCGCCCGGCTCGGCCGGCATGGAGTGTTGCTTCGTCAATCTCGTCTCGCCCGGCGACACTGTGATCGTGGCGCAGAACGGCGTGTTCGGCGGCCGCATGAAGGAGAACGTCGAGCGCTGTGGCGCGACGGCCGTGATGGTGCAGGACGACTGGGGCTCGGCCGTCGATCCGCAGAAGGTGGAAGACGCAATCCGCGCTAACCCGCAGGCGAAGGTGCTTGCCTTTGTCCATGCCGAAACCTCCACCGGCGCCCACTCCGACGCGGCCACGCTGTGCAGCCTCGCCCGTTTGAACGGCCTGCTCTCGATCGTCGACACCGTCACCGGCCTCGGCGGCATCGACGTGAATGTCGACGGCTGGGGCGCCGACGCCGTGTATTCCGGCACGCAGAAGTGCCTGTCCTGCGTACCCGGCCTCTCGCCAGTCACCTTCAGCCCGCACGCGCTGGAGGTTATCCAGAAGCGCACACACAAGGTGCAGAGCTGGTTTCTCGACATGGGTCTCGTGATGGCCTACTGGGGCGGCAACGCGCAGCGCGCCTACCACCACACGGCACCGGTCAATGCCCTGTACGGCCTGCACGAGGCACTCGTGATCCTCGAGGAAGAAGGCCTGGAAAATGCCTGGGCGCGCCACGCCCGCCACCACGCCGCACTCGCCGCCGGCTTCGAGGCGCTGGGCATGGCGTTCGTCGTGGATGAAAAGCACCGGCTGCCGCAACTGAACTGCGTGCGCATACCGGCCGGCGTCGACGATGCGCAGGTGCGCCGGCAACTGCTCGACGAGTACAACCTGGAGATCGGCGCGGGACTCGGCCCACTCGCCGGCAAGGTCTGGCGAATCGGGCTGATGGGCCACGCCGCGAATCAGACCAACGTGCTGTTCTGTCTCGGCGCGCTGGAGGCCGTGCTGAAGCGTTCCGGCGCCGTGGCCGCCGCGCGCGACTTCTACGCAACGTCCCCGTAGGAGCGGCTTCGGCCGCAACAACGCACTCCGTGGCCCTCGGTCGGTGGCGGGACAGGTCTTGGCCGCCTGTCGGGAAGACCCGCTGAGGGCTGGCCAAGACCTGTCCCGCCATCGACCGCTGCGTAGGAGTGGGTTCGGCGACCTGAACGCTCTCCCCAGCAGCGGGCACGCGCGGGAAACTTTTACGGCGCTCACCGTGCCGCACGGTAGCCGGAAAAGATTTCCCGTGCGGGTCCGCGGGCTACGAAGTGCGTTACAGAAACAGCCGCCGGATAACCGCTTCGTTCAGCCCATGACCCGATGAAACCGAGCGTCATGGGTCCGGAAGTGCCCACTGAACCACTCCGTCAGGCGCCCAACGAATTGATCCGGTACAAATGCCGTGCCCGACTCAACGGTGTCCATGATGTCGCGGATGTCGTCCAGCAATCGCTCATGATCTTGCTTGTGCGAGGCGAACTCATCGTACTGCCGGACTTTCATGATGCGCTCCTCGAGGGCGAAGTGCGCGGAGATCCTGGCGAATATCTCCCCGAGGAGTTCGGCCAGGTCAACCGATTGCACGCCAGGCTCGACGCTGGCGGCGAGCGCCCGGTTGAGCCACTCGATCAGTTCGCGGTGCTCGTGATCGACATCCGCAATCCCGGTGGCAAATTCCGGCCGCCACTCGATCCGGCTCATGGCAGTGGCTCCGCATTCATCGGAAGCTGAACCCGCCCGGTTGCCGGAATTCGATTACCAGGTTTTGACCGGGCTGCAGGTCGAGTTCAGCCGTGGAGCTGGCGTCGAAGCCGGACTCCCGGCCGGTGTCCCGCAGGCGGACCTCGGCGCGTTGTGCTCCGGCCGGCACCCGAAAACGGGCAAAGAGGCTCGACGGACCGTCATCCCACAACCCGGCAGGCGCGTGGCGCGCGGCGTAGACGGTGTGACCGTCGAGTTCAAGCTCCACATAGACCGGCCAGCGAGCCCGCGTGCAATCGGAGGGCCGGCGCATATTGGGCTCGAGTCGGGCCATCTCCTCCGGAGTGAGTACGCGGCATTTCTCCTTTAGCTCACCAGCATGGCTGAAGCTGAGCGTGACCACGGCCTCGTCAGCGCCCCGCAGCTGCACCGCCGGCGTGTCGGACAAGAAACCCAGCAGGAGTCCTGACGCCGCGACGATTACGCCCAGCCCGGCATAGCGCACGGGTCGTGGCAGACGAGACGCGGTGTCCCGCCAGGCAGCGCTGCTCGCGGAAGGCCCGGACTTTGCCGCTCCCGCAATGAGCGCGGCCGAGAATTGCGCCAGGGTATTGGCCCTCATTGCCACCTGGCCCGAGCCGGCCCACGACACGGCGACGCGCTCACGGGGAACGTTGTCACGCAGGTACGGATCCCGCCGGGCGGCGATCCGCTGCTCGGTCCAGTCAATACCGAGCCGCTCGTAGCACTCGCTCTCCCCGCACCCGGCCAGCAGGACGCCATCGGCAAGGCGCCGTCGCACGATGAGGTCCAAAAATGGTGGTGGAACCATGCCGACGCAGGGCACCTCCACAATGGCCACGCCCGGCGACGTGGCCACTGCCGCGCCGTTCGGGCAGCGGAACATCAGCACGCGTGCATCACCGGTGAGGTCCCGGCCGAGTGTTTCGATCTGGTTCCGCAGCGAGGCCAGGTTGAACGCCGGCATCTCGATGCCGGGGATCAGCGCCGTGGCGCGTCGAAACGGGGTGGCTGTGGGGCAGGCGCCAACGCATATGCCACACCGTACACAGAGGTCGGCCTCGACGACGGCCTCCTCCGAGAACGCGGCACCATCGCTGCGCGGCTGCATGGTGATCGCGCCAAACGGGCAGTCGGCGAAGCAGCGGCCGCAGCCGTTGCAGTTGTCGAGGTGGACCTCGGCAGGGGGCGACTCGCGCTGTGGCGGCAGCCAGGGCAGAGCCGCCAGTACGACGAAGGCGAGGATCACACCCCACCACAACGCGGGCGCGCCCACGGTCTCCGTCAGCGGATACAGCGCCACGTAGAACCAGTCGAGTCTGACGCTGACGGCCAGCGCGTCCAGGTTGGCCGGCGCCTGGCTAAGGGCCGGGTCCAGCAGCGACAACGCAACGAAGGCGGCGACGGCAACGACCATCATCCGGCGCGGCGGATTCACCCGGGCGTAGTTGTAGCGCTGTATATGGATCCACATGAACAGCAGCATCAGCAGCGGTGCGGCGATGTGCACGTAGACCATGAGCGTGAAGAAGCGCCCGCTGAGACTGGCGTTGTTGAGGAAGTTCCGGGAAATGGGCTCGGCGAATATGGGCAGGGCATCCAGCCAGGCCGAGGTGGTCAGAGCGACGTACTGGGCCAGCTGGTCCCAGACCATCCAGTATCCCGTGATGCCACAGACGTAGATGAAGCCAATGAGGAGCAGCCCGGTAATCCAGGCGAACCAGCGTCGGCCACGCAGTCGGTCAAGGCCAAACTCGCGCAGCATATGCAGGAAGGCGACCACCACCAGCCCGTCGGAGGCGTAGCGGTGAAAGCTGCGCATGATGCCGCCCGCCCACCATTGATCCTGCGTAATGGACTCAATGGAGGTGTAGGCCTGGGTGACGCCGGTGTCAAAGAAGATATAGAGATAGATACCGCTGATCGCGATGAGCCAGAACAGGAACCAGCCCAGCGCGCCGAGCTGGCCCAGCGGATTGAATGCCGGCGTGCAAAGGCGGTCCAGCAGATTCTCAAGCCGGGCGAAGACGGCGCGTACGCCCCGCTTGAGCCCGTTCATGAGCAGCCTCTGGCCGCGCAACCAGGGCCGATCACAGGCGCGGGAGCACCGTCGTCCGGCTCTGACGCCAGGAGCGCAGCACGAAAATTGCCACGACCAGGGCGCAACTCAGCCCGATGGCAATTTCCAGGATCAGGGAATAGTCGAACCGGTAGCGCCCACTCTTGGCATCGTACGAGGTGCATAGCAGGCGAACCCGGTTCAGGAAGTCAGCCACGGGGCGCTCGGGTGTGCGATTGCCCAGGGCGAGTCGCTTGAGCGGGTCGACGATCATCGGCGTCTCAAATTCCGGGCCGTAGACCTGCTGGTAGACGCGGCCTTCATCGTCGACGATTGTAACCTGCGCCAGGTGATCGAATGCGCCAGCCACCGGTGCATAGGAGAAGCCGATATCCCGGGCGAGCGCATCCACGGTCGCCTGGTCACCGCTGACAAAGTACCAGCCGGGCATCGTGATGCCCCGCTCGAGAGCATAGACGCGCATCTGCTCCGGCGTATCCGTCGGGGTATCAAGGCCTACTGTGAGGATCGAGAAACTCTCGGCACCGAGCGTGTCACGCGCTATTTCGGCGATCTCGGCAAGGCGTGAAGTCAGCGTCGGGCACACGAATGCGCAGCTGGTGTAAATGTAGCTGATCACGAGTGGACGGCCGCGGAGTTCCGTGAGCGCAAGGGGCTGACCGTCCTGATTGACGAAGCGATAGTCGCCGACGCTGCGGCCTATGGCGTCCAGGCTCGTGCGCAGCGCCTGCTCCGGATCGAGGGGGCCGCCCGCCGCCGTCGCGCTGAGTCCGATCAGCAGCGCAAGAACGCCGGCGAGTCGGTGCGAGGCGCGAAGCTTCGCCATTTCACCCCCGATCACGCCTGGCTACCTAAGCGGCCATACTTCTGCCAGGTACTTCCAGTTAACGAAGTAGTACAGGACGAACGACACGAAAAATACGCCGACCAGGACGATAGTGCCAGGGATGTACAACGTGCCGGCGCTGCCGTAGGCGCCCACGACGGCGGCCGCGCCCGCCGGCGCTTTCTGCGCCTGGGGCGCGTCGGAAGTCCGCTTGCCGACGAACACCGTGGCAACCACGTTGACCACGTACATCAGGCCACCCAGCGCTGCCATGATGGCAAAGATGCCGTTCAGGGTGAGCATCAGGAAAGCCGCCGACGGGTACTGGAACGGGAACATCGAGTCGGAGAACGTGATGTCCCAGTGGCGGCGCGCGACGCCAAGCGTGCCGGCGCCCATCATGAACAACGATATGCCGCTGACGCCGATCGCAAACACGTAGGGCTGCCATCTGGCCATGCGTGGAAATATCACGTCGCGCTGGAAGATCAGCGGCAGAAGCAGGTAAGTCACGGCCATGAACGTCAGCGTGGTGCCGGCGACAACCGTTGCATGGAAGTGGCCGGGCACGTACAGCGTGTTGTGCATGATGAGATTGATCTGTTCGGTCCCCATCACCACTCCGGAAATCCCGCCCAGGAAGCCGAACATGACCAGCGACATGAAGACGCCGGAGAAGGCCGGGTTGCCCCAAGGCGCCTTGCGCAGCCACTCGAACATTCCTTTGTCGAAACCACGCTTGCGCTGGGCGGCTTCAATGGTGCCGGGAACCGTCAACGCATGGATCATGCTGCCGAGTACCGCGAGATACATGGCATAGCTGGTGTTGAATATCTTCCACTCGGAACTCACCCCGGGTTCCACCAGCAGGTGATGCGCGCTCGCCAGTTGCAGGAACAGGATGTAGAGGAAAAAGGCCAGTCGGCTCGCCTTCTCGGAGAGCGGCTTGGCCCCAAGCACGATGGCCGCCACGGCATACCAGAGGGCTACGTGGGCGGAGACGTTGATCTGCTGCGACGCATGACCCATCGCCCACCAGACCAGCTTGTAGGTCATGGGGTCAATGTTACTGATGTAGCCGAGCGACCAGAGCCAGGTCGGGATGAGAATGATCGCGCCCGAGGCCAGCGTGAAGACAGCGATGATCGCTGCCGTCAGGGCACCGAACGTCACCAGGGGAATGGATCCCTGGTAAGTACGTTCTTCCTTGGCAATTACCAGAGTGCCAAAGAATATTCCGACGGCCACCAGGGCGCCGACGGCAAACAGGATGAGCCCCAGGTAGAAATTCGGATCGGCTTTCATGGGCACGTAGGACGTGAACATGATGGACGAATCACCCTGGAGTACGGCGATGTTGGTAATCAGGGCGCCGCCAAGCATCAGGGCGAACGCGGCCCAGCCGAGTCTCGGTGCTGCAAGCCTGCAGTTCAGCAGGATCGCCGAAGCGAAGTAGAGCACGGCGACCTCGAAGAAAATGATCCAGCACAGCAGCACATCCAGCCCGTGCGCGGTAAGTGCCAGATAGAACCAGTGGGCGGGCAGCAGATGCACGTCGGGCCAGCGCGTCAACGCAACGCTCAGCCCGAACAGCCCGCCGACGGCGAGAAAAACCACGGCCGCTACGGCATTGGCCTTGATCAGCGATTGCGCCGCGAGATCGACCTTCAGGCCGGTGGTCGGGCAGGTGCGGAATTTGGCTACGGCGGACATACTGAACTCCCCCTGAAGTGCTAGCTGCGATCGACGACGTACATGCGACCAGCCATGGTGTGATGGCCGATGCCGCAGTACTCGTTGCAGATGATCCCGAACTCACCCGCGTCGGTTGGCGTCAGGGTAATGACCTGCTCGTAGCCGGGATGAACCTGAATGTTGATGTTGACGGGCTGCAGGGAAAACCCGTGCTGGTAGTCCAGTGAGCTGAGGTGGAGGCGATAGCTCTGGCCCTTCTCCAGTTCCAGTGTAGGCCACCACATGAAGATGCGGGCGACCAGGTACACATCACTGCCGGGCGGCGGGTGTACCACGGGAATGCCGAGTTCCTCGCGCACCTGGTACTTCTCGACCATCGCGTCTGCCTTCGCAGAGTACGCCTGGGGCGTCGTGCGGTAGGTGGTGTTGGCCAGGTTCTGGTCCCCGACGGCGTGCCAGTAGATCATCATGAAGAACATCACGAGGCCCCACAGGAACGCGATGACAATCCAGGTCAGCTCAACCCGGTGGATCGGTTCCTTCCACCACAGCCTGTTTGCCGGTGGTGAGATTGACATGTGGTTTCTCCTCTCGGGCTAAGGGGCGACGGGGATCTGGACCAGTTCCATGATTCCCCAGATCAGGTAGAAGACCGTCGGAATGGTGACGCCCAGAAAGAGCAGCAGAAACGGGTTATCAAGGACCCGTTGCATGAAAGGTGCCCGTTCTTCGTTTTCTGGCGGGCTACCAGTGCCATGGGTCGAATTGTCGTCGGCCATGCTGAATTTCCCCCTGTCAGGTCGACCTTAAGCAGGATACACCTGCCCGCATCGTGATCAAGCGGGCTGCTGGCCAGCATCAGGAAATATACGTAGCCGACCCGGGGTGGCTCGCAGGGCTCAGGAAGCGAAGCGGCGGATCAGCGCAAAGGTCACCAGGGCAAGGGACATCAGCAGCGCGAAGAACACCGCCGAGCGATGTTCCAGGCTGCGGCCAGCAACGGCCTCGATGCGCCGGAGAACCCAGTCCGCCGCGAGGTAGAGCAGGATCGCAACCAGGGAAAAATAAACGACTTCCATATCCCCGTCCCTGTCTCCGTTGAAATGCAGTTGCCAATCATGCCCGCCGCTGCCGCGATCCGAAAGCGGTCATAGAGCGCGGCTTCAGCGGCGACAACGTACTCCGTGGCCCGCGGTCGGCGGCGGGACAGGTCCTGGCCGCCTGTCGGGAAGACCCGCTGAGGGCTGGCCGAGACCTGTCCCGCCTCCAACCGCTCTGTAGGAGCGCCTTCAGGCGCGACAACTTACTACGTGGCCCGCCGGCGGGAGCGGGACAGGTCTTGGCCGCCTGTCGGGAAGACCCGCTGAGGGCTGGCCAAGACCTGTCCCGCCACTGACCGCTCTGTA
>JAQBGF010000210.1:0-5872 GCA_032122615.1 Gammaproteobacteria bacterium | reverse complement strand
AATTTCCCCGGGCTTTGGTAGAGTCAGGCCCATGATGACTCAAATCCTGTGGCTCGTTGTTGTCCTCGCCCTGCTGCTGCTCTGGCGCCTGGCGTGGCGCAGCCAGCCACTGCTCGCCGTGGGCATTGGCATCGGCGTGTTGTTGGGCTGGGTCGTCGGCGTTAGTTTCGATGCGCCGAGTCTGGACAACATTCCCCTTTGGCTTCCGCCGCTGCCTTTCGCAATCGTGGCTGCCGTGTTGTTCTTCTTCGGGATACTGGCCTGGTTCTGGGGTGAAGACCGGACAGGCGGTGACTCCCGGAACTAGTCCCCCGGGAATTAGTCAGAAGAGTCGTCCGGATACTTCTTCCCACCACTGATCGCGACGCCTGCCCTTATCAGGGCCCGTTCCAGGCAAAACGCGACCCGCGTTCCGGTGATTTAACTTCAGAAATCCGGGCCCCGAACTGTGACCGCCGTCACATAACCGTATTTAATCCGCCGGCCGCCCCGCAGAGTGCGAACTGGCTCGTCTTTTTCTTCGCACAACTGTCCATGATGCGCCCAGCTAGAAAAACAAGAAGGAGCGGTTCGTGGATAACGGCCAGCGCCAAGTGTCAGAGAAGGCAGCTACAGGTTCCGGATATCGACTCAAGCTGGTCGCGGCATCGGCCCTCGCCCTGTTCGTGGCGGCTTACATCGCCTATGAGCCGGCCAGCCTTTCGCTCGGCAATCTTATCGGCATACTTTCCGGTTCCGGCTGCGACCAAAACCAGGATTCCTGCACCTCAGCGGCGGCCAATACTGACGCCGGGCAACTCCCCGGTTCCCCGGTAACTGGTGGAAGCAATTCTCCGGGCGCTAGTCCAAAAAGCAGACACGCCAGCAGACCGCGCGCCTTGCCGGACGATCCATTCAATTCCCAGGCCCTGCGCCCCGGCTACACCATGGCGGAGCTGTGCCTGACAGGTCTCGACGATCAGCCGTACCGCTGCCAGACGGGAAGCTACGACGGGACATTCACTGCATCGCAATCGCGTGGCCCGGCTAAATCGAGTGCCGCGACGGGGTCTGTCTCTGCCATCTCCGGTCGCGTCTTGACCGCCGCGGGTGTCGGACTCAGCGGGATCACGATCGTCGCCGCTCCGGAGCGCCTCGTCGCCACGCGCAACCCCGAATCAGGGACGCTACGCTTCTGGACCGTGACCGATTCGCTCGGCGCGTATTCCCTGGATGGAATTCCGGACGGCGAATACACCATCCGCAGCCAAAGCAATGATCAGTATCCGTCGGCGCGAATTTCTGCGCGTGCGGGTGTTGATTACGCTGACCTGGTGGTAGCCCCGGATCTGGCCACGGTGGCCGAGGGGCGGGTGCGTGACGCGGCTGGCCAACCGCTGGAAGGCGTTACGGTACTGCCCGTTTTGCCAGGGCAGGCCAGCGTGCTGACCGGTGACGATGGGCGGTTCCGGCTCCCGGTCCGGACAAAACCAACGATCGATTCCTTCGCGATACGCTTCCAGCTACCCGGCTTTCACGAGCAGACCGGCCAATATGCCATCCCGCGTGACGGCGCATCGAACCGTTCTGCGCTGAATGTCGTTATGCAGTCGGTCGAATCCTGGACATCGGTACAGGGCAAGATCTCCAGCGACTCCGGCGAACCGCTGGCAGGACGCAAGGTCGAGCTCCGGCCGCAGTCGGCGCCGCGCAGTTACAAAACGACCACGGATCGCCGGGGCCAGTATGCATTCCCGGTCGTCGAATCCCCGGCTGACTATCGGTTGATCGTTTTCGGTGGAGCCGACCACAAGGATTACCAGAAATCACTGCACGTCACCGCCGACATGGGCGAGCTGAACGTCGTCGCCGAAGCCTACGAGTTCGGCGAAGTGACCGGCCAGCTCGTGAACCTGAGCGGCGAGCCAGTGCCGAATTTTGCATTGCTCGTAAGAAATACCGGCTCCCGCCAGCCGAACACGCTGGTGAGCACCGACAAACACGGCAACTTCGAAATCCCGGCGGCACCGGCGGGCAAGCTTGTGGTGGCAAGCCAGTCCACGCCGTCGATCCTCGTGGAGGGGCTCCTGCTGAAGCCCGGCGACAAGCTGCATCTGCCGCTCGTGCTGGACTGGGGCCAAAATGAAATCCACGGTGTTGTCGTTAACGCGCTCGGCAATCCCGTGCCGGCCTCCCGGATCGTATTGCAGTGGTCTCACCAGTCGGACGGCATCACCACGAAGACCACTCGCCGGACTGCCGCCGATACACAGGGCCACTTTGCGTTCAGCCGTCTCGGGCCTGGTACCCATTCGCTGCAAGTCGACGCCGCAGGATTTGCTCCGGTTGTCGTCGATCACGATGTGAGTCGCCAGGGCTATAACTTGACGGTGAGGCTGAACTAGATGATCCCCACTGCGTGACTAAGACCGGCTTTACGCCGCGAGAAAGAACAAGAACTACAAACATAAGAAGCTCACAGACCAATAACTAATAACAACCGGCGTGGTGCGCAACGGACTGCAGCACTGCCAGCCGCCTCCAGGGTCGGAAGCGGACAACAATAAAAACAAGGACGTACCGAAGTGAAAATTTTCAACCAGCGACATGCATCAAGCCGGAATCTCGGGGTAATCGCACTGCGATTAGCGGCTGCCCTCCTGCTTGCACCGGGAATCACTCTGGCACAGGTGCCGTACAGCATCGATGGTGTCGTACCCGACCCGAATTGCTGCGTTGAGTTCCAGGACCCGGTCGGCAGCATCGCCGAGCTCGGTCCGATAAATTCGTCCCAGACGAAGCTCGGCGTGATCGACTCCGCACCGACGCCGATGCTCGGGTTCACCAATCCCAGTAGTGCCACCGACATTGCGACGATCTGGCTGGATACGCGCAAAGATCCGACCGGCGACATCTGGCTGTATTTCGCGTGGGAGCGGGACGCAACCACGGGCAGCAGTTCCATTTCCTATGAATTTCAGTCAGAGCCGGCAGATCCGGCCTGTGACTACTCGGCCATCGATCAGGTCCAGCCGGAGAGTGCCGCAGAGACGGCTCTGATTAATTCCTGCAATCCATGGTCGAACCGCCAGGCGGGCGACTTCATGATCGTCTGGGACTTCGGCGGTGGCTCAACCCAGATCATCCTTCGGGAATTCAACGGGACGAGCTTCGATGCGGGCGTCAACCTGTCCACATCCGGGTTCGCGGTCGCCTCTCTCAATGCCGACAGTTCCAGGGGCGAAGGTGCCATCAACCTGAGCGATGCCATTTTCGACCGGCTGCAAAGGTGCCTGATTTTTGACAATGTTATTCCGGGAACCATCACGGGCAACTCGGACTCGGCTGACTACAAAGACACCGTGCTGGCCGACGTCAGCTCGGTACTGAATATTTCCAACTGCGGCGTCGTCGATGTTCGCAAAGTCACGCAACCGGCGGGCGAGACCGGGAACTTCTCGTACACGCTGGGAAGACTCGGTGGAGAAGACATTGACTTCACGCCGAATACTTCTGCAACAGGCACTCTTGTTGACGACGGCGACTCCGACAGGCTGCTGGTTCTGCCGGGCGACAATTATCAGCTGACGGAAGACCTGACCGGCGAACCGACGTTCGAGCTCCAGTCAATCAAGTGCAGCAGACCCGCGGCCGATACAGACGGCACAACGGGATTCTCGGTCTCCACGGGGGAGACCACCGACTGCGTCATCACCAACGAGTTGCTCACCGGCACGATCACCGTGATCAAGGAGGTCGTGAACGGCTTTGGCGGTACCGCCAAGCCGGCCGACTTCTGCCTGGCGCTCAATGACGACGAGAACACACCGGCGTTCCCCGGCGATAACACCGGAACCCAGTTCACCTTTGCCATTGGCAACCAGTACAGCGTGTCGGAAGTCGCCTGTGGCAACCCCGACACCTCGCCGCCCGGCTACGTGGCGAGCCTGTCCGGCGCGTGCGGGGGCGTAATCACGGCCCGCACCGACAAGACATGCACGGTGACGAACACACAGCAGGAACAGCCGCAGGCGGCTTTCACGCTGTTCAAGAATGTCATTAATGACAATGGTGGCAGCGTGGCAGCGTCCGCGTGGACGTTGAGTGCGGCCTTGAAGGCCGGTTCTCCGGGCACCTGTACCGCCAGCGGCGTTAGCGGCACCGACACCGGTAGCGGTGTGGGCGGCTTGCTGAGCGTCTCCGACAATATTGCCAGCTGCGTTTACGAGATCTCCGAGACCGGCGGGCCGACAGCGGGCTATACGGCGGTTGGCTGGTCGTGCGCGGGTGACGTCGCCCGCAATGGCAACGAGATCACGATTGGCTCCGGCGGCGGCAGCTGCACCATCACCAATGACGACCAGGCACCCAGCCTGGTCCTGGTCAAGCAGGTCACCAACGACAATGGCGGCACCGTCCAGGCCAGTGCCTGGACGCTGAGCGCCTCCGGCCCGACGCCAATTGACGGCGCTGGCGGCGCCAGCAGTGGCGGCAGCTTCTCCGCCGGCACCTACATCCTGTCCGAGTTCGGGCCTGATCACTACACGGCATCCGGCTGGACCTGTACCGGCGGCAGCCAGAGCGGTAACGCGATCACCCTCGGCCTCGGCGAATCAGCCACCTGCGTCATCGTGAATGACGACATTCAGCCGGTGCTGACGGTGGTCAAGAGCGTCGTCAACGATAACGGCGGCGTTCTGGACGTTGGCGATTTCGCGTTGTTCGTCGGCGGCGTGCCAGTAGTTTCCGGTGCCCCGAACGCGCTCAACGCGGGCACGTATTCACTGACAGAAACCAACCTGCCTGGCTACCAGGCCGGTGCCTGGGGTGGTGACTGTGCCGCAGACGGCACGGTCCAGTTGACGATTGGTGACAACAAGACGTGCACCATCACCAACGACGACATCCCGCCCGAGCTCAAGATAGTGAAGTCGGCCGTTGAGATCTTCGCCATGCAGGGCGGCCAGATGGCCTACAGCATCACCGTCTCGAACATAGGCGGCGGTGACGCACTGGGTGTCACACTCACCGACACGCTGCCACCGGGGGCCAACGCGGCGGAAAATCTTGCTCCGCTGCCGTGGGTAACCACCACGCCCGGTTGTACCGTTACGGGTGGCGGCGTCACGCTGACCTGCGACATCGGGACCCTGGTAAAGGACCCGACGCCGGACCAGGTCGAAAGCGGGGATGAAGCGAGTTTCACGGTCGATCTGACTGTGACGATTCCCGACGACTATCTGGAAACAGCCCCCGATTCGCCAGACGGATCGGGAACGCTGGGCAGCCGATTCGAGATCGATGGCAATCTTGTCAAGGATGGCAACGGCACGGCGCTCGACTGGGGCAGTCCCGCACTGGCTTTGATCAATGTGCTGGATCCCCCGCTGGGCGATCTGTCACCCGATTACCTGGTCGACAACTCCTTCACGGACGGAGCCAAGGAAGACGATTCGGTACCGACGGTTCTCGATACCTCCGTTCCGCCGAACAAGAGCGATCTGACCAACTTCCTCATCGCACAGGATGAGGTGGACGGCAACGGATTCCTGGCGCTCGGGTGGATACGCACCGACTCTCTCGGTACTGCCAACTTCGACTTCGAGTTGAACCAGTCCTCCCTGCTGACGAGTAACCATGTCACGCCGGTTCGTACGGACGGTGATGCGCTGATCAGCTTTGATTTCGAATCGAGCGGCAACGTCGTTCTGCTGACGCTCCGTGAGTGGGACGCCGATGCGCAGAAGTGGGTCGGGGCAACCTCGCTCAACATCGAAGGCAGCGGCTTCGCCGCGACCAACGACCCGCTGCGGTTTGGCACCATACCGAACGGCGAGCTCAATGTTTTCAGCGGCGGACTCCTGCCCGACCAGTCCTTCGGTGAGGCGGTCAT
>JAQBGF010000209.1:0-3701 GCA_032122615.1 Gammaproteobacteria bacterium | reverse complement strand
GTCGTACTGGGGCTTGTTTGCCCTGGATTTCGCCTTTTTCGTCGCCATGATTGCCTCTTGCGTGTCGCGGTGATTCGAGGGGGCCTTAGAGCCTGCAAGGATACCCGATGCCGGGCCGCCTGTAGGAGCGGCTTCAGCCGCGACCAGATACCACTCTTGCGCAGCGGTCGGCGGCGGGACAGGCCATGGCCAGCCCTCAGCGGGTCTTCCCGACAGGCGGCCAGGGCCTGTCCCGCCGCCGACCGCGTCACCACGGAGTACGTTGTCGCGGCTGAAGCCGCTCCTACAGGCGGCCCGGCATCGGGTATCCTTGCAGGCTTAAGGCCCCCTCGAATCACCGCGACACGCAAGAGGCAATCATGGCGACGAAAAAGGCGAAATCCAGGGCAAACAAGCCCCAGTACGACCTCCTCATCAAGAACGTCCGCGTTGTGCGGCCCCTGGCCGCGATGGTCGAGCAGGCGGACATCGCCATCAAGGGCGGTCGCTTTGCAAAGATCGCGCCGGTGATTGCCGCGGACTCTGCCGCTGAGGTTTACGACGGCAAGAATCGCCTCGCTTTCCCCGGCCTGGTCGATCCCCACATGCACACGGGCATCTATTCGCCGCTGGCGGAAGATGCCGTTACCGAAAGCCGGGCAGCGGCCCAGGGTGGTGTAACGAGCAGCCTCAATTACATGCGAACGGGCGGCTACTACCTGAACAAGGGTGGCTCCTACAAGAAGTTCTTTCCCGAAGTTCTGCAACTGTCCGACGGTAACTTTCACGTTGACTACGCTTACCATCTTGCGCCGATGGACAAGCGGCACATCCGCGAGATCCCGGCACTTATTGATGCCTATGGCGTCACCTCATTCAAGATTTTCATGTTTTACGGTGGTCACGGCCTGCACGGCCGGTCGAGCAACCAGCACGAGTTCCTCATGATCGATGAGGACGAGAAGTACGACATCGCGCATTTTGAATTTGTGATGCGCGGTATCCGCAAGGCCATGGAAAAGTACCCGGACAAGGCGGGTGATATTTCGCTGAGCCTGCATTGCGAGACGGCCGAGATCATGTCGGCCTATACGAAGATCGTGGAGGAGGCGGGCACGTTGAAGGGTCTGCCGGCCTATAGCGCGGCCCGTCCGCCGCACTCCGAAGGCCTCGCCATCTTCATCGCGTCGTACCTGGCGAACGAGACGGAACTGCCGAACATCAACCTGCTGCATCTGACCTCGCGCAAGGCGGTGCTGGCGGCATTGCAGATGGCGGCTGTGTTCCCGCACATCAATTTTCGTCGTGAGGTGACCATCGGTCACCTGATGCTGGATACGGATTCCAAGGCTGCGGGCTTCGCCAAGGTGAATCCGCCGATCCGCCCCCGGGAAGACGTCGAGTACCTCTGGGAACAGCTGGTCGCCGGCAACCTCGACTGGGTGTGCAGCGACCACGCCTGCTGCAAGCACGAGATGAAGGTCGACAAGAGGAAGCCTGGCGACATATGGCTGGCGAAGTCCGGCTTTGGCGGCACGGAGTACCTGCTGGCCGCGCTGGTCAGCGAGGGCCGCAAACGCGGGCTCACGTACAACCAGATGGCCGCATTGACCAGCTATAACGCCGCCAGTCGCTTTGGCTTGCCCAGCAAGGGCGACATTGTCGAAGGTCTGGACGCCGACCTGGCGCTGCTGGATCCTGATGAAACCTGGACCGTGCGCGCCGCCGAATCCGAATCCCGGCAGGGGTACACGCCCTTCGAGGGCATGGAGCTTTCGGGCCGCGTGAAGACGACGTTCCTGCGCGGCCAGCGCATTTACGACGGCGGCAAGGTCATCGGGGAGCCGATCGGGCGGTACATGCCGCGTCCCTACTGATCAGTGCGCGATGACGGCCCGGTAGGAGCGGCTTCAGCCGCGACAACTCACTCCGTGGCAGCGGGAACCTGCCGGAAACCTTTTCCGGCGCTCACCGTGTACTCACGGTAGCGGAAAAGGTTTCCGGCAGGGGACCGCGGGCTACCATGGACTGAAGTCGCGGCTGAAGCCGCTCCTACGGCCGCTCCTACGGCCGCTCCTAGGGCGTCGGCCGGCGTTATGACCAGTTTGCCGCCACCGCTCGTGACCGGCCTCTCAAATCGTTCATGACAATTTTGACCGCGCTTCGGCGGTCTCTATAGTCTCGTTACGCAGATCCCGGTCATAAGCCGATTCTTCGAGGATTCCATGTATCAGGTTGCCGACAGGTTCTACGCCGCAGTCAGGAAACTGGCCACCGAGGGGCCGGTGAAGCAACGGCTGATCAATGCGTACGTAGGCCACCTCGAAACACTGGGGGACCATGAAGTGCCGGAGGTCATCCGGCCGCGCTACGAGATCCTTTGCAAGGCCATGACGGCCGTAGCCTCAAACGAAAAGGAAACGTCCGTACACGTCTCCGTCCGAAAGATGTCGGAGGCCGACGCCGCGCGATATGCCCGGTCGATTCTGGTGATGTTCGCTGAACTGATTCGGGTGAAGAATACGGGCGAGCGCCTCCGCAGTGGTGAGACCGGGAAATTCGGGGTCGTCAAACTGCACCCCACCGAGGAACGGCCACCCAACTTTTTGTCCCGGTAGGGAAAGGGGGTATTGCGCCCCCTTTCCCCGTACCCGGAATTCAGAATTTCAGCGTGGCCTCTACGCCGACGCGCCGCTCGGTGCCCGGGTGGATGAACGAGCCGCCGAATTCCGGCGCCGGGATGACCTCCTGCAGGTATTGCTCGTCAAACGCGTTGTTGACGAAGCCAACCAGCGACCAGTGATCGCTGGAGATGCCGGCCCGCAGGTTGACCAGTGTGTAGGCATCGCGCTGGGCCACCGAGTAGTTGGCGGGGCCGAGCGGTAAAAAGAGCGAGAAGGTCGTTGGCCGGTCGTCAGCCTGGACCACGTGGAACCAGGTTTCGCCAACGCCGGAGACATCCACGCTGGCGACAAGGTCATAGCTTGCCGACATCGGGAACAGCACCTGGGCGCCCGCGTTCCAGGTGTAATCCGGAGTGTAGGGCGACTCGTTGCCCACGGTGTCGGGCCGCGCCACGTTTTTCTTGATTTCGGTGTCAAGGAAATTGGCGCCGGCAAACAGCGACAGCCAGTCGTTGGCGGCGTAGTTCACTGATAGCTCGATGCCTTTGATCTCCACCTCGTCGATGTTGGACACCACGCGGAGCAGACCGAACCCGCCAACGATGAACTCGAAGAACTGCATGTCATCGACGTCTATGTAGTAGCCAGCAAACTCGGCGCGGAGCCGGTCATCAAGCCACTCCGTCTTGAGGCCGGTCTCGATTGAGATGGAGGTTTCCTCGCGGAAGGAATCGTCGATGTTGACGGGGGCAAAATCACCCTCGAATGGCCCCCCGGGGCCGAGCAGCGGCTCGTTGATGAACAGGTCCACCGTGGCGGCGGAACCCTGGTTGTTGAAGCCGCCACTCTTGAAGCCCACACCCCCGGTCAGATAGGCGGTAACGTTGTCCGTAATGTCCCAGGTGCCAGACAACTTCGGCTCGAAGGCATCATAGGTTTCGCTTTTCGAGGCGATGCTCCCGGTGTCGCAGAGACCCGGATTGATCGGGTCGCCGGCCCCGCCGTCTCCGCAGGTGTCAATGTAGGCGGTAACTGCACTCTCGGGCACGAGACTTTGCACGTCCCGCTCTTCACGGTCGTAACGCAGCGCCAGCGACA
>JAQBGF010000208.1:0-5687 GCA_032122615.1 Gammaproteobacteria bacterium | reverse complement strand
GGTGAAGCGCACCTCGCCGCGGGCCGTCCAGCTCTCGAGGAAGTCCTGTTCCACCGACGCGAATACCGCCCAGGAACTGGTCTTGGTAACGGACTCGTCCTGGTCGTTGGCGTATCCGGGGTCGGTGATGAACAGCAGGTTACCGAACGGCGCCAGGTAGGTGCCCGGGGCAAAACCCTCGCCCAGGCAGGGGCAGAAACCGCCATTCAGGTTCGCAGGATCCAGGTCATCCGGCAGTGCGCCAGTCAGGAACGGCTGTCCGGCCCCTTCCTCGTCGCGCACATCGTAGAAATAGACGCCGCCCGAATAGCGAAAGGGCTGGTCGACCGGGCTGGTGAAGCGCAATTCCTGGCTAAACTCCCTCGAGTCATCGCCGCTCTCGCGGTCGATCACTCCGGTGAAGAAGCGTTTGAGCGGCGTGGGCTGCAGGTTGTTGTTGCAGAACGTGAACCAGCCGCCGATGCAGTACACGAAGGGCACGCTGTCGCCAAGCCGGCTGAAGTCAAGGTTAGCGTCCTGGGTGGTAGTGGAATACCCCGTCAGCGCGCTGATCGTGCCAACGCCAATATCCCAGTCGACGTTGAGGCTGGCCCGGAACAATTCGCGAGTCTCGCCGGTGGCCCCGTTGGTCTTGGGGATTTCGTTGCCCGACATCGACGGCACCTCGCCGCAGTAATTGCTGTAGATCGGTGAGCCGTAGGGCACGCCGTCGTCGTTCTGGAGCCGCGGGTTGGTGAGCGATGTATCCTCGCAGTTGGCCTGCACGGCGGTGGTGGTCGAGTCATCGATCTCGTCGTCGGAGTAGTACACCTGGCCGAGAATCTCGACGCTCCCGGTCGGCGTGAACAGCAGGCTGCCCTGGGCGGTGCGGTACTGGTGGCCGCCAACGTCCTGGCCATTCAGGGGGTCGTCGTAGGAACCGTCCCAGTCGTCGTAGCTGAGGCCCGCCCGGCCCCTTAAAACCCCCTCGATGAGCGGGCCGCTGACCGAACCGCTGGCCGTCAGCTTGCCCCGGTTGCCGCCGGTCAGGGCAGTCTTTGCCTCGAATACTTCCGAGGGCCGCTTGGTGATGAAGTTGATGGCGCCGCTGAAGGCGTTGCGGCCATACAGTGCGCTTTGCGGGCCCTTCACGACCTCGATGCGCTCCAGGTCGAGCTGGCTGAAGTTCAGCCCCTCGCGGCCCGACACGTATACGCCGTCCACGAACACGGCGACGTTGTTCTCCTTGGCCCGGATATCTGTCGGCGCCACGCCGCGGATGAACGGCGTCGGCAACGCCTCGCCGAGCGCGTTGTAAAACTGCAGGCCGGGCGTCAGATTCGCAATGTCGCGGAGATCGGCAATGCCGGCCGACTCGATGGTCGACTCGTCGAAAGCGCTGATCGCGAGCGGCACATCCTGGAGGCGCTCCTCGATCCTGCGCGACGTCACCACGATCTCGGCAATGTCGTCTGCCGCCGGCACCGTGACTGGCAGTGCCAGCCCGAAGCTGAGGCTGAGAGCGGCGGTCAGGGCAAATCCGCTGCGGGACTTAAGCATGTTCTGCATCCTCATCGACTCAAACCGGACGCGCCGAATCGGCAATAGCCACCCGATGCATCAGGCGGTAGGCATCGGCGCTGAAATCGAAGATTCCGCGGTGCTGCGTACAGCGGTTGTCCCAGAATGCCACGGAGTGATCCCGCCACTTGAACCGGCAAAGAAATTCCTCCTGCTGCGTGTGGCTAAACAGGAACTTCAGCAGGGCCTCGCTCTCTTTCGCCGTCATGCCCTTCATGTGCGACGTCAATTGCTCCGTGACGAAAATCGACTTCCGCCCCGTTTCCGGGTGGGTCCGGATCACGGGGTGCTCCACCGGCGGCACGGACGCGCGAACATTTTTGTAGTGCTCCGGCCCCCACTTGTCGATGGCGCTGAGCGCGTTACGGAAGCTGACATCGTGGATCGCCGTAAGTCCGCCCAGGAAGTTCTGCATCTGATCCGAGAGCGCATCGTAGGCGGCCGCCATATTGGCCCATACCGTATCGCCCCCCGCGTCCGGGACCTTCAACGCATACAGGACCGAGCCCTTGGACGGAATGTCGAGGAAGGCGTCGTCCGTATGCCACCAGATATCCTGGGACACGCCGCCCAGCTTGACCTCCTGCCGGCGAATCTCGGGATAGTCCTTCAGAACCGGCACAAATCCGGGCTTTTGAAAATCCCCGAACCGGCCGCCAAAATCCCGATGCTGTTCCGGGGTGAGGTGCTGGTCGCGAAAGAAAATCACTTTGTAGTCGAGCCATGCTCGCCGGATCTCGGCGAAGGTCTCGTCGTCCAATGGCTTCGACAGATCGACACCGGAGAGCTCGGCGCCGAAGGTTCCGCTCAGGGGCGAGATGCCGATGCGTTGGTATGACATATGAGGTTCCATTCCCGATCCACGGGTCACCGGCCTGACAGTGCCCCGGAATGATGTATTTGTCTATTTCTTTGATCAGTCGCCACGTCGCGCACTGGGAGGCCGTCGAAGTATGATTCCCCCCAACCTCTCTCACACAGGCTCAGCTTAATGGACAGGAACACCGCGGTCCGGATGGCACAGCAGGCCATCAAGGCGAAGAACAAGCGCCTGGTTGATTCCGTTCTGAAGATCAGGGCGGAAAGGGAGAGAAACCCAAAGCCCCCACAGCCAATCAATGAGCTGCCGCTGATCGCGGTGACCTGCTCAACGGGCTGGGAGTGCTATGCGATTGTCGAGGAACTGACGAAGACACTCCGGTTCCGCGTGCGGGCGCTCTATCGCACACAGGGAACGCAGGCCTCAGCCCGCCTGGAAACGCTTCTGAAAAAGACCGAGGCCGATCACTCGGGCCTGCTGACCCTGCATGCCGGCGTGGACATGAATTCCGAAGCGGCGCTGACGAAAGCCTTTACGGATTGCGCGGGCGTGGTGCTCTACGTCACCGCGAACACGAGCAAGGCCGGCAAGATCACCAACCACGGCAACGACCCCGTGGGCGGCTGCGCGGCCGTGATGCGCCAGGCGCTCGCGTCGCTGGCCGCCCTCAAGGCCAACCCTTCCGTCAAGCAAGTCATCACGCTGATATTCCCGACGGACAAGGTGAGCGACTATGTCGGCGATGTGCCGACGACGCCGTGGTGGATCAGGCAGCGGCTGCGGATTTCGGATTTCCTGCGCAGCGAGGGCATCAACGTCACGTGCATTCACCGCCCGGCGTATTACTACGCGATGCACCGCGTGGATTACACCGCGCAGGCCCACTTCCGGGGTGATTCCAAGCTGTCGAGGACAATGATCAAGGAGGACAACATTCCCGGCATCACGGCGCCCGACTTTCTCGTCAACTGGCTTGACGTGCGCGATGTCGGCAAGTGGGTGGGCACCTGCTTCGAGTACCCGGAGGTGTTCTCCAACCAGGATTTCTCCATAGCATCCTGCGCCCACACCGGCCATCAACTCGTGGAGATTGCCGAGAGGAACAACCGGCACGGCACGCGGTTCAGGTACCGGCCATTCCCGATGTGGCTGATGAAGACGCTCAGTGTGTTCACCGCCGAGGTCGTTTATCCGCTGCGTTACGCGCAGTGGTACAACGACCACGGCAACGGCTACGACTTTGCCTGCAACGAGGATCTTGCCGACCTGGAGCGAATCCACCCCCTGTGGTCGTTCGAGAAGGAACTGGAGTTCTGGGGCATCAACGACATCGCGCCGAAAAAGCAGGCGGGATGAGGCGAATCCGTAGCAATTAACTCACTGTTGCGGAAGTTCCTGCCTGGGCTTCAGACGCGCATCACAGCGACTGAATGAACTTCAGCAGCGCCGCACGCTGGGTACTGGTCATGGTGCGGAAGGCTTCCTTGGACGCTTCTCCCTCGCCCCCATGCCACAAGATCGCTTCGCTGAGATTCCGCGCGCGGCCATCGTGCAAATAGGCTTCCTGGCCGCCCGAAACTCCCGCGGTCAAGCCAATACTCCACAAGGGCGCTGTGCGCCACTCGGCGCCGGATGCATCGGCTTCAGGCAAATTATCCGCCAGACCCGCTCCCATGTCGTGCAACAGCAGGTCGGTGTAGGGGTGAATGGTCTGGCCGCGCAATTCGGCAAAAGGATGCTGCGTGCTGGTGGTGAGGGTGGTGGTATGGCACCCGGCACAGCCCGCGCTGCTGAACAAGGTCTCGCCCTGCAGTGCCTGGGCATCGTTAAGGCTTCTGCGCGCCGCGACCCCCAGCAGGGAGACGTAACGCACCATGTTGTCGAGGTCGGCAGTGTTCAGCTCGACACCGGGAGTGCCACAGCCCGATTGTGCAGACCCGCAATCCGGCTGCTGGAATATGGCTGTCGTCACGCCCATGTCGGCATTTAAGGCGCCGGCAACCTGATGACTGACTCGCGCCCTCCCCGCTTTCCAGCCAAGGCGCCCCAGACGGGTCTGGCCGGTTTCGGGATCGGTTACCGTCTGCGCGCGGCCGGAGATGCCATCAAAATCAGAGTCGCCCGGATCGGCCAATGCCGTAACAACATCTTCCGGGACCGCTTCCAAAAGTCCCAGCCCGACCAGCGGCGGCGTATTGCGCACCGAAAAATTGCTGGGCACCGGGCCAACAAATGTGTAGTTGGGCTGGCGTAACTGGTAGGCCGAGCCATCACCGTAGGTACCATTAGTAAACGTATAGCTGCTGATACTGATGCTGCCCTCGCCCACGCCACCGATGCGCAGCGGCTGCAGTGAACTGCCCAGTTGGGCATCCGGCGCGCCGGTCGCCGTACCGACCTTGGTGACAGCATTAACGATGGTGGTATTCAGGCCCGGCGGTATCGCCCGGCCATTATTCAGATGGCAATCCACGCAACTTGCTGCGTAAAACTGTGGCCCGAGCTTGCCGACCTGCTCGGTATAGACCGGGTTTTCAGTCGGGAATTCCGAGTGGACCCCCGTCTCGAAATCAGTGTGGTGCAAACGCCGCCCCAGCATGAACGGCTGTGAGCTGACGAGCGCCGTCTCGCCTGGCAGCTGCTTGAAGCGCTCGAGGGGTTCGTTGGAATATTGATAAGGCAATGTTGTGCGGCCACCCATCCACGCGCTTTGCGGCAAAGCGAAGGAATCAAGGTTGCTGCCCAGACCTTCCCACGGCACCAGTCCGCCCTGCCCCACGATATACAGCACCGCCGTACCGTAGTAATTGGCTCGACCGTGCGTTGGCGCCGCAAGGAACTGGCTGATTTCCAGCTCGATCCGATCGCCAATAGCGATTGACGTATTGGTCTTGGGGTTGAAGGTCAAAGTCACGGTGTAGTGATAGGGAATCGTGCCGATGCGCGTTGCGCTGAGATTGGTGTGGTATTCGCCCTCAGTCGTTATGCCCCGGAAGAAGGCCCGGAATTCCGGTGCGCTCAGCGCCCACTGCGGGTAGATGTGAAACTCGATGCCGGTGCCACCCTTGGCAACCCTGTCGATGATTTCAATCGTCGCGGTGCGCTGCTCCCAGTACCACGACAGGTAGTGGTCGTACTTGCGGAAATTGAGTCCGGCCTCACGGGCATGGCGGTCCCGTGCGCGATCACCGAAACGGGTGACGAGCGCGGTGCCCGTATCCTCGACGGTTTCCGGCTCAAGCACAGTGCTGGTGTCGAACAGCGGGACGATCGGGTTCCCTCCCGGCGGACCCACGCCTGATGGCCC
>JAQBGF010000207.1:0-13425 GCA_032122615.1 Gammaproteobacteria bacterium | reverse complement strand
GCGCTTCGGCATGAAGTAGCGGCGCTCCGCCCGCAGCGTGCCGTCGGGCAGGGCGGTGATCGCCCCCGCCCGTTCCAGTTCCTTGCGCATGCTCGTCACGGGCACGTCGCCGCCGTAGCGGCGCGAGAGGGTCGCGAAGCTGGCGCCCTCGCCCTCGGCCGGCAGCACCCGGGGCTCGCCGGTCGGGGTCAGGAAATCCGGATCCTGGTGCCAGCCGGACAACAGGCGCGTGGCATCCGTGGTCTTGTTCGGCAACGGGTCAGATTCCTGCTCGAGGAGGCTGCGGACCCGGGCGATCTCCTTGCGGCTGACGCCGGTCAGGATCGAGACGCGGGAAACATTGGTGGGCCGGCCATTAAGGCCGTAGTCCTGGCTCGCGACGGCGACGAATACACTCTTCGACACCGCCGAGAATTCCCGCCAGGTCATCCCGCACTTCAGCAGCAGGCTGGCGACAGGCCGAAGCAGGATCCGGCAGGTCTGCACGACGGCGCAGCGATCGAGGGCACCGGCGGCGGCTGGGGAATCAGGACTGTCCATATAACCCGCGAGACTCAGGGGAAAAGACCCAACATATGGGTAAAAGTACCCCATCTGTAAAAGGCCTGTCAACCCCTGCCGGTTTCCTCTGGCCCCAGAACCACCAGGGCCTTACCCACGTTCTCCCCCCGCATCAGGCGCGCAAAGTGCCTTCCGGTCGCGGCGATACCCTCTGCCCGGTCCTCCCTGAACCGGATCCGGCCGGTGCGCAGGCCTTCCGCAACAGCCGCCTCGAAGACCGGCCGGCGATGCTCGAAGTCCGTCACCACCAGCCCCTTCATGACGGCCCGTTTCATGATCGGCAGCGCCAGGTCCAGCGGCTTCGACTTCGCCGGGTCGTTGTAGCGTTCCATGAGTCCGCACAGGATCACGGTGCCGTTGACCTTCAATACCGAAAAGGCATCCGCCAGCATCTGACCGCCGACGTTGTCGTGGTAGATATCCGCACCGTCGGGCAGTGCCGCCCGAAGGGCCTCGAGAAATCCGTCGCGGCGGTAGTTCACGCAGGCGCGAAAGCCAAATTCCCGGATCACGAGCGCACACTTTTCATCCGTTCCTGCAATGCCAACGGCCTCGGCGCCACGCTCTATCGCAAGCTGCCCGACGAGTGATCCGACAGGCCCCAGAGCTGCTGAGACCAGCACCGTCTGGCCAGCCTGAACATCAGCCAGTTCAATGATGCTGCCCCACGCCGTGAGCCCGGGCATGCCAAGCACACCGAGCCAGGCTGAAAGGGGCGCCAGCGCCGGATCGATTCGCGACGTCCGCTCGCCCGTGGACAGGCCATATTCCTGCCAGCCGCCGAAGTGGCGCACATAGTCGCCGGCGGTGTAATCCGGGTGCCGCGAGCGGACGACTTGCCCCACGGTTTCCGCAGCCGGCATGTCGCCTGCCCCAAGCGGCTGACGCCCCATCATGTGCCGGCCGGCCATGGCGGAACGCTGGTAGGGATCGAGTGACAGATAGATGTGCCGCACGAGGATTTCCCCATCGCGCGGCTCGGGCAGCGCCTCGTCCACGACGCGGAAGTCAGCCGGGTCCGGGACACCAACCAGTGAACGGTTAAGCACGACCTTGTGATTGCGCATCAGCGAACCGTACCTGCTGGTGCCCCTTCCGGCTAGACTACGCACCCACTTCGGGGCATAGCCCCGCCGCTATTTCCGGTGCGTCACCGGCACAAGGACCAAGAACAATGGCCATTATTCCCTTCGAGACCAAGATCGACTTCATGAATCCCCGCTGGAACCGCGACGCCTGGGCGCGCATTCAGGGCGACCTGGATTCCAGCAAGGAACGTATCGGCCACTGCTGTGGCGTCATCCTGGGCGTGAAGCCCGGCGAGAAGGTCAAGCCGCTGCTCGGCTTCCAGACCTTTCTGGCCACGCGGCTGGTGCCGCTGCCCGATGGCAACATCCGCCGTCTGAACAAGGAAGTGATCTTCTATACCAACCTCACCCGCCGGGGCCAACCCGGCGAGATCATCGAGGAATGGACCAATCCCTGGACCCAGGAAAAGCTCAAGGTCGTCCAGGTGATCAACGATCCCTTTAACTACACCATCAGCGACATGCTGATCCTGGCGCCGGAAGACTTCCCCGGCGACAAGAGCAAGCTGCCGAAGATCCCGCTGATCTTCCCCTGGCAGGAACTTAACGGCGACACGCTGGCGTTGTCGACCGACATGCACCTGAACTACAAGAACCCGCTGCAGCCGGACAAGTGGCCGCGAGAGTCCAGTGGCGAGAACGCGCAGGTGTCCGAGATGATGCGTTACTTCGTGTCGCGCAAGGACCTCGAGAACCCCAAGCTGACGGCCGTGCCCTACGCCGGCACCTGGCACCGCGTTACGCCGTGGCTGCCGTGGATGCTGATGGGCCAGACTCCGGGCCACTGCCTGTACACGGCAACGATGACCGGCTTCGACTCCGCCGAGAAACTTCCCAAGGTGCTACTCGACTACGCGAAGAAGCATTGCCCGGACGTGCTCAAGGCCCCGACGGAAGACTACGGCCCCAGCCACTCAAGCCTGGAGCACTACGCCAAGCAGCAGAAGCCGGCCCCGGTCGCCTAGGCAGGAAACGTGTAGGAGCGGCTTCAGCCGCGACCATCTCCCTGGAGGCAGTCGCGGCTGAAGATGTGGTCGCGGCTGAAGCCGCTCCTACCTCAACTTATGCGCGTACTGATCGTCTACGCCCACCCGGAGCCGGCGTCCTTCAACGGCGCCATGAAGGACCTGGCCGTTGAGACTCTTACGGCGGCCGGGCACGAGGTGACGGTTTCCGATCTCTATGCCCAGAATTTCAATCCGGTGACCGGCGCCCACGATTTCCTGCACCGGGCGGATACCGGGCATCTTGATATTGGCACCGAGCAAGCGAACGCCGCCCCTACTGCCGGCTTCGCGCCCGACGTGCAAGCCGAGATCGATAAACTCATGGCGGCCGATTTCCTGCTGCTGCAATTCCCGTTCTGGTGGTACTCGGTACCCGCCATGCTCAAGGGCTGGATCGACCGGGTGTTTGCCTACGGCGTGGCCTACGACTTTGGCAAAACCTGGGACCGCGGCGTGTTCAGCGGCCGGCGCGCGATGCTGGCCTTCACCACCAGCGCACCGCCCACGTCGTCGTTCCCCGATGGCCGCAACGGCGACCTGGAACGGACGCTGTGGCCACTGCACGCCGGAGTACTCGCGCTGTGCGGCTACGAGGTGCTACAGCCCTACGTTGCGCACGCGGTGCGCTGGGTTGATCAGGCCCGTCGCGACACCATCCTGGCCGAATACCGCGAACGCCTGCTGCACATCGCTAGTGACCAGCCGCTGTTCTTCCAGAAGCTTGACGACTACAGCCCGGACGGGCGATTGAAGCCGGGCATCGAGCCCCGGACACCGGGGCAGCACCGCGGACCGCGCCTGCATCTGGACTGAACGCCGGTCTGCTGCAAGCCACGACCACCCCTTGGCGCGAGGCCATCCGGCGTTCGTGATATAGATTCAGTCTCCCACGCATCGAGGAACCCGCGACCCATGAACACCCGCACGCCGGCCTGTACGGCCACCCTCGCACTGACGGCCGTCCTGACGGCCCTCTTCGCCACCGGTTGCGCCACGGAGGCCAATCTAGACCGGGCCAATCCAGACCAGGCCAATCTAGACCAGGCAAGGGTGGATCCGAATCTCGCCAAGGGCCGGCAACAGCTGGTCGATGCCATGGATGCCGCGTGGATTCGCGTCGTGGCAAGCGGCAAGAGCCGCGAGATTCTTGCCGAGCAGCCGCCATCGAAACCCGGCGCTGCGCTGTCCTACATGGTGACGCTGGCCGACTGCCTGCCCCAGCCGGCAATTGCCCCGTTCCCGGCAAAGCCGGTGGGCCTGTGGAAGGACATTCTCGAGCGCGGCACCATTCGCCAGGTAACTCAGACCACGACCAACACGCCTAACGACACATCCTTCTACTTCGCATCAATCAGCGACGCCTACTTCCTCGCGATGCTTGATGAGATCAACGCCCACTACAACGTGAAACTCAAGGTCGAAGACGTGGCGCTGGTACCAGGTCCGGCACCCACCACCTCGATGGTGGTCGATGGCAAGGCCGATATCGTCAGCCAGCTGAACGCGACGGGTGGCGACACGCAGGGCATGCGCCGTCGCACCTCGCGACGTTTCACCTGCACGCTCAGCGCGATCAGCCAGTACATGCACATTCCCGCGACGTCGGAACTCGCCAGCCAGCTCAACACCGTGGATGACCTCCACAAGCGCAAGGGCCTGCGCATCTGCACCGGCCCGCTCGCCACCCAGACGGCACGGGCTTTCTTTCCGCAACACACGATTTCAACCAAATACCTGAACGATCTCACCGGCTGCGCAAAGGATGTGGAAGCCGGCAAGGCAGACCTGATCATCAACCCGCTGCCCGACCTTGCGATCGGCGGGATCAAGGGCTTCAAGGCGGTGAACACGCAAATCGTGGCCGGCACACCGCTGTGGGTGGCCATGGAAGGCATCGAGTGCCCGTCCGATGACAATCCCCGTACCGAAGACCAGTGCCGGGCCACTGATTGATTCGATTGTCATGACCGACAGCAGGCCATCAGCGGGTGTCGGGCACGAGGGAAACCCGGTGCTGGCTCGTACCGAGCGGGATAACGAAGCCCTGGTGCGGAGTTTCTGCGCCGCGTGGTCAGCAATGGATCCGGACCAGATCGTCAGCCACCTGACAGAGAACTGTGCCTACCAGATCTACGAGGGTGGACCCGTGAAGCGCGGGATCCCGGAAATCCACGCGGTGCTAACGAAGTTCATGACGCGCTGGCAAAGCGTTGATTTCCGGATTTATCGGCTCTGCGCGATGGGCAGTTTCGTGATTCACGAACGCACTGAAAGGTACAGCGGCCGCGACGGGCACCCGGACTGGGAATTCAATGTCACCGGGCTGCTGTGGATCGTCGATGGCAGAATCAAGCGGTGGCGCGACGACAGCCTGCCGGGTGCCCGGCAGATCTTTAGCAACGTGTAGCCAGGACCGGGACACCGATTGGATCAGCAGGCACAGACTGAACTCGAAGCCGCCGCCTTCCGCCGGCTTCTCGAGCACCTGGACTCCCACAAGGAGTTGCAGAACCTCGACCTGATGAACCTGGCCGGCTTTTGCCGTAACTGCCTGGCCAAGTGGTACCGCGCGGCCGCCGAGGAACGTGGCATTGTGATTTCTGACGACGCGGCGCGGGAACGCATCTACGGCATGCCCTACCCCGAGTGGAAGACCAGATTTCAAAAATAGTGAGGTCCTGCATGTGCTCGTTCAGGGTCAGCCCGCTTCTTCTATCCTGTCTTCTGTTAGTCGCCACCGCCACGGAACCCCTGGCGCCGAAACTTTCGGGCCTCGGCACCCTCGCCCATCCGATCACGACCACGACCAATGCCGAGTCCCAGGCCTTCTTCGCCCAGGGCATGAATCTACTGACAACGTCACGTTATTGAGGAGCGAGGAGCGACGAATGACCAAGCTCGACAAGGCGGCCAGTACGGCGGCGTGGCTAATCGTGGGCAGCATGCTCATCCACAATATGAACGCCTTGTGGCTGGAGCCCACCTATCTCGGCTTCGTCGACAAGGCCCGCGACTACGGCGACATGGCCAAGATCGAGAACGCACAGTGGTCCTTGTCATTTATCAGCAGCGGCACGGCTCATGTGGTGTGCGGCTTTTCAATGATGGTGCTCGGTCTCGGCCTGTTTCACCGCTTCCGCACGCCGCACCCGGTGGCGTCGCAACTGCTGCTGATGGCGGCGATGCTGTCCGGCCTCGGCTTTCTCCTCACGGGCATCAGTGATCTGCCCGGCGCGATGTACAGTCAGATTCTTCGCGGAGTGAACCCAGAGCACAACACCACGATCCTGCTGATCAACACGATGATCCGCAGCGTCATCAACGTGCTGGCAATCGTGGGCTTAAGCTGGATGGCAGCGCAGCTCGCCTGGCTCACGCTGAAAACCGGCGCCTTTCCAAAGTGGTTCGGCTGGTACGGCTGGCTGATGCTGCTGCCCGGGATCGTCAGCTTCCCGTTTCCGCCGGCGGGCTTCGTTTATCTGCAGCTCACGGTGGTGTGGGCCGGGGCGCTTGGGGTTTACCTGCGGCGAACGGGTCGCGGCTGAAGCCGCTCCTACTGGAGCGGAACGGGGACCAGCGGCATTTCGGCCAGCCCCGGGATCCGTGGCATCGGCCAGAAGCCAGGGATTTCCTCGACGCTCCTGATCCAGCGGCAGACATGCACAAAAGACGACGTGTCCATGCCGCCTTCCGCAGCCAGCGCCACGTAGGGATAGCACGCCAGGTCGGCAATCGTGGCGTGCTTGAGCGCCAGCCATTCCCTGTCGGCCAGATGCTCGTCCATGATCTTCAGGATGCGGTAGCCGGTGCGGATTGCCTGCTCGTAGTTGAGCGGCCACTTCAACAGCTTGATGGCGCGCGGTATGGCCAGGCCGTTCTGGATTTCGTTGGCCGACACCGACAGCCAGCGCACCACCCGTGCCAGGCACAGGGGATCCAGCGGCGCCCACGCGTGGGGCGTGTACTCGGCGTACCGACCGGCGAGGTACAGCAGGATGGCGTGGGAATCCGTCAGTATCGCATCGCCATCCACGAGCACCGGAATCTGTCCGAAGCGGTTGCGGGCCAGGAACGCCGTGCTCAGGTGCTCGTTCTGTCGGAGGTTCACCGACCTCGTTTCGTAGGGCAGGCGCAGCAAGCGCAGGAGCAACTCCACCTTGTAGGCGTTACCCGAGCCCAGGCTGGTATAGAGCGTGAGGTTCATTCAATTCCTCCGTGATGTGTGGTTGTGCATCGTCGGCCAATCTGACGTCTTGGTCTACTGGCCGCAGCGGGCGCATGCGGGGAAGGGTTTTCAGGCGTTCACCGTGTCCTCACGGTAGCGGAAAACTCTTCCCCGCGTGGGCCCGCGGGCCACGGAGTGTGTTGCGGCGCGGAGTGCGTTATCGCGCCTGAAGGCGCTCCTACTTCAAGGCCGGGATTACCTGCTCGCCGATCAGGCGAATGCCCTCGGCCGGGTCGTCGTGCAATTCCAGCACGATATCCGTGCAGCCAGCGTCCTGCATTCTTCGCAGGTGGTCAATGAAGCGTGGAATATCGTCCGGGGTCCCGGCGAGCGTGAGATTGTCGACACAAGTGTCGAGCAGCGCGTCGGGAACGCCCGCAACGGACCAGGTCTTACTCGGCACCATGCCGTAGATTTCTGCCTTGTGGGCTTCGATCACGTCGTACTCGGCATCGCTCATGAAGGTGTTCAGCACCCAGCGGCGGAACAGGCCCCGGTAGCCGAGCCACATCTTCGCCTCGCGAACGGCGCGCTGGCGGTCCGCGTACACATGCCAGGCGACGAAGTTGTAGTAACGGAACGACTCTGACGAGCGCCCGAACTCGCGCAGGTGATCGCGCACCCAGCCAATGCGCTCGGCGCAGATTGGTGGCGTGAGATCAGACAACATGATGCCGTCGCCGAAGCGGGCAGCCATGCGCAGCATCTGCGGCTTGTTCACCGCCACATAAATAGGCGGCCTCGGGGCTTTGGCCCAAAACGGATTGTAGTTCTGCACACTGTGCATCTGGCCCTGGAAGGAAAATGGCACGCCCGGTGTCACGCCCTTCAGGATCTGCACGCACTCGCCGACCGCCCGCACCCGCCGCTCCGGCCTGATGCCCAGCGCCTGCAGTGCCTCACCCCCACCGCCAACAACGATGCGGGCGCGTCCCTGCGCGTATTCGTTCAGGGTCAAAAGACCAGTCGCGATGCGCACCGGGTGGGTATCGTAGGGATTGACGGCAATTGCGCCGAGTCCGATGCGCTTCGTGGCTTGTGCCGCCGCCACGAGATTGGACCAGGGATCCCGGGAGGCCAGGTAGCTGGCCGTCCAGACCGCACCGGCGCCGCAGGCCTCGGCCTGCACGGCAAGCCGGGCCAGATCTGCCGGCGGCAGCAACGCATTGAGCACGACATCGATGTTCATAAGATGGCGCCTTCGGCTGTTAAAAGGTACCGGACCTTAGTTATTTAGTTATTCTGAAGCGGCAGAATAACTAAATAACTAAGGTCCGGTACCTTTCATGCAAATCGACATCATTCTTGAGCCCGACCTGAGCCCGGCGCAGGTCGCGGAGATCGCCGTCGCCGCGGAGAACTACGGGTTCCGCACGCTCTGGCACTCCAACTACCACCAGAACCCGGATGCCTTTGTGGCACTCGTGCCCGCCGCGCTGGCCACGAAAAAGATCAAGCTGGGCGTCCTTGCGATAAGCCCCTACGAGATGCACCCGCTGAAAATCGCCAATGCCCTGCTGACCCTGAATGAACTCAGCAGTGGCCGCGCCATCGCCGCGATCGGTGGTGGCGGTTCCGTAATGGGTGCCATCGGCATCAAGATGGACCCGAAAGCCCAGCGTATCGTCCGCAGCGTGCGCGAAGCCGTCGAAATCGTGAGGGGCGTGACTTCAGGCAAGTTTTTTCAGGGCTACCCCGGCGACATTTACAAAGTCACCCGTCCGCTGAAGAGCGGCTGGGCGAAGGCACCAAAGCCGGGCATCTTCACGTGCTCCACCGGCCCGAAAATGCTGGAGATGGCCGGCAAGTTCGCCGACGGCACCCAGATGAGCGACGTGACGCCCGAAAAGATCGGCCACCACATGAAACATCTGCGCGCCGGTCTTGCTGCGCGCACGACACCTGCGGACGATTTTCGCATCGGTAACTTCTGGGCCTGGCACATCAAGGCCGACCGCGACAAGTCGATGTATGAGGCACGCCGCGAACTGGTCTTCCGTGGCGAACTGCTGCCGCCCAAGTACGACATGGAACCCTACGTCACTGCCGAAGAACGCCAGCTGGTCATCGACAAGTGGCAGAACTTCGCCAAGGCCTTCTGGACCCGCACCGGCAAGATCGATGATGTCCCGGAATCGATCGTCAACCGGCTGATCGCCGCCTGCTCGTCTGCGGGCGACCTCAGCGACATTGACCGGCAGATCGAACGCTTTCGCGTGTTCGAGAAGGCGGGTCTGACGGAACTGTCGATCCGGCTGTTCGACGAGCCGATGGCGGGCCTGAAGATCGTGGCCGAACACGTGCTGCCAAGGTTCGAGCGGGCGTGAGCCCCGGCCACAGGTGCACATCCACTTCATCTTCGAGCCGGATTCCCCGCAACGCTTCCGCGACCTGGGTCTTCTCGCCGAGCAACTCGGCTTCGACGCCGTGTGGGCGCCCAATATCCTCTCAGCGCGGGATCCGTTCCTCGCCTTCTCGATGCTGGCCCGTGACTCGCACGCCGTGCGCATGGGCCCCGTTGCCATCAGCCCGTTCGAACTGCACCCGCTGAAAATGGCGAACGCGCTGCTGACGCTTAACGAACTCTCAGGGGGCCGGGCCAACCTGGTCATCGGCGGTGGCGGCGGAACGATGATCGGCATGGGGCTGAAGCCCGACCGCCGCGCGACCCACCCGCAGATGGTGCGCGGCGTCCGCGAGTGCGTGGCATTCCTGCGGGCGGCATCGCCGACAACTCCGCTCAACTTCAACGGCGAACTCTTCCAGGTGCAGAACTACCTGCCGGACTGGGCCACCGCGCCGGCGCCTCGGCTGTACGTGGCCGCCAACCGCCCACAGATGCTGAAGCTCGCCGCGGAACTGGCCGACGGCGTCATGCTGAGCGACATCTCGCTTCACTACATCGGGAATACCATCGCCACCCTGCGCGACGGGCTCGCGACGGCCAGGCGACCGGCTGACAGCCTGCGCATCAACAACCTGCTCGCCTGGCACGTGAAACCCGATCGGGCGGCCGCTTACGTCGAGGCCCGTCGAAAGCTCTGGGTTCGCGGTATCTGGGAACGGGCCCGCAACGCGCCGTTCATCGACGCCGCAGCCTGCGACGTGGTCGAGAAGAACCTGCCCGGCCTCGTGCTGGCCTACCAGCACGGCGAAGACCCCGCGAGCGTCGTCCCGCGCAAGATCCTCGACGCGCTGGTGGACGGCCTGACGCTCACCGGCAGCAGCGACAATCTCACGCCGGTCGTCGACGAGTTGCTGGCCTTCCGCCGCGCCGGCGTGACGGAGATCGGCCTGCGCCTCTACGCAGATCCAGAGGCGGCGATCCGGCTCGTCGCCGAACGCATCGCTCCAGCACTGAAGTAGGAGCGGCTTCAGCCGCGACGCCGTACTCCGCAAACCGCGAGCCGTCGCCGGGCAGGTGATGCCAGCGCTGCGACAATCAGACACATCGCGGGACACTCGATGGCCGCCACCTTCCGG
This sequence comes from Gammaproteobacteria bacterium, assembly GCA_032122615.1. Lineage (GTDB taxonomy): Bacteria > Pseudomonadota > Gammaproteobacteria > Steroidobacterales > SHZI01. The sequence continues at coordinate 3,061 of JAQBGF010000207.1, read as the reverse complement.
TAGTCTTGCCCCGTCTCAATGAGTACGTCGGAGTTCATCCCGTGAAATTGAACGCTCTCGTTCCTGCGTTTCTGGGGGCATCCCTGCTCGCCCCGACTGCATTCGCCAGCCACACCGCAGCCGGCGGCCTCGGCACAGGTTCGGGCAGTTCGATCAACACCGAAAGCGCTGTGCCGCTGGCCAGGGACGGCTGGTCCGTAGGCCTGCGGTTGGAACAGCAACAGTCTGATCGCCTCACCGACGCGGAGATGGAGCAGATCGCGACCGACGATCCTGATGCCGACCTCCACAGTATCGATCAGTTAAACGTTATCTCGCTGGATGCGGCCTACGGCCTGACGGAGAACGTGACGCTCGGACTCACGCTGCCCTGGGTGGAAAGGCAGGACGTCCGGGCACCGGAGGACGAGGGTGGCGGCGTCGAGATCGGCCGCGAAGGTGACAGCAAGGGGATGGGCGACCTCAAGGTATTCGGCCTTTGGCGTTTTTTCCAGGAGTCCGCCACGACCAGCCACGCGGGACTCCTGTTCGGCATCAGCGTGCCCACCGGCAAAGACGACGACACTGAAGCGGAGGGTGAGCCCTTCGAGCAGGAATTCCAGCCCGGCTCCGGCTCCTGGGACCCCTTTCTCGGCGTTGCCTACACGCGGGGTTTCGGCCGAGTCGGCCTGGACGCCAGTGTCGCGTATACGCTCGTGAACGAAGGCTCCCAGGACACCGACCTCGGCGACTATCTGGCCTATAACGCCGGTCTCGCCTACGCACTGACACCCGACGCACCGCTGCGCTGGAATGCCGTGCTGGAGCTTAACGGCCTCTGGCGCGACAAGCAGGAGATCGGCTCCGAGACACTGGCGAACTCCGGTGGCAGCTGGCTCGAACTCACGCCGGGGATCACGCTCAGCAGCACGAAATGGACGGCCTTCGCCAATGTGGGCCTGCCCATTGTGAACGAGCCCAACGGCGACCAGGACGAGCATGACATCCGCTTCCTGCTGGGATTCCGCGTACGCCGCTGACCACCGGGTGCGCAGCGCATAATCGACTGATGCAACGCTCGAAACTTCTCACTGTCCTCCCGCTGGTGATCGCCGGCAGCCTGGCGGCACGAGCGTTGCCTGCCGCTCAGGAAGAGACCGGTAATCCGGTCGTCGCGGCCAGCTTTGCGCCCGATGGACGCCTGTGGCGGGTAAGGCCCGGAAAGCACAACCTGCAGGTCGACTACTCCACGGATCTCGGCGCCAGCTTCAGTTCACCTGTACTCATTCAACCGCCGCGACAGCGCTTACAGGTTGACCCGGAGGGCGCGCCGCAGATTGCCGTCGACACCGGCGGAACGCTCTACGTCGCGTGGAACGCGGACGCGCGGAGCGCCCAGCAGTCGTTCGTGGTGACCTCCCGGGACAACGGCCGGACGTTCAGCGCACCGTTTAGCCCCGAAATCCCCGGAACTCCAACCGGGGCAGAGCTGCGCCCCTTGTTGCTCGCGCACGGCGACCGTGCGGACCTCTACTTTCTGCGTCCCGAGGCAGCCGGTAAGCGCCACGGACTGTTGTACCGGTCGGTCGTCGCGCCAGGGGTGGCGTCACCGCCGGCGGCGGCACAAATTGCGGGGTCCACTTGCGAATGTTGTCGCCTGGCAGCGGCGCGCGACACGGATGGCAGCGTCGTGCTCCTGTCACGCATGGTGTTCGACGGTGGGATCCGGGACTTCGGCATCATCCGCGTCTCGCCAGCCGGGCAACCGTCGCCAGTCCTTCGGGCAACCGATGACGACTGGCAAATCGATGCCTGCCCCGAACACGGTGGGGCACTGTCCATAGCGCCTGATGGCCGCTACCACCTGACATGGTTCACGCAAGGCAGAAAGCGAAAGGGGCTGTTTTACGCGTTCTCGTCCGATCGCGGGACTACCTGGTCTGCGCCGCTACGGATTGGCAACGAGACTGCACTGGCTGGTCACGCCGACGTGCTGGCGCTCCAGGACCAGGTATATCTGGCCTGGCAGCAGTTCGATGGAACCCGCACGTCAGTCCTGGCGATGAGCTCGGGTGACAGCGGTCGCTCCTGGACGGCGCCGAGGGAGCTCGCGTCAACCACTGCAGCCGCTGACTACCCGCGGCTCGTTGCCAACGACACCGCGGCCTTTGTGTCCTGGTCGGCCGGACGGGACGGCTATCGGCTGTTGCCGCTCGAGGAGAACAGGCTGCGGAGTTTCGTACCGGGATCAGCGGCCACGCTGGTAAAGCAGCGGCGCAACGACCGGTTCCTCCTCGTGCTCTGGTCTGTCGATTGCGCGCCGTGCCTGAGGGAATTCGAGCAGTTCAAAGAACTCCGCCGTCAGGGTCGCCACCTGCCTCTCCTGCTCGTGGCGACTGACGGGCTAGCCGAGCGCGACCGGGTAACCGATGTCCTCGCCCGCTTCGGGCTCCAGGACGTCGAGAACTGGATCTTTGCCGACGAGAATCCCGCCAAACTGCGCTTTGAGATCGATCCCGCCTGGTACGGGGAAATGCCGCGCAGCTACTTCTATGCCAATGGGCAACGTCAGGCGATCAGCGGCGGACTGTCAGCACCGCAAATTACGGCGTGGCTGGATTCGACTTTGTGACAGCCCTGACGTAGGAGCGGCTTCAGCCGCGACCCAACGTACTCCGTGGACCGCGGGCAGTGGCGGGAAGCCCCGCCCGCTCGAGAGTCGCGGACTCCATTCTCGCGGGCAGGGCTTCCCGCCACTGCCCGCTGCTGAGGAGAGAAAGCCGGTCGCGGAATACGCACTTCCCCGCCTGCGCCCGCGAGCTACGGAGTACGTTGGGTCGCGGCTGAAGCCGCTCCTACTTCAGGCTCGCGCCGACCTTCGAGAACTCGAGCATCTGGGCGGCGAGGTCCATCGGATACGCGATCATCACGTCGGTAATGTCGCCGTTCGCGTCGGTCACCGCGCTCAGCTTCGGCATCACAAAGCCCGTGTACGACGGCAGCTTCAGGCGGTCCACCCGGGCCACCACCTCGTCGCGCAGCGCCGGGTCGAAGTGCACACCGTATGTTTCAAATAGTGCTT
>JAQBGF010000206.1:0-9359 GCA_032122615.1 Gammaproteobacteria bacterium | reverse complement strand
GCCCTGGTGACGACCGGCCTGCTGGCCTTTGGCGCCGGGCTTCTGGTCGCCAATATTTTCGATGACGACGACGATGACTATTACTCCCCCCGTTACTACGGCCCGCCCAGGCCCTACTACCCGCCGTACCCCTATCGCCCGCGCTACGGCAATGGCTACTACCCCAATCACGGCTACAACCGCCCCCCGAACTATCAGAACGGCTTCAACAACAACACGATCATCGTCAACAACGGCAACAACGACTACTGGAACCGCTACGACGGCAATTCCGGCAAAAACCGGAACCCGCGCAAGGCCCAGAGTCCCATCTCCGCTGCCAACCCGAAGCGTGCGGATATCGACTCCCTGAACACCCGGGCGAGGGAGCAGCCGAAGCGCGTGGCTCCGGCGAAGCCGGATTCGTGGAAGGGCCAGAGCGGCTACGCTGGCGCGAAAGACAAAGCTGCAAACGCGCGGCCCGTCGCGTCCGGCGCGCGGGTAGCGGCCCAGCCGAAGGTCCAGGGCTCTTACGCCGGCGGCAGGGCCTCGGGCCCCAATGCCGCGGCCAATGCCCGGCCCGTCGCCAAACCGGCTGCCAGGCCTGCGGCCGCGCCTACAACCAGGCCGGCGGCTAAGCCTACAAGTGGTGCCGCCCGTTCCGCGGCGTCCGATCGTGGCCGCACCACTGCCTCGCGCCAGGCGAGCAATTCGTCGGCGCCCGCCCGCGCGCCACAGAGCAGGCCGAGTGCGATTTCCGGCGCAAGCCGGGGCGGGGGTGGCTCCAGGGCGGCGAGTCAGCGCGGGCGCCAGAGCATGCCGAAGGGCGTACCCGCCAAGTCCAGGAGCTCTGGCAAGTCAGCCAGGCGATAGAACGAAGGAATTGATCATGCTGCACATTCAATCGGTACGTTCACCCGCAACGCTGTTGCTCGGATTCCTGCTGGCCGGGGTGCTGACGACAGCCAGCGCTGTCGAGCAGACTTTCGAGTCTGCCGAGGCCGCCGTAGAGGCGTTCGTCGACGCGCTGGAGAAGGACGACACTGCCCGCCTGCAGGCCTTGCTGGGTCCCGGCACCGAAGAGCTGCTCTCATCCGGGGATGCCGTCCAGGACAAGGGCGACCGGGCGACATTCGTCGCGGCCTACCGGAAGAAGCACTTCCTGGCGGCCGACGGCCCGGACGCCATGACGCTGGTAATTGGCGAAGACAAGGACGAGTTCCCGATTCCCGTGGTGAAGCGCGACGGCCGCTGGTACCTCGACGGTGTCAAGGGCGCCGACGAACTGGTGTACCGCCGGATCGGCGGCAACGAACTTGGCGCCATCGGCGCCTGCCGTGGCTTCGTCGATGCGCAGCTCGAGTACGCTGCCGAGGGGCGCGATGGCGACCCCGCGGGCATCTATGCCTTAAAGATGATTAGCGACGAGGGCGCGCAGAACGGACTCTACTGGCCCACGGCCGAGGACGAGGCCCCCAGCCCTGCGGGACCGTTCGTAGCGGCCGCCGCTGGCGAGGGTTATCGCCGGGGTGCCACCCGGCAGCCCTATCACGGCTACTACTACCGGCTGCTTTACAATCAGGGCAAGAACGCCAAGGGCGGACCCCGGGAGTACTTCAGGGGCGGTCTGCTCACCGAGGGCTTCGCCCTGGTGGCCTGGCCCGCGGACTACCAGGTGAGCGGCGTTACGACCTTCATCGTGAACCAGGATGGCGAGGTCTTCCAGAAGGATCTGGGCGACAACACCGACCAAATCGTCGCGACGCTGGCGTCGTTTGATCCGGACCGCAGCTGGACTCCGGTGAGTGAGCCGGCGGACTAAATTTTCGGCCGACAACAGGGGACTATCCCATGAGATTTTTCATCGCTTCAGCATTTGCATGCCTGGCTACCGGCCTGGCCGCCACCGGCGCCTGGGCGGATGAGCCCCCGACCCGGGAAGCGCTGGAACGGGTGACGGGGCAGCAGTTCTCACCCTACGCCGGCCGGAATTTCCCGACCCGCGTCCTGTGGGGCGACACGCACCTGCACACGGCCATCTCGGTGGACGCCGGCACGATGAACCGGGTGGGGCAGGAGGACGCATTTCGCTTCGCCCGCGGCGAGGAAGTGACCAGCACCGGTGGCCTCAGGGCGAAGCTCTCACGCCCGCTCGATTTTCTCGTCATTGCCGACCACGCCGAGATGTACGGCCTGATGCCGCAACTGCTGAGCGGCGACCCGGAAATCCTGTCCACGGCGATCGGGAAGAAGTGGTATGGCGAACTGACGAGCGGCGACTACGACCGGATCTTCAATACCGCCATGGAGATCATCGGATCGCTCTCCGGCGACGTGCCACCCATCAATAACGAGAAGGCGGTGCGCAATGCCTGGCAGACCTACACGGCCCTCGCCGACAGGTACAACGAGCCCGGCCGCTTCACGGCGCTGATCGGCTTCGAGTGGACCGCGATCGGCGGCTTCAACCTGCACCGGAACGTGATCTTCCGGGGTGACGCCAGTGTTGCCGATCGCACGCTGCCTTACTCCCAGTACGACAGCAAGAATCCCGAGGATCTCTGGCGGCACCTCGCCGCGTTCGAGAAGGAGACCGGTGGGGAAGTGCTGGCGATCCCCCACAACGGCAACCTCAGCAACGGCCGCATGTTCACCGTCGAGACCTTCGACGGCAAGCCGCTCACGAAGGAGCTCGCCACGCTTCGCGCCCGCTTCGAGCCACTGATCGAGGCCACGCAGATCAAGGGTGACAGTGAGTCGCACCCCTTTCTCTCGCCCAACGACGAGTTCGCCGGCTACGAGGTCTGGGACCGCTCCAACCTGGATGGCACCGAGCTCAAGAAGAAGGACATGCTGCAGTGGGAGTACACGCGCTCGGCGCTCAAGACCGGCTTGCAGCTGGAGCGCAAGCTCGGCGTCAATCCCTACAAGTTCGGCATGATCGGCAGCACCGACTCCCACACCTCGCTGGCGACGGCGGAGGAGGACAACTTCTTCGGCAAGCATTCGGGTGTGGAGCCGGGGCCGCATCGCTGGGAGCACGTGGTGATCGCGGCGCCGGACCCCAAGCTCAACGTGATGGGCTGGCAGCAGGCCGCGTCCGGCTACGCTGCGGTGTGGGCCAGCGACAACACCCGCGAGGCCATCTTCGATGCGATGAAGCGCAAGGAGACCTACGCGACGACGGGCTCACGCATGACCGTGCGCTTCTTCGGTGGCTGGGATTTCACCGCGCTGGATGCCAACACACGGCTGCCGGCCGGCGTTGGTTACGCCAAGGGCGTGCCGATGGGTGGCGACCTGCGCAAGGCGCCGGCAGGCAAGCGGCCCAGCTTCATGGTCGCCGCCATGAAGGATCCCTACAGCGGCAATCTGGATCGCATCCAGGTCGTGAAGGGCTGGCTGGACAAGAGCGGCAAGACCCAGGAGAAGGTCTACGACGTGGTCTGGTCCGGTGATCGCAAGCCCGGTGCGGATGGCAAGCTGCCACCGGTCGGCAATACCGTCGACGTGCCCAACGCCACCTGGGCCAACAGCATCGGCTCACCCGAGCTGATCACCGTGTGGGAAGACCCCGACTTCGACGCGGGCCTGAGCGCCTTCTACTACGCCCGCGTGATCGAGATCCCCACGCCGCGCTGGACCGCCTACGAGGCGAAGCGCTACCAGATCACCATGCCGCCGGAAGTCCCGATGACCACCCAGGAGCGGGCCTACACCTCGCCGATCTGGTACAGCCCGTGACAATTAAATAGGGGTCAGACTGCGATTTCCAAGTAATTGCAGTCTGACCCCGATTAATGGCTAGACCCCGATTAATGGCTAACTTCAAGGGCGAGGTTGCCGGATTCGGTCCGGAGGTTTCCTGGTAGCTCAAGACGAAGATGCCGCTGACCCTGGACTTGCGCTGGTATCACGAGTTCAGCGCCGAGAACCGGCTCGAGGGTGACGGGATCTTCCTGACGGCCTCCATGCCGCTGCGTATTCGTCCGCCGCGGGATTCGGCCACGGACTGGACCGGGGATGCGCAGCAACAAGGGGAGTTAGACCGATGAGCTGCAAACTTCACTGGAGTCCGATGGCCGCTGCGGTACTCGTGCTCGCCGCTAGTGGCATGGCTGCCGGCGCAGAGCAAGGCCTCCTGCACCGCGCCGATGACATCAAGGCCGCGACGGCCGCGATGCCCGCGAAGGACAAGAGCTACTCCCCCTATGCCAACCGGGCCTACCCGACGCGGCCCTATTTCGGCGACACCCATCATCACACCGCCAATTCCGGCGACGCCTTCTTCAATGGCGATCGGCTGGGACCGGAGGAGGCCTACCGGTTTGCCCGGGGCGAGCAGGTGACGTCGTCCACGGGCATTGAAGTAAAGCTCTCCCGGCCGATGGACTTCCTGGTCGTGTCCGATCACGCCGAGGGCCTGGGTGTTGGCTTCGAGGTCTACAACGGCAACGAGAAGCTCGTCAGCGATCCCGCCGTGAAGCGCTGGAGCGACATGTTGAAGGCGGGGGGCAAGCAGGCCGCCGACGCCACCAACGAGCTCATTTCGGCCCAGGCCCAGGGCACGCTGCCCAAGCCCCTGACCGACCCCGTGATCGTCGGGCCGCTGCTGAAGACGGTCTGGCAGGCCTACACGGCAACGACCTCGCCCATCTGGTACACACCGAACTAGCAAGAGTCACGGAGCACACTATGTCGGACATTGCAGGCTCGACCTTCCGAAACTGCGCCACCATCGTCCTCCTGACCGGCGCACTTGCCGCCTGCGGTGGCGAGCCCCCAGCTCCCGCCGGGAAGGCGCCGGTGGCCGACACTCCGGCAGTCGCCCCGGTGCCGGCGATCCCGTCCAACCCGCTGAAGGAGGCCTACTTCGGCGAGACCCACCTGCACACGGCCTATTCCCTGGACGCCTACCTGGGCGGTACGCGCCTGACCCCCGACGATGCCTATCGCTTCGCCCGGGGCGAGGAGATGGAGGTTAACGGCGAGAAGGTGAAGATCGACCGCCCGCTCGGCTTCGCGGCGGTAACCGACCACGCGGAGTACCTGGGCGAGATGTATTCCGCAATAGTCGAGGGCGCGCCCGGCCATGACCAGGACCTCCTGAAGGAACTTCGCACGATGACCGGCTTTGAGGAGCGGGAAGCCTGGTTCGGGAAGTACGTTGTGGCGAACAACCGGGGCAGCACGCCCCGGCACGCACCGTTCTTCGCTGGGCCCGAGACGGTCAAGAGCGCCTGGAAGGTGATCCTGGAGGCCGCCGAGAAGAACAACGAACCCGGCGTCTTCACGGCGATACCCGCCTTCGAGTGGAGCGCGGCGCCCAAGGGCGCCAACCTGCACCGCAACGTCTTCTTCCGGGACGCCAACGTGCCGGACATGCCCATGAGCTACGTGGACATCAACCGGGAGGAGGGCCTGTGGCAGTGGATGGTCGGCCTGGAAGAGAAGGGCATGAAAGTCTTTGCGGTGCCCCACAATTCCAACGCCAGCAAGAAGATGATGTTTGCGCCGGACGATTCCTCGGGCAAGCCGCTCGACCGGGATTATGCGAACCTCCGTGCCCGCTTCGAACCGCTGATCGAGATGATGCAGATCAAGGGCAACTCCGAGGTGCACCGCAACTTCTGGGCGGCCGACGAGTTTTCTGACTTCGAGAACGCGGATTCGCTCGCGGATTACAGCGGGCGTGCGCTGGCCCGCGAGAACTTCGTGCGCTACGGACTGGTCAAGGGCCTCGCCTACGAGAAGTCGCTGGGCGCCAATCCCTGGAAGTACGGCATCGTGGGCGGCACCGACAATCACAACGGCACACCCGGCAACGTGGCTGAGGACAACTGGGCCATCGGCAGTCACGGTGGTGCTGACGGCACCGTGGACCGCCGCCGCACGGGAGAAGTGGGTGGCTGGGCCAGGGGCAAGGATCTTAATCCGGGTTCGCTGACCGGCGTCTGGGCTGCCCAGAACACCCGCGCCGCCATCTGGGACGCCATGAAGGCCAAGGAGACCTTCGGCACCAGTGGTCCGCGGATCAAGGTGCGGCTATTCGCCGGTTTTGAACTTCCCGAAGCGACAAAGGACGGTGCTGAACTGGTTCGTCAGGGCTACGCGAAGGGTGTGCCAATGGGCGGCACGCTGACGCCGGCTGCCATGTCCACCAGGTTCGGCCAGCCAACGTTCACTGTCTGGGCGAGCAAGGATGCCAATGACGGCAACCTGGACCGCATCCAGATCATCAAGGGCTGGATCGGCGCCGACGGCAGTCCCCAGGAGACGATTGTTAACGTCGTCTGGTCGGGTGAGCGCGCACTCAAACCGGACGGTTCGCTGCCGGCCGTGGGCAGCACGGTGGACCTGAAGACTGCCACCTACTCCAATGACATTGGCAGTCCGGAGTTGCTGGGGTCCTGGACCGACAAATCATTCGACCCCTCCCAGGCTGCGGTCTACTACGCCCGAGTGCTGCAGATTCCCACACCACGCTGGAGCACCTACGACGCCGTTCGCGCCGGGCTGCCGTTGCTCAAGGATGTACCCGCTACTGTTAGCGAGCGCGCCTGGACCTCACCGATCTGGTACACGCCGGGGGCCTGAGGATGGTGCGATGGTTACGGGAGCCGCTGCTGCATTTCGTCCTGCTCGGGGCCACCTTGTTTGGGGCCTACCAGTGGCTGAATCCCGCGGGTGGCAGCGCGATGGGCGAGATCGTCGTTTCCGAGGACGCAGCCAACGCCGTCGAACCCACCGATGCGGACCTGGCGGAGTATCTCGCGAAGAATGCGGACGATTATCGCGTCGAGTCGCAACTGACCTTCACGCAGGTGTTCCTCGATCCGTCGAAGCGCGGCGACCAGTTCGACGCCGACGCGGCGGCATTGCTCGATGTACTGCGCACCCGTGGCAACAAGGTAAACCCGGCCACCCTCGGCGACAGCCTGATGCTCGAGTCCCGCTACGAGCTCGCGACCGAAAGTGACATTGCACGACTGTTCGGCCGCGACTTCGCAGCGGTACTCCGGGACCAGCCTGTCGGCGAGTGGGTCAATCCCCTGAAATCCGGTTACGGCGCGCACCTGGTGCGAATCGAGGCCGGCCTGCTTCGAGAAGATTGATGAGGACGCCGGGCAAGCGAATACCAACACTTACACATACAACTACACCTGCCAACTGGAGAGGATCATGCTCAGGAAAATCAGTGCGGAATTTTTGGGGACGGCCTGGCTCGTGCTGGGCGGTTGTGGCAGCGCTGTGCTCGCGGCGGGCTTTCCGGACCTCGGAATCGGCTTCGTTGGCGTCGCCCTGGCGTTCGGTCTCACCGTGCTCACGATGGCCTTCGCGATCGGGCACATCTCGGGTTGCCACCTGAATCCGGCCGTCACGCTGGGGCTCTGGTCCGCCGGCAAGGTTCCCAACGGCGATGTGTTGCCCTACATCGTTGCCCAGGTTATCGGTGGTATCGCGGGCGCCGCCGTCATTGCGGCAATCGCGACCGGCAAGGCGGACTTCAACCTGGTGCAGAGCGGATTCGCGGCGAATGGCTTCGGCGAGCATTCACCCGGCGGCTACAGCCTGCAGGCCGCACTGATCTGCGAGGTCGTGATGACCTTCTTCTTCCTGATGATCATCCTCGGCGCCACCGACGCGCGGGCCCCGGCGGGCTTCGCGCCGATTGCCATCGGACTCGGCCTGACGCTGATCCATCTGATCAGCATCCCGGTCACCAACACGTCCGTAAATCCGGCACGCAGTACCAGCCAGGCGCTGTTCGTGGGCGGCTGGGCCATTCAGCAGCTCTGGGTGTTCTGGGCGGCGCCGATTGCGGGTGGCGTGCTCGCCGGTGTGGTGCACCGCTGGTTGTCGGCGCGGGACTAGCGCGATCGGCCGCACCGTCGTCGGCAGTGCGCTGCTTCTCGGCCTGGCGCTCATGGAGTGGCCGACGGCACCAGCCAGGGGATCCGTCTCAGGCCGGAGTCCCCGTCCTTCGTTGTTGAGGCCGTGCCGCCGCCTTTTGATATTCCACCCGCGGCCCATTAGGATGGCGGCCCCATAGCCGCCCCCCAAGTTCTCACATGCCCATTCGCTGCGGAATCGTCGGCCTGCCCAACGTCGGCAAATCCACCCTGTTTAACGCCCTGACGGCGGCCGGTATCGAAGCCGCAAATTACCCGTTCTGCACGATCGACCCCAACGTCGGTGTGGTCGCGGTGCCCGATGACCGGCTGCGGCAGATTTCGGCCATCGTCCGCCCGCTCAAGATCATTCCGACCTCGATGGAATTCCTGGACATCGCCGGTCTCGTAGAAGGCGCTTCCAAGGGCGCGGGCCTCGGCAACAAGTTCCTGGCGAACATTCGCGAAACCAACGCGATTTCTCACGTCGTGCGTTGCTTCGAGAACGACGACATCGTGCACGTCTCGGGTCGCGTGGACCCGGTGCACGATATCGAGATCATCAACACCGAGTTGCTGCTGGCCGACCTGGCCGCCGTCGAGAAGGCGGCTGACCGTGCCGAGAAGCAGGCGAAGGCCGGCAAGAAGGAAGACGCGTCGCGCCGCAATCTGCTCGTAAGTCTGCGCGATCACCTGGGTGCTGGAAACCCGGCGCGTACGTTTTCTGTCCCCGAGGAGCACCAGGTTACCGTGCAGGAGATGTTCCTGCTGACGGCCAAGCCCGTGATGTACGTCGCGAACGTCGATGAGAAAGGGCTCGAAGTTGACAATCCCTTTGTCGACAAGGTCCGGCAGGTGGCCGCCGCGGACGGTTCGGAAGTCGTGGTGGTGTGCGCCGGTATAGAGGCGGAGATCGCCCAGCTCGACGAGGCGGACAAGACCGCATTCCTAAGCGATCTTGGCCTTGAGGAGCCGGGCCTCAACCGGGTGATCCGCGCCGGCTACCGGTTGCTCGGCCTGCAGACGTTCTTCACCGCCGGTGAAAAGGAAGTTCGCGCCTGGACCGTGCGGTGCGGTTCCACGGCACCCCAGGCGGCGGGCGAGATCCACACGGATTTCGAGAAGGGCTTTATCCGGGCTGAAGTGATCGCCTACGACGACTACATGAAGGGCAAGGGCGAGCAGGGGGCCAAGGATGCCGGCCGGCTGCGGCTTGAGGGCAAGGAATACATCGTCCAGGAGGGCGATGTGATGCACTTCCGGTTCAACGTCTAGGCCGGGGTCTGTCACTATGCCCGGGTGGCAACACCCGAGAGCAACCCGGCAGCGCTGGTGGTCTTCGGCGCTGAAAGCGATACCGGCTACCGGCTCGTGCAGCTGGCACGACGCAACGGCTGGACAGTTATCGCGGTTGTCAACCGGGAGTCCGATCGAAGCCCGCTCGAACGCCTCGGTGCTGAGGTGGCCCTGGCCAATCCCACGAAGCGG
>JAQBGF010000205.1:0-9041 GCA_032122615.1 Gammaproteobacteria bacterium | reverse complement strand
AGTAAATATTCGAACCTTCACGCAAGATCTTCGGCGTCACGAAGATCAGCAGTTCCGACTTGTTCGAAACCTTGCGGGTGGAGCGGAAGAGCGCGCCAATACCCGGAATGTCGCCGAGGAACGGCACCTTCGTGTAGTCCTCGGACTCCTCGGTCTCGTAGATACCGCCGAGAACGACGGTCTGGCCGTTGTTCACCAGCACCTGAGTCTGGATGGCGCGCGTATCGATACTGGGCACGGAGCCGCCGTTCGCGCTTTGCACATTGGCGCCAACACTGTCCTTGGTGACTTCCAGATCCAGGATGATCCGGTCATCCGGCGTGATCTGCGGGGTTACCGTGAGGCTCAGCACGGCTTCCTTGAACTGGGTGGTCGTGGCGCCACTGGAGGCTGCCTCCTGGTACGGAATTTCGACACCCTGGCGGATCGACGCTTCCTTCTGGTTGGCCGTGATCACGCGTGGCGAGGACACCACCTCGCCGCGGCCCTCGGCCTGCAGGGCGGAAATTTCCAGATCCACGAGAAAGTCGTCGTCGAGCAGTGCGAGGGCCAGTGTGCCGGCCGGATTGGCTATCGGCAGGTTGACGTTGTACCGGTCGTTCAGCGCCGGCACCTGAATCGGGAACGGCTGGCCCGTGCTGTTGATGTTGTCGATGCCGGAATTCACGATCGTGTTCGCGCCCTGTCCGGTACCGGTTACCGCGATCAGGCCGTCGTTGTAGTCGGCAACGCCCGTAACACCCCAGCGGATCCCGAGGTCGCGGCTGAAGTCGTCCCGCACGATGACGATGCGCGACTCAATGAGTACCTGGCGAACCGGAATGTCCAGATTGCTGACGAGCCGGCGAATCTCCGTAATGCGCTCGGCCACGTCCTGCACCAGCAGGGTATTGGTGCGCTCGTCGATGCCGACGGAACCACGCTCGGACAGCAGCGAATTACCCTTGCTACCCTTCATGAGATCAGCCAGATCGGCAGCCTTGGCGTAATTAACCTGCAGGTACTCTGAGAGCAGCGGCTCAAGCTCGCGGATTTCCTTGCGGGCTTCCAGGTCGGCCTTCTCGCGAGCCGAGATCTCGTCGGCCGGGGCCACGATGATCACGCCACCGTTCTCGCGCATGTCGAGGCCTTTGGTGGCCAGCACGATGTCGAGCGCCTGGTCCCAGGGCACGTTTTGCAGGCGCAGGGTCACGTTGCCCTGCACGGTGTCGGAAACAATGATGTTGCGGCCACTGACATCGGCCAGCAGCTGCAGGACCGCACGCGTCTCGATGTCCTGGAACGACAGGGTCATGCGCTCGCCGGTGTATTCCCGGTCGGGGCTGAACAGTGTCGGCTTGGATTCGATCTCCTGCTTGACGACCGGTGCAACCTCAACGGTAAATATGTTGTCGGACTGGTAGGCAAGCTCCTCAAACGGGAGCTTGGCGGCGATACTCACGCGTGCGCCGGTGGGCGTGCGTCCGGATTCGATCGTGCTCACCGGCGTGGCAAAGTCGGCCACATCGAGGCGCTTCATCAGGCTATCGGGCAGGGTCGTGCCGGCAAATGTCAGCAGGATCCGGTCGCCCTCCTTGCTCACATCCACCGGGGTTCCAGGGTCGGACAGCGTGATGATCACGCGGCCACCGCCGTTATCACCGCGACGGAAATCAACGTTGTCGATGCGACGGCCCACGCTGGCAGTTGCAGCCGTGGAGGTGGCTGGCGGCGCAGCGGCGGGGAACGAGGCCACGGCCGTATCTGCCGCACCCGGGGCACCGAGCGTAACGACGATTGAATTGCCCTCCACGCGAGTCTCGTAGGGAACCATCGTGTCGAGATTCAGGACGACCCGGGTCCGACCCTGGGCTTCGGCCGCCAGGATGGTGTCGAGCGGCCCAACCTTGACGTCCTTGCGCCGGGACGGGAGCGCCAGCGTCGTGTTGGCCAGATCGAGGGAAATGCGGGCCGGGTTATCGATGGTGAATGCCAGCGGCACGGGTGCCGGGCCGGACGTCATCAGCCGCAATTCGATGCGGTTGCCCGCCAGCGGCTGCACCTGAATCTCCTGTAACCGGTTGCCGGCCTGCGCCTCAGTCTGGGCCTGCGTCTCAGTCTGGGCCTGCGTCTCAGTCTGGGCCTGCGCCGTGTCCGCACTGCCGAGCGCGCCACCGAGCGCAAAGATCAGCTGGGTGATTGCCAGCGCGAATGTGCGGCCGATGGCTTTATGCCACCCAACCGGCGTTCCGCTAAGCTCATTGCCCCTCGTCGTGCTCATCATTCCGTACTCCCAAACTGTCCTGTGTCGGCGACCGGCCACTAGTCCCGGCCCCATCAATTCTCGAGCGCGATCGCGGCCGATCGCTTATAGAAACTGCCAATACCGTCCGGCACCAGTTCCTCGATCTGAATCTCCGCCGGCGTAATCGCCACAACCCGACCGTCGTACTGACCGATGTAGTTGCCGGCCTGAACCTTGTGGATCAGGCCGTCCTGCGTCTGCACGAGGCCGTAGTTCCTGTTGCCCTGACTCAGGGTCCCGACCATGCCCATCGTGTCGAGCGGGAACTGCTCCAGATATTCCTTCGCGCGCGCCGAGTCCGGCCGCGGTCCGGTAGCACCAGCGCGGCCTGCGGGACGGTCCGGAGTGAACGGTGAACGGAGCTTGTCCGCTTCATAAGCGAACGTTTCGTAAGGCTTGATTTGTGGCAAAGGCTCAATGCGGCCACCGGGCCGGGCCTTGACCTGGTCGACGTACTTGAGCAGATCTGACTGCCCGCCGCCACAACCGGCCAGCGCCACAGCAACGAGGAGCAGGGTTGAAACTGTTCTTGCGGAGCCGCTCATCACCATCAACCCTTCTTCCCGGCCTTGGGCTTCCGATTGCCCTTGCTCGTCTCGCGCGTGGTTCGGGCCTTGCTCTTCTTTCCTCTGCCCGACTGGGCCTCCTCCTCAGCCGCCGCAGACGCGACTTCTTCCTCGTCCAGATAGCGGTAGGTCTTGGCGGTAACGTTCAGAACCAGTTCGTCGAAGGTGGCCTCCTTGGCCTTGGGCACAGCCTCGATGTCGTGCAGGGTCACGATCCGGGGCAAGGCAGCGATGTCGCTGACGAACTTGCCGAACTCGTGATAGGACCCGGTCAGCCGGATCTTGATCGGCTTCTCGGCGTAGAAATCCTTGCGTATTTCGTCCGTCGGCTGGAACAGCTCTTCCTGCAGGCCGGCGCCGAGGCCCGTCTGGGAGATATCTACCAGCAGGTTCGGTATTTCGGTCTTGCCCGGCAACTGGCGCAACATGGTGCCAAAGGATCGTTCGATCTCGGCAAGCTGGGCCTTGTAGGCGGTGAAATTGGCTGCCTTTTTCTGCTTGCCCTCGAAATTCGTGCGCAGCTGCCGCTCCTCGGCCTCCGCCTTCTCCAGGCGCGGCATCTGGGTTTGCCAGACGAAGAACCAGAAGGAACCCGCGGTGGCAATCAGGAAGACGAGCAGCATGAAAAATGCCTGTATCGGCATCGGCCAGCGGCCGATGTCATTGATATCCAGGCTCTTCAGTTCCTCGAGAAAGTTCATGGCGCAACCTCCTCGTCGGTCACGGAGACCTGATTGGCGTACACGGTGAACTGTGAGGAGCGGCCCGCGAACGCGCCGGTCTCGATCGGGCCGGCACCCTTCTTCGCGCGGGCGCCCGCGGCACGCACCTCGACCACTTCAAGGTCGGGTTGCGTCAACCACTTGGACTTGTCGATATTGCGCATGAATGCCGACACCCGCGTGTTCGACTCGGCATCGCCCTTAATCTCAATACGGCGCCCGGTCTGCTTCACTGATGTCAGGCGCACACCGTCCGGCAGTGTCCGCACCAGTTCATCAAAGATGTGAACGACCTCCGGCCGGCTGCGCTGGAGTTGCTCGATGATTTCCATGCGGGCCAGCAGGCGTTCTTTCTTCAACTCGAGATCGAGAATTTCCTCGATGCGCTTGTCGAGAGCGGATATCTCCGCCTTTAGCATATCGTTGCGCTCGACCTGATTGCCGACGATGCCGTTCATCACCAGGTTGGACAGCAAAACGGCCAGGCCGGCAGCGCCCAGCGCAACGCCAATCCCGATGAAGAACTGTTTTCGCCGCTTGGCACGCAGCTCGGCCCGGTGGGGCAGCAGATTAATTCTTGGCATGGTTAGTCGAAACTCCGCAGCGCCAACCCACACGCCGTCAGCAAGGCGGTGGCGTCCCGCCGGATTCCCTGGGACTTTGCCTTGCTGGCGATCTTCATTTGGCCAAGCGGATCTCCAATCTCCGTGGGGATCCCGACCTTGCTTGAAATCATGTCCGCAACGCCACCGATGTTGGCGCAACCGCCGCAGACCAGAATCTGGTCAGGCTGCTCGCGACCGCCGCCAGAGGCCAGGAAGAACTGCAGTGACCGGCTAACCTGCTGGGTCATATCGTCGATGAAGGGCACCAGCACCTCGGGCTCGTAATTGCCCGGCAGGCCGCCTTCCTTCTTGGCGCGGCCGGCGTCCTCGAGGCTGAGCCCGTAGGTACGCATGATTTCTTCGGTCAACTGCTGTCCGCCGAACGAGAAATCACGCGTGTAGATCACCCGCATGTCCTGTAGGACGCTAAACGTGGTGTTGCTGGCGCCGAAATCGACGATGGCAATCAGGTGGCCGATACCGCCGTCGGGCATCTGGTGCGCGAGGAGACTGCAGGCGTTCTCCAGTGCAAAGGGCTCGACATCCACGACCTGCGCCGTGAGTCCCGCCGCTTCCACGGCAGCCTTGCGCTGATCCACGTTCTCGGTACGGGTTGCCACCAGCAGCACGTCGATCATTTCCGGATCGCTGGCTGAAGGACCCATGGGCTGAAAGTCGAAGCTGACCTCTTCCATCGGAAACGGGATGTACTGGTCGGCCTGGATTTCCACCTGGCCTTCTAGCTCGCGGGCCGTGAGGCGCCGCGGCAGCTGGATGATCTTGGTGATGGCGGCATCACCGCTGATTGCGATGGCGGTGTCCTTGGAACTGGGGCCCGCGCGCTTCATCGCCCGGCGTATGGCTTCACCCACGGCCGGTGCGTCAACAATAGTCTTCTCGTTGATCGCGTTCGGTGGTGTCGGCTCGGCCGCATAGCTCTCGGCGCGATAGCTATTGCCACTCTGCGACAGCTCAATGAGCTTGATCGACGAGGTTGTTATGTCAAGGCCAATCAAGGGCCGGGATCGTGAGCCGAAAAGCACTGCTTTTCCCTTCTAAGTCCGGAGGTTGCGCAAACAACGTCTTCGGCGCATCACCAACACGATTTAACCATATATCACCGCAGATAGAAACGCGATGTGACGCGCGTCACCCGCCGGGTGATAACGGCTCCAAAGGCACATAACCAGGAGGCACATAGCCTTAAGGGCACAAAACCGGACGGTTCGCCGGAACGAGGCGAGGGTGCGGCGTGCCAGCGGCACGCGCAGGATGAGGTATCGAATGCGAACGGGTGCAGACTGCGGACACAACAGGCGTCCCACCGTCTGGCAGCCCCGCTATCATAGGAACCCTACAACCCGCGTGGCGCCTTAAAATATGGCGCCGCAACTCGCGCAGTCCCGTAGACCGGTGGCTTTGCGTCCCCACCTTTCAGTAGGTTTGCCCAAAAACCGCAGCCAATATGCATAATCGTAATGGGGCGCGCAAGGTACCGTTCCCGCTTCTCCAATGAAATATTTAATCCAGGCTTTTCTGGGGCTGTTTGGCGTCGCGCTGACCCTCCTCATCGCCGCGGGCGCCGCGGGTGCCGCAGCGTGGTATTTCCTGTCGCCGGGGCTCCCGTCGGTCGAAATTATCCGCGAAGTCCCCCTGCAGATGCCGCTCCGGGTCTATTCCCGTGACGGGCGTCTCATTGCACAGCTGGGCGAGTTTCGTCGTATGCCGGTTCGGTATGCCGACATCCCCGACGTGCTTGTGGAAGCCGTTCTTGCCGCGGAAGACGACCGCTTCTTTGAACACCCCGGTTTTGATTACCAGGGGCTGGTACGGGCCGGTGCAAACCTCGTACTCACCGGGCAGCGAACCCAGGGCGGTAGCACCATCACCCAGCAGCTGGCGCGAGCCTACTTCCTGACTCCCGAACGGACTTTCGTTCGCAAGGCCAAGGAACTCCTGCTGGCCCTGCAGATCGAGCAGGAGTTCAGCAAGGAGGAAATCCTGGCGCTATACCTGAACAAGATTTTCCTCGGCCAGCGTGCTTACGGGATCGCGGCGGCCGCGGAAGTGTATTTCGGCAAGGGCCTGAACCAGCTGAACCTGGCCGAGGCCGCCTTGCTGGCCGGCATCCCGAAGGCCCCGTCCGTACTCAACCCGGTTTCGGATCCGGAGCGCGCGCGGGACCGCCGTGCCTATGTCCTGCGACGCATGCTCGAACTCGCGTTTATAGACGAGGCCGAATACGCGGCTTCCCTGGCGTCGCCGGTGGAGTCTAAGCTGCACGGGCCGGCGATCGAACTCGACGCGCCCTATATTGCCGAGATGGTGCGGGCCGAAATGGTCGCCCGCTTCGGCAATGAGGCCACCACCGCCGGTTACCGGGTTGTGACCACTGTCGATAGCCGTCTGCAGGCCGAAGCGGACCGAGCGCTGCGCACGGCTCTTTTGGAGTACGACCGCCGGCACGGGTTCCGCGGCCCGCTTGAGCGGGACGTCTTAAGCCGCCTCGACGGGACGCTCCCGGACGAGCAGGCGCTGCAGCGCCTGCTTGACCCCTACCCCGTGCATCCCGACCTCTTCCCCGCCGTCGTGACGAGCCTGAATGGCGACAACGCCGCGACGCTGTTCGTGCACGACATTGGCTACATCACCGTGCCCTGGTCCGGCCTGCGCTGGAAGGCCTGGGTGAACGACGACACCGTGGGACCCACGCCTCTGACCGTGGCGGATATGGTCGCCGTCGGGGACGTGGTTTACCTGCTGCGAACCATGAATCGCGGCTGGCTACTGGCGCAGCTGCCGTCGGTGCAGGGTGCGCTCGTGTCGCTCGATCCCAAGGATGGCGCCACCGTCGCCCTGTCGGGCGGCTACGATTTCTTCGCCAGCAAGTTCAACCGGGCCGTGCAGGCGAAGCGGCAACCCGGTTCTTCGTTCAAGCCCTTCGTCTATTCGGCGGCTCTCGAACACGGATTTACCCCAGCCACTGTCATCAATGACGCTCCTATCGTTTTCGAAAGCACCAATCCCGACCAGGACGTGTGGCGCCCCGAGAACAATACGGGGCGTTTCTACGGGCCGACCCGTTTGCGGGAAGGGATGGTGAAGTCGCTCAACCTCGTGTCCATCCGTGTCCTCCTTCGCACGGGCATCGGGCCGGCGATCCGCCACATCAAGCCTTTCGGTTTCCCGGACAGCGCCATGCCGCGGAATCCGACCATGGTGCTCGGCAGTGGGGCGGCGGCGCCGCGGGACATGGCAGCGGGATTTGCCGGTTTTGCCAATGGCGGGCACCGCATTGATCCCTACCTCGTTGAGCGAATCGAGGACGCCCACGGTGCAGTGGTCTTCGAGGCACCGCGCAAGGTCGTTTGCCTCGCGTGCGTGGACGAGTGGGCGAGCGACGCGCAGCAGCCCTCGACCAGCGCACCCTCGCTGCTGCCCGGCATGCCAGCGTCCGACCGCGCGCCAACCCGGCCCGGGCAGGAAATCCCGCTTTACCTGGACGCCGCCGAGATGATGGCCCACGCCGGGAACTGGCAACCAACCGTCAGCGAGGCACCGGAGTTTCTGGCCGGTGCAGGCCAGGCGCCACGGATCATTACCGCCGAAAATGCCTACCTGATGTACGACATCATGCGCGACGTGATCCGCAGGGGCACGGGCCGCCGCGCGCTGGCGCTGGGCCGGTCCGACCTCGCTGGCAAGACCGGCACCTCGAACGATCGACGTGATGCCTGGTTCAGCGGCTTCAACGGCGAACTGGTGGCCACCGCCTGGGTCGGATTCGATCAGGAGCGCACGCTGGGCGCGCGTGAGGAGGGCAGTCGAACCGCGCTGCCAATGTGGATGTATTTCATGGCAGAAGCGTTGAGGGGACAGCCCGAGGCCCCGCTACCCCGGCCTTCCGGCGTGGTCACCGCACGTATATCCGCCGACACCGGACTACTTGCCCTGGCCGGCACGCCCGATAGCATTTTCGAACTGTTCCGGGAGTCCGACCTCGCCAGCCTCGGGACAGATCCCGGCGGTATGCTCCCCGCCGACGACTTCCGAACGCCGGTGGTCGACGGCAATGAGATCTTCTGACGGCAAGAAGGGCCGCGGAGCGCGGCGACCGGGTTCACGCCGCGCTGAAGGGCCTGATCACCGCCGGTTGACGCTGGCGGCTGAAGCAGCCCGCATCATTCAGGAAGAAGGGTTGACGGACTTTCGCAGCGCGAAGTCCAAGGCAGCGGAACGTCTTGGTATGGGCAGGGATTCTGCGCTGCCGAACAATGCGGAAATCGATGCCGCGCTGGCTGAGCGAACACGAATTTTCCATGGTGATACCCAGCCGGAGTTGCTGGAAGGATTGCGCCAGGCCGCTTTCGAAGTCATGCGTGACCTTGCCCCGTTTCATCCGCGCCTGGTCGGCGATGTGCTGAGCGGCAACGCGACCATCCACTCCACAGTCGACTTGCACCTGTTCAGCGACACGGTGGAAGCAGTTGGCAGTGCACTGGAGCAGCTTGGCATCAGCCACCGCGACATTGCGCGCCGCTTTCGCCTGCGTCGGGACGATGTCGAGCCGTTCCCAGGCTATCGGTTCTCGGCGCACGATTGCGATTTCAAAAGCGCGGTGTTTCCACTGCGCCTGCGCGGTCACGCGCCTTTGAGTCCGGTGGATGGCCGGCCGATGCGCCGCGCCAGCCTCAAGGAACTCGCCGAACTGCTCAACGTCCCGGGAGGGTAGGAGCGGCTTCAGCCGCGACCCCGAACTCACCCCGAAGCAGCGGGGGGTGGGGGGGGGGGGGGGGGGGGGGGCCGGGGGGGGGGGCGGCCGGCGGGGGGGGCGCGCGGGGGGCGGCCCCCCCCCCCCCCCCGC
>JAQBGF010000204.1:0-6877 GCA_032122615.1 Gammaproteobacteria bacterium | reverse complement strand
TACAAGACCGAACAGTTCACGCGTCGGCTTACAGACCTGCTCGCACCGAAATGATTCAGGCCGGCGTTAGGCCGGCATCAGGATGACGTAGTGCTTGCGCACCGTCTCGATCGTTTCCCACGTACCCCTGAAGCCAGCCGGAATCATGAAGGCGTCGCCCTGCCCCAGGTGCCACTCCTCACCCACTTCGTTGACCACGATCACCCTCCCCTCGATCAGGTGGCAGAATTCCCATTCCGTGTAGTTGATGACAACCTTGCCGGGCGTGCTTTCCCAGATCCCGCAGTAAAGGCGCCCGTTCTCGCCGGTGAAATGATTCCAGGTCCGTGTGCGGTAGTCACCGGCCAGCAAGGCCTCGGCGGAACCTTGCCCGGCTTCCGGCACGGGTGCGTCGGGTCCTGCATCCGGCATCAGGATTAACTTGTCGGCCATCAGCCAGAGTATAGATGGCCGCTACACCGGGGCCGGGGCCGAATGCGGCACAGTGCCGCGCCACCGCCAAAATGCTGGACGCCGGCCACGCCCGGGGTGTATCACTAAATCCTGCCACTCGACTTTCGCAAGGGGACGCTAATGGACACCCAGGCTCGCGGAGCTGCCGCTGATACTCGCCGGCGCCTCGGACACCCGGTCATCGATATGGATGGCCACATCATCGAATTCATGCCGGCACTGATGGATTTCTTAAAGCAGGTGGCGGGGCCTGAAGTCAGCGGGCGCTTCTGGAAAGGCTTCCTCGCCCAGAACCAGCGCGGCTGGCACCAGCTCGGAGAGGAAGAACGCCGCCGCGCCAATATCTACCGTCCTGCCTTCTGGCTGTCGCCTGCCGAAAACACGCGCGATCGCGCCACCGCGATGCTGCCCCGGCTGTTTCGCGAACGCCTGCCGGAACTCGGCATGGACTACTCCATCATTTACCCCTCTATCGGCCTGCTCCTGCCGAGCATGGCCGACGACGAGCTGCGCCAGGCAAGCTGCCGCGCGTACAACGTGATGGTCGCCGAGCTGTTCCGCGGCTGCGAAGACTGCCTCACGGCTGCCGCCGCCATTCCCTGCCACACGCCGCGGGAAGCACTGGCGGAAATGGATTACGCGCTGGGGGAACTGGGCCTGAAGGTGCCGATGGTCGGCAGCATGGTGCGCCGGCCGATCCAGACGACGGATGGCAAGCCGCTCGATACACCGCGGTTGCTCGACCACACCTTCTGGGTGGACCTGCTCGCGCTGGACAGCGAGTACGACTACGACCCCCTCTGGCAGAAGTGTATGGACCTCAAGGTCCCCATGACGTTCCACGCCACGACCCAGGGCATCGGGCTGCGCCGCTCTACCAGCAGCTACGTCTACAACCAGACGGGGCACTTTGCGGAAGCCGGCCATGCCTATGCCAAGGCCCTGTTCTTCGGTGGTGTCACGAACCGTTTCCCGAAGCTGCCGTTCGCGTTCCTCGAGTGCGGCGCTTCCTGGGGCGCGCAGATGGTCCACGACCTGAAGGAGCGCTGGGAGAAGCGCAGCGGAGACAACCTGCATCGACTCGACCCCCGCCGCGTCGATTACGACCTGATGACAAAGTTATTCGACAAATATGGCGGCGAACGCCTGGCTGGCCGGATGGCGGCGTCGACCGAGGCGGGTCGCGCCGAGCAGCCCTACGTGGACGAGTTCGCGGCAGCCGGCATCAGCAACATCGACGAATTCTACGAGCGGTTGATTCCGAACTTCTATTACGGTTGCGAAGCCGACGACCGCCTCGCTGCGACGGCCTTCGATCCGCACTACACGCCGCCCGGCCGCAAGCTGCGCGCGATGTTCTCCTCCGATGTCGGCCACTGGGACGTCAGCGACATGGACCATGTGGTGCCGGAAGCCTACGAGATGGTCGAGGAAGGCATCATGACGGCCGAGGACTTCCGGGACTTCATGTTCGGCAATCCCGTGCGGATGCTGACCAGCCTCAACCCGGATTTCTTCAAGGGCACGAACATCGAGAGCGACGTGAAAGCCTTCCTCAAAGCCGACGCCTAGGCTGGCGGAGCGCGGCGGTACCGGGCCGGGTGCGCCCGGCCCCGCACTGCCACCCGGCATGCTGGGCAACTGACCGGCCGGGCCTCACGCCCAGGGAGTGCCGATGAAGGACCTTTGTTCGTCCTATACTCAACCAGTGACTTTCAGGAGGATATCTCGATGGCTGGTACAGCAATCAGGCAATGGTCCCTGCAGGGCGAAGGCTACGAGTTCTGCAATTGTGATTTCGGCTGCGGGTGCAATTTCGCGGGCGTGCCGAATTCGAAGGATGGCAGCTGCCGCGCTCTCGTGGGCATGGCAGTCAGGAAAGGATCCTGCGGCAAGGTGGATCTTTCCGGCGTCAAATGTTTCGCCATCATCGACTGGCCGAAAGCAATCCACGACGGCAATGGCAAGGCCGTGTTCGTCGTCGATCCTTCCACCACCGACGAACAGATTGAGGCGCTAAGCCAGATCTGCACCGGGCAACTCGGTGGTCTTCCCTGGGAACTGCTTGGCCCGACTTACCAGGTCGTGGGACTCGAGAAGGCGAAGATCACGATCTCGGGAACCGGGCTTAAGCGGGTGCTGCGAGCCGAGGGTATTGCCGAGGCGCAGGGCGATGCGTTCCGCAATCCCGTGACGGGCGAGGAGCATTCCGTCAACGTGGACCTTCCGACCGGGTTTATCTGGACGCGGGGCGAGTGCGGTCAGGGAACGTTCCAGGCCAAGGCGGGCGGCCTGTCGCTGAACTTCAAGGACACCAACTGGATTCTCTACGATTTCAACTGGTCCAACGCCCCGGCGAAAGCGGCCTGATCAGCCCAGCAGCAGCCAGGCGGCTGTCGTGATTAGCAGTACGCCGCTGACGTACGCACTGCGTTCTCCAAATGGCAGGAGCTTCTCGACGAGGATCCAGGCGGTCAGCGCCAGGATGACCGGGAGGCTCATGACCCCACCGGCGAACAGGAGCAGCATCAGTGCCCAGCAGCACCCCAGACAGTAGATGCCATGGGTGATGCCCAGGCGGAACGCGCCGATCCCTCCCGGACGGGTGTTCCCCATCAGGAACGACAGGGGTGAGCGGCAGGCGCGCAGGCATGCCTGCTTCAAGGGTGTCATCTGGTACAGGCCTGCCAGGCCGAGCAGGGCAGCGCCCAGGGCGGGGTTCGCCGGTTCCATCATCGGCGTCAGCAGGCCGCGCGTGGCCAGGAACCACTGCAGCAGCGTTGCACCAATGCTGAACACGGCCCAGACAAGAATGTAACCACCCGCCAGGGCATACACGCGAGTCGTCGCGGTCGATGCCGGGTCCTGGGTTCGTGCGGCTCCCAGGTAGAGCAGCAACGCCGGCGCCGCGGAGGGCAGCATCATGGCCGTCATCATTACCGCCCACATGGACCAGAGCAGCAGCAGGTGCATCCCGTTCCAGGCGGAGGCCATCATCCAGGCTGCCGGACCGGACATGGGCCCGTACATGTCCCGGGCCATCACCACAATCCAGAGCCAGCACAGGGCGGTTACAAGCGCCAGAATGATGCCGAGGGAGATGCGCTCGCGGCGGAGCAGATATTCCAGCACGGGGAATCGTCTCGCGAATTGCCGCGACGGCGTACTCATATGGCACCGGCAATGGTCGGGCGATAAACCAAGACCTTTCCTTTTGCGAATTGTCGTTATCTGGCAACCAAATGTCTGTCAGCGCAAGCTAGCACGACTTTTCCAAGCGAAGAATTATCAAGTTTCCGGAGGGTCGAAGAGGATTGCGCTATCTGCGACCGGGCCGAGGGCGGCCGACATCAGCGAGGCAGTGTTTTCGGAACTGGCCGGTAAACGACGCCATCGGGCGTCGACACTGCTTCAATCAATTCCAGCCGATCTACCGGCCAGCGGAACGGCTCCCATTTAAGTCCCGGTCGCACGGAGCGGACGTCGCGCGCCAGCGTCACGTGCGGCCTGAACGACCGGGCCTCGCGGCTAAAACCCAGGCGATCGAGCTGCTGCCACAGGCCATCGACAAGGCCTCGCAGATCATCCGGCACGTGGGTCGTTGCTGCCACGAGCACCCGGGGCTTCGGCCAGTGCTCCAGCCGGTCAAAGGTGATGGTCAGCGGCTGGACCGGCCCGCAAAGTGCTGTCAGAACATCAAGCCGGGACTCGCTCACGGCACCCAGAAAGGCCGCGGTGACGTGCACGCCGGCCAGCTCTACCGGGCGACCCGACATCGGAAAGAGACTTCGGCGCGCGGCCGAGAGCCCGTGACGCAGGGCTTCGTCGGGCCAGAAGGCGAAGAACAGGCGGCGGTGAATCACGCCAGCTCGCTACTTGCGAGCTGCTTCCATCCATTTGCGAATACGCCGCGCATCCGCTACCCGGGTGTATTTGCCGAACGAGTTGAGCAGCACGATGTTCACCGACCGGCCTTCGATGATGGTATTCATCACCAGGCACTGGCCGGCGGCGAGGGTATAGCCGGTCTTCTGCACGGCGATATCCCAGTCGGGCCGGGCGACCAGTGTGTTCGTGTTACGGAACTCCAGTGAGCGCCGGCCCGCCTTGACCGTGTAGTGTTGGTCGGTTGAATACTGCCGGATGATGGGCTCGCTCGCCGCGGCATTCACCAGTTTCACCAGGTCCCGGGCGCTCGCCACGTTGCGACTCGACAGGCCGGTGGGCTCAACAAAGTGCGAACTCGACATCCCCAGCGCGGTGGCCTTGGCGTTCATGGCGCGCTGGAACGCGTCGAGTCCGCCAGGGTAGCTGCGACCGAGCGCATGCGCGGCCCGATTCTCGGAGGACATCAACGCCAGGTGCAGAAGCTCGCCGCGGGTCAGCCGGGTACCCGTGGCCAGCCGGGACCCGGCTGCGCTTTGGGTATCCTCGCGTGTGATGGTGAGCAGTTCGTCGAGCGATTGCCGGCCATCGAGAACGACCAGCGCGGTCATCAGCTTGGTAATCGAGGCGACAGGCACCGCCACGTTGTCGCGCTGCGCGAACAGCACCGACGAGTCGGCGGCATCGATCACCAGCGCCGCACTGGACCGTACGTCGGGCCGCGAGGCCTGACCGGGCCTGGCGGGCAACGCGACTGCCGAACCGAGCAGGAAGGTCGACAAAGCGATAGCCAGCGCGTACCGCGCCCGACAACAGATGCCCATTGGCCCAACCCATCCCTGGTAACTGGCGCCGGGAATCATAGCTGCTGGCAAGGTCCGGACGTAAGCGATCGCCAACGCCGGTCGCCACGAACTGTGAGATCGGTCACCCTCGGCGACCTGATATGACGGAAAGCGGACGAAGTTGCCGCCGCGCTGGAAGAAAAAGACCGGCGCATCGAAGCACTCGAGCACGAACTGGAGCAACTGCGCGGCGGGGCACCAACCCGGCTGACTCCGCATCGGCGCTAGTGCGGAGCCATCGGTGTGTGTGCAGCTCGTGGCAGCAGTTAGCTATGCAACTTTCTGCGCATTACGCCGATCAGGCCGAGAGCAGAGCCGAACAGCCAGGCGGCGGCAGGAACGGAGACCACAGCAGTTGTCGTCAACTGAATATCATCAAAGTAGACTGCAAAGTTGGCGCTATCCGGATCATCGTCGAGTATCAGATTCGTCGACAGCAAGCGAATCTCAATCGGCTTCCCGGCCATGGCCGGGCGGGCCTGGGGGCTGGAGGTGTTGAAGGTGAGGGTCGGCGCGTTGCCGCCGCTCGGAATCCTCGGCACAGCCGGTGACACCGTCTGGCAACGTCCGGCCGGGTTCGCGCTGAACACGGCGAAGCCAGAGCCAGAAGGTAAATGGATCGACGTCAATGACAGAGAAGAAGCAGTGAAAATACTGTTGGGCGGAGAAAAACCTGGTGTTTACGCCCTTCGAGGGGAAGACTTAATTCAAGCGAAAGCGTTTGACGGGTTTGAGGAGCAAAGAGTGTGCGCAACAAAGAACCAACCGCCCCCAATATTGTGAGGAGAAACGAAATGACCAAAAGGTTTGCACTGCTACCTGTGATCTGCACGGCAGCGCTGCTCGCAGCGGCGCCGGCCGCCGCCTGGACCGCTGATGAGCTGCAGGCCGCGCTGGATGCATCCAGCCGCGCGCAGGCCGACAAGGATCGCGACGCTTTCCGCAAGCCGGCCGGAGTGCTCGTCTACGGCGGCGTCGAACCCGGCATGACGGTGATGGACGTGATGGCGGCCGGCGGCTGGTACACGGAAGTCCTCAGCGTTGCGGTGGGGCCGGAAGGCACGGTCTACGCCGAGAATCCGGGCTGGCTGCTGGAGGCCATGAATGGCGCGCCCGCAAAGGCAATGGGCGAGCGGCTGGCCGGCAATCGCCTGCCGAACGTCAAGCGTGCCGATCGCGGGCTGGAGCAGGGAACGATTCCGGCCGGCAGCGTCGACGTGGCCGTGACCGCGCTGAATTTTCACGATACCTACGACCGGGACGGCCGCGAAGCCGCGCTGCGCCAGCTGCGCCAGGTGCACGCCGCTCTCAAGCCCGGCGGCTCGTTAATCCTGATCGACCACTCCGGCAAGGCCGGCCTGGACAACGCCAAGCTGCACCGGATCGAAGAGCCCTTGGTGCGCGAGATGGCGAAAGAAGCTGGCTTCACGGTCGCCGGCGAGGGCGGCATGTTGCGTCACCCGGAAGACGACATGTCCAAGATGGTGTTCATGAAGGACATTCGCGGGCGCACGGACCGTTTCGTGCTGAAACTGGTCAGGCCCGAGGCAGGCTAGCGCGCGAATGGCGCCGATTCGTGCATCGCTGACGACAGCGGCGCTTGGCCGCCACTGTCGTAAAGACCTTTCTCGACGCCGGCACCTAATCCGGCGGGGCCCGGCGGAAGTTGATGTCGATACCGGTTTCCTGGCCGT
>JAQBGF010000203.1:0-4980 GCA_032122615.1 Gammaproteobacteria bacterium | reverse complement strand
TCCGGTCGCGGCCAGGTCGTTGATGCCGCCATGCTCGATGGCGTCAACGCACTCATGGCAATGTTTCACGGTTTCCGTGCTGCCGGGGTCTTCGATGAGCAGTCCGGTACCCACTTCCTGAGCGGTGCGGCGCACTTCTACTCGACCTACGAAACCCGCGACGGCAAATTCATCGCGGTCGCTGCGATCGAGCCGGCTTTTTACCAGCAGTTGATCCGGCTGGCGGGTCTTGATGTCGAGCGGTTCGGCCCTCACGGGTTCGACGTCCTCCACGCGAACAATCCTGAATGGCCGCGGCTGAAGGCGGAACTGGCCGAAGTCTTTCGCACCCGGACCCGGGACGAGTGGTGTGCCCTGCTGGAAGGCACCGACGCCTGTTTTGCGCCGGTGCTCACCGTGAGCGAGGCGAGCCTGCACCCGCACAATGTGGCACGCCGCGCGTTTGTTACGGTCAACGGCGTCTTGCAGCACGCGCCGGCACCGCGCTTCAGCGGCACGGTTCCGGCCGAACCGCGCGCTCCGGTCGCGATCGGTGCGGACTCCCGCGCCATTCTTGAGGAAGCCGGCTTCGACAGTAGCGACATCAACGACCTGCTGGCTGCCGGCACCGTGGTGCAATCCTGAAGACAGTCGACGTCGACATCAGTGCTGAAGGCGGGCAGTTGCTGAAGGGGACGGCGTACGCCCCGGACTGGGCCCGGGCCTGGTTACTGATCAACTCCGCAATGGGCGTGCGCCGCGGCTTCTACCGCCATCTTGCCGCGCACCTGATGGCGCACGGAATCGGCGTGCTCACGTACGACTACCGCGGCATTGGCGATTCAGTGGCGGCCGATGCCGCCAACGTCCGGCTGGAAGACTGGGGTCGCAAGGATTTTCCGGCAGCCATCCACTGGCTCCGCGCCAGTCACGCGCCACAGCGTGTCGTGGTGCTGGGCCATTCTGTCGGGGGGCAATTGGTCGGCATAACGCCAGCCATCACTAAGATTGACGGACTCGTCGGCGTGTCGAGCCAGGCCGGCCACTGGCGGCATTGGAGTGGCCTGGAGCGGGCCAAGGTATTCACCTTGTGGTACGCCGCGATTCCATTAATGACCGCGTTCGGCAGCACCTTTCCGGCGTCTTACCTGGGCCTCGGCCAGGACTTGCCCGCCGGCGTCGCCCGGCAGTGGGCGCAGTGGGGGCGGGACCGGGACTACATCCGCAGCCCCGCCGTGGGGCCGCAGCCGCAGTTCTACGACGACATCCGTTGCCGGCTGCGCACCTACCTGATCGAGCAGGATGATCTTGCGCCGGAGAGGGCCGTGCGCGCCTGGCACGACTGGTTCCCCAATGCCGAGCGAGAGCTGGTCAACCTCGGATCACACACGCCGGGCGGGCGGCGGATCGGTCACTTCGGCTTCTTCGATCCCGACATTGGCGCGGGCGAGTGGCCCGCGCTGGCAGACTTCGTGCGAGGGTAAGGGCCATGGACTGCTAACGACCCATTCAAGACTGCGAGCAACTGGGTTAGGCTCTTCCCCTTGTGATGGAAATCAACAGGCGAGATTGAGGTCTATGAACGTTCGTGTTTGGAAAATTATCTTCACTGCAATCTTTAGCCTTTTGGTGTTTTCTTACGCCGTACAGAATGTAGCGAATATCACCGGCGGTATGTTTGCTTCGTTCGCTTACGTACTCAGTCAAGCTGATCACGCCGCATATCCTGAATCGGTTATGCCTGTGACGACTCAGCCGGCTCTGATCTGGGCCGTGCTACTAGTCGTACTCGTTCTTGAATTTATCTGCGGGACTCTTGTCGCCCTTGGTGCCTGGAACATGTGGAAATATCGGGCTGGAACGAGCGCCGAATTCCGCGCGGCTAAGATTCACGCGCTAAACGGGTTTGGCGCGGGCGTCGTTATCTGGCTTCTTCTTTTTGGCACGTTCGGGGCCGCGTTGTTCCAGATGTGGCAGACCGAGATTGGCGCAAGTTCGTTTAACGGCGCATTCCAACTAACGGTCTATAGCTTGCTGCTGTTTGGTCTGATTAGTTTGGAGGACTGACGTATCGACTTTCACATCGACAAAGATCCATTTAGCGATGTCCGGAATTGGCCGTTAGGCGACACTCACTTCTTTGAATCCACGCTTCGCCAGGCGACTGCTTCTGACCCTAAGAAGATCCCCAGATTGGGTCAGGCATGCGACTATAAACACGAAATCTACGACTTTCAGCCCGTAAGGTTCGGGTCACGTATGTGAAAGACTTTCGGAAGATGGGCGAGTCCAGGGGGCGAGACAGCGGAATCGGGAGCCTGAATGCAAGCGGCGCTGGCGCCGGGGCCCGTTGTCGCTGCGCCGGTTGCGGCGCGCCGGAGGAGCGCGCACTATCCGCGGCATGCCGCGATTGCAACGCAAAGGTTTCCGCACCCCCGACGAGGTACGCAGCTTTCCGAGCGGGCGTATGGACGTCATCACGCTCGACGAGACCCAGATCGCGCGCTTCGTGTTCCAGCCGGGCTGGCGCTGGTCGAAGGACGTCGCGCCGATCGCGGGCACGCGATCCTGCCAGCACAGACATGTCGGCTACACCCTGTCGGGCACGCTCGAGGTGCTGATGGACGACGGCACGCGCATGACCATCGGACCCGACGACGCCTACGAGATTCCGCCGGGGCACGACGGCTGGGTGGCCGGTGAGGTGCCCTGGGAGTCGGTCGAGTTTACCAGCGCCCACTCCTTCGGCCGCTCGCCCGACGAGCTCGGCGAGCGCGTGCTCGCGACGATCCTGTTTTCGGACATCGTCGACTCGACCGCCGTGGTGGAGCGCCTCGGTGATGCCGCCTGGGCGGACCTACTCCGCGAGCACCACGAGGCGGCGCGCACAGTGATGGACCGCTTTCGCGGCCGCGAGCTCACTACCCTGGGCGACGGAATCCTGGCGCTATTCGACGGGGCCGCCCGCGCAGTGCACGCCGCCGCCGCGATGGGCCCGGCTGCCGAGCGGCTGGGACTGCGTTTGCGCGCGGGCATCCATACCGGCGAGGTCGAGATCGTCGGCGGGCAGGCGCGTGGTGTCGCGGTCCACACCGCGGCCCGCATCGCGGCGCTGGCGAAGCCTGACGAGGTGCTGGTGTCGGGCATCACCTGTGATCTGCTGGACGGCTCCGGCTTGAACTTCGATGACCGGGGCGAGCTCAACCTCAAGGGCCTGAGCCGCTCGCGGCCGGTTTTCGCGCTGCGCCGCTGAGGATGCGCTGGACCTCCGGCGCGCAGGCGACAGCGAAGGCCTTAGCCGGGAACTCACAGCACCCGCGGACTCCGCTCCAGACTTCATGGCGTCATCGCGGACGGTGTTGCGTCGACCGGTTGAATCCGCATCCCAAAGCAGCCAGTCGGGCTCGTCTAGGTGGTTCTCGTCGAGTAATCTTGCAATTATGTTCGGACGGCCCCTCATCTTAGCGAGCGCACCACTGGTGCATCAGGGTAGCCTTTCTATTCTCAACACCCTACTTGTTTGCTCTTCTCTGGCGGTCTCCGCTGCTGGGGCTCAAGAACCAGCTGAGACCAGTCTGGCTCGAACGTATCACTACGATCAGTGGGACGTATTCACAGACGAACCCCTCACGGGCAATCAGCTTGCTGTCTTTATGGAGCCCCAAGGGCTGACGACGGATCTCATGCAGAGCATCGCACGTGAGATGTCTTTCTCGGAAACGACATTCATCTTCCCGCCCGACGATGAGGACGCTGATTTTCGAGTGCGTATCTTCGGGCCCAATTGGGAATTACCCTTTGCGGGTCATCCAACCATTGGGACCGCTTTCGCTCTTGCTCGTGCTGGCGCCATTGCGCCGGGCACGGCGCAAGTCGTCTTCAGTGAAGGCATTGGCCCGGTCATCGTGGAACTCGAATGGAACGGCGACGGCCTGCGTTTCGCGTGGATGCACGACATAACGCCGAAGTTCGGCAAAACCCTCCAGAACGTCAACAGCATGGCTGTGGCCTTGGGAGTCAAACCTTCGGAGCTGAAGTCGACCTTACTCCCTGTACAAGAAGTCTCCGGTGGCGCGAGCTTTCTCTTTATCCCTCTGACGTCACGAGCGGTGGTTGATCGCGCAAGGCTAAATACCAGCGCCATATCTACGGTGCTTCAAAAAGCGGGTCTGGCGAAGCAATCCGTCTTCATGTTCTCGACGGAACCCACTGATGACGGCGCCACGGTGTATGGACGCAAGTTGGGACTTGACGGTCGAGAAGACCCGGCGACGGGAAGCGCCGCTGGTCCCTTAGGCTGCTATCTGGTCCGTTATGGCGTGGCACGCGGCAAAGAATCTGCCAGCATACTAATTCGACAAGGTGTCCAAATGGGCCGTCCGAGCTGGCTTCATGTTCAACTTGGCCTGAGCGGCAATGAGATTACCGACGTGAGGGTTGGAGGAAGTTCGGTCTTTATTGGTGACGGGACAATCATGCTTCCGGACGACTGAGATGAATGTCAGCAAATAGCCCGATAGTTGCCCTTCAAAGATGCACCCGCTCCCAACTCTTCCTTGTTGGGCAGGATGACCTGCCGCCGAAGAGGGCCGTGCGAGACTGGCCCGGACTGGCGGACTTCGTGCGAGGATAAGGGCCATGCATGGTCTGATGATGGACGTGCCCCTGACGATCACCGGCATTCTGCGCCACGCGCAGCAGAATCACGGTGAGCAGGTGATCGTGTCCATCACGGCCGACCACCCGCGGCACCGCTATACCTACCGGGATGCGTTTGCCCGCGCCGCCCGGCTGGCCAATGCGCTGGCACGGCTGAATCTGCCTGCATCGGCTCGCGTGGCGACGCTCGCGTGGAACGACTTCCGTCATTTCGAGCTGTACTACGCGGTGTGCTGCTCCGGGCGGGTATTGCACACCGTCAATCCACGCCTGACCCCCGAGCAGATAGCCTGGATCATCAACCACGGGGGCGCTACGGTGCTGTTCGCGTCGCCGGAATTT
>JAQBGF010000202.1:0-5040 GCA_032122615.1 Gammaproteobacteria bacterium | reverse complement strand
TAGTCGGAGGTGGTCGCTTCGATTTCCTTGTTGATCTGCTCGACGCGGGCCTTGATGTCCTTGCTCTTGCCGGCACCGTCGATGATCGTGGTGTTTTCCTTGTCGATGATCACCTTCTTGGCCTTGCCCAGGTCTTCCAGGCGGGCCTTCTCCAGCGACAGGCCGACTTCTTCCGCAATAACCTGGCCGCCCGTGAGGATGGCCATGTCCTGCAACATCGCCTTGCGACGATCACCGAAGCCCGGGGCCTTCACGGCGCAGACCTTGACGATGCCGCGGATGGTGTTGACGACCAGCGTGGCCAGGGCCTCGCCCTCGCAGTCCTCGGCAACCACCAGCAGGGGCTTGCCGGACTTGGCAACAGCCTCCAGCAGCGGCAGCAGCTCGCGGATATTCGAGACTTTCTTGTCGTACAGCAGGATATAGGGCTGTTCGAGTTCGGCGTTTTGCTCGGCGGCGTTATTGATGAAGTACGGGGACAGGTAGCCGCGATCGAACTGCATGCCCTCGACCACGTCCAGCTCGTTCTCAAGACCGGAACCGTCTTCGACGGTGATCACGCCCTGCTTGCCGACCTTGCCCATGGCTTCGGCCAGCGTGTTGCCGATCGACTCGTCGCCGTTGGCGGAGATCGTGCCGACCTGCGCGATGGCCTTGTCG
Organism: Gammaproteobacteria bacterium; assembly: GCA_032122615.1. Classification (GTDB taxonomy): domain Bacteria; phylum Pseudomonadota; class Gammaproteobacteria; order Steroidobacterales; genus SHZI01. The sequence goes on along the minus strand of JAQBGF010000202.1, from coordinate 4,380 downwards.
TCCTGGCAGCTCTTCGACAACTTGCCGAGACGCTCGACGATGGCGGCGGAAGCCTTGTCGATGCCGCGCTTCAGATCCATCGGGTTCATGCCCGCGGCCACAGCCTTCAGGCCTTCCTTCAGGATCGACTGCGCCAGCACCGTGGCGGTGGTGGTGCCGTCACCGGCAACGTCGGAGGTGTTGGAAGCAACTTCCTTCAACATCTGCGCGCCCATGTTCTGGAACTTGTCTTCGAGCTCGATTTCCTTCGCAACGGAAACGCCGTCTTTCGTGACGGTCGGTGCGCCGAAGCTCTTGTCGAGCACGACGTTGCGGCCCTTGGGGCCCAGCGTCACCTTGACGGCGTCGGCCAGGATATTGACGCCGGCGAACATGCGCGCCCGGGCGTCATCACTGAAACGTACTTCTTTGGCAGCCATTTGATGTCTTCCTTACTTAAAGGTCAGTTTGTCTGGGTGGTGTCATTCAGCCTTCGATGACAGCCATGATGTCGTCTTCCTTCATGACGAGCAGCTCGTCGCCATCAATCTTGACCTCGGTGCCGCTGTACTTGCCGAACAGCACCTTGTCGCCGGCCTTGAGGTCGAGGGGCCGAATGTCGCCGTTCTCGAGGATCCGGCCCTTGCCGACAGCGATGACCTTGCCCTTGATGGGCTTCTCGGTCGCGGAATCGGGGATGACGATGCCACCGGGGGACTTACGGTCCTCTTCGGTGCGCTTGATAATGACTCGATCGTGAAGCGGACGGATCTTCATGGGCTGAAACTCCTTGAATATCATGGTGTTGGGCTTGAGCACCGACGCCGTTAGTGGCGCGGCGCGTCAAATCGTTAGCACTCTCCCCTTGGGGCTGCTAATCATAGGGGCGATGGCTGGAATTTCAAGGCCGGGAAGGGGGCATGTCCTCTTTTTCCCACATAATTCGCCGGATGACCGATACCCCCGACGCCGCGGCACCGTCCGACGCCCTGATCGTGCTGTGCACCTGCCCGGACGAGGCCACGGCTGCCGGAATTGCGACCGCGCTCCTCGCCGCCGAGCTGGCAGCGTGCGTGAATTGTGTTTCGGGAATCCGGTCTATGTACCGGTGGGACGGGCAAATCAGAGACGACACCGAGGTGCTGCTGGTCATCAAGACCAGGGCCGCCCGGTACGCGGCGCTCGAGATCGCACTACGGGAGCGCCATCCCTATGATTTGCCTGAAATTATTGCGCTACCGGTGGTTGCCGGCTCGCGCGACTATCTGAGCTGGATCGGGCAGGCAACAGGCGCATGAAGCGAGTCTTTCAGGTGGTGGTAGCAACGCTGGCCGCGGTCTTAGCGTCGGTCGCGATGGCTCAAGACCAGGACATCCTCAAACCTGAACAAGCCTTCCGCTACACCGTCACCGCGGCGGCCGATGCCCTGCTGGTCCGGTGGACGATCGAGCCTGAGCACTACCTGTACCAGGAGCGCATGAGCTTCGAGAGCCGCACCGCTGGCATCTCGCTGGGCCAGGCGGTCATGCCCGAAGGCAAGCTCTACACCGACGAGTATTTCGGCGAAATGCATATCTACCGGGGCAGCGCCGAGATCCGGTTGCCGATTGCCGGACGCAGCGCCGGAATCGACAGCCTCGCGCTCGCCATCAAATCACAAGGCTGCGCGGATGTGGGCCTGTGCTACCCGCCGCAGGTCTGGGTCACCAATGTCGTCTTGCCGGCCAGTGGCGGCGCCCCGGCGCCCGGCCGCCTGGGCGCGCTGCTCGGTTCGCGCGGCGGCGGCCCCAAGGACGAACCGCTGCCGGTCGAGCAGGCCTTCAACTTCCGGACAGAACTCGCTGACCCCTTCACCTTGCAGATGTTGTGGCGGATCGCCCCCGGCTACTACCTGTATCGGCACACGCTCGGTGTGGAAACGAAGAGCCAGTCGGTACAACTCGCCTCGCCCTCGCTGCCGCCCGGCCTGCCCAAGGTTGACGAGGAATACGGCGACACGCTCGTGTTCTACGACGAAGTGACGATGACGGTGCCACTGACCCGCAGCGGGCCTGGCGCGCAAAGTCTGCCGCTGACGATTCGCTTCCAGGGTTGCAAGGAAGACAGCATCTGCTACCCGCCGCAGACCGTGGCGGTGACGATGGACTTGCCCGCTGCCACGGCCGCAGGAGCGGCCGTAGGAGCGGCTTCAGCCGCGACTTCAGTCGGAGTCGCGGCTGAAGCCGCTCCTACGGCCGAATCCGAACAGGACCTCCTGTTCACGCTCATTCGCGACGGCAACCTGTTCGCCGTGATGGCCATGTTCGCCGGCCTGGGCCTGCTGCTCTCCTTCACGCCCTGCTGCCTGCCCATGTACCCGATCCTGTCGGGAATCATCGTGGGGCACAGCACGACGGAGCGCGAGGGCCACGGCGGTTCAGGAAAGTCGTTCCTGCTGTCGGTCGCCTTCGTGCTCGGCATGGCAGTGACCTACACGATCTTAGGCGCGGTCTTCGCCGCCGCCGGGTCGCAGGTGCAGGCCGTGTTACAGCAGCCCGCGGTGATCATCGGTGTGGCGCTGCTGTTCGCGGCTCTCGCGCTGTCGATGTTCGGCCTGTTCGACCTGCAAATCCCGGCGTCCTGGCAAACGAAACTCAACACGATCTCGGGCCAGCAGCGCTCCGGCAGCTTCGTCGGCGCCGGCATCATGGGCATCATTTCGGCCGCGGTCGTGACCACCTGCGTAACACCCCCGCTGGTTGCCGCGCTGACCGTAATTGCCAAAACCGGCGACGTGGCACGCGGCGCCATGGCCCTGTTCGCGCTGGCGATCGGCATGGGCATACCGTTGCTGGCCATCGGCGCCTCGGCGGGGCGCCTGATGCCCAAGGCCGGGCCGTGGATGGTGTCGGTAAAAGCCGCCTTCGGACTGATGATGCTCGGGATGGCGGTGTGGATGCTCGACCGCCTGTGGCCCGGCACTGTGACGCTCGCCTTATGGGCCGTGCTGCTCGTCATCGGCGGCATCTTCTTAGGCGCCTTCGCGCCGCTGGACGGTTCCGCCACCATGTCCCGCAAGCTCGGCAAGGGCTTTGGCATAGTCGCCATTCTTTACGGTGTGGCCCTGCTGGTCGGGGCGCTCGCCGGCAACGACGACGCGTTGCGCCCCTTAAAGTTCGCCAGCGGGCCGTCAGTAACGGGCAATGACCCAGCGGGCGACGCGCATCTGCAATTCACCCGCATCAAGACCATCGACGACCTCGAACGGGCTGTCGCGAGTGCCGCCGCCGAGGGCCGGCCCGTCGTTCTCGATTTCTACGCAGACTGGTGCGTGTCCTGCAAGGAATTGGAGAAGTACACCTTCCCCGATCCCGTCGTCCGGGCCGCCCTGACGGACGCCGTGGTTCTGCAAGCTGACGTGACCGCGGTCGATGCCGAGGATCAGGCCCTGATGCAGCACTTCGGTATCATTGGCCCTCCCACCATCATGTTCTTCACGGCGGACGGCCAGGAGCAGACCTCACGGCGCATTGTCGGCTTCAAGCCGGCGGCAGAATTTGCCGCCCACCTGCGGTCCGTCTTCGGCGACCCGGCGGGCACCGCCACGACCGCTGTCGCAACCAACCAGCCCTGAGCCCTGACCACGGAGCCCGGAGCCATGCGCCCTGTTCACAAAGTGGCCATCGGTCTGTGGATAGCGGTGTTCCTGTTTGCCGGTGTTCGCTTTGGCGAAAGCTGGCTTTCGGTCCCTGCTGTCAATACCACTGTTGACTCTGGTGATGAGATAACTGCTAATAAGCAAGGGATTGTTTCTACTGAGGATTCAGACGCGGCAGTGGGTATCGGCAGCCCCCTGCCCGAGCTCACCCTGAACGACCTCCGCGGTCAGCCACGGGCGGTGGCGGAGTGGGCCGGGCGCACCCTGCTGATCAATTTCTGGGCCACCTGGTGTGCCCCCTGTCGCCGCGAAATGCCGCTGTTACAGGCCCTGCACAATGAACGATCCGCCACCGGAATTCAGGTTGTAGGGATAGCCATTGACCGCCAACCCGATGTCCAAAGCTATATCGCAGAAGCCGGCATCAGCTACCCGATACTGTCAGGCGAAGCCGACGCAATGGCCGTCAGCGACCTGTTTGGCCTGGACGGACTCGGGTTGCCCTTCTCGGTACTCGTTGCCAGCGACGGAAAAATTCTCACCGTACATATCGGCGAAGTGGTGCGCCAGCAATTGGCCGCGATGGTGGATATCAGCAAAGCATTTGAAGCGGGTGAACTTGAGCTTGATCAGGCACGTCGGCAGCTCGCTGAGCTCTAGCAAAGCTGCGACAGAAATTCCTGCGCCACCGAGCATCTGATAGTTTTCGGTCGTAAGCAGAAATCGGTCGCTCTGCATCACCTGATTTTGCCCCAACGCTATGG
>JAQBGF010000201.1:0-21217 GCA_032122615.1 Gammaproteobacteria bacterium | reverse complement strand
ATCACGTAAATCTCGGGGTTGCCGTCGCGGGAGCTTTGGAACGCGATCCGGGTGCCGTCGGGCGACCAGGTCGGGTAGGAGTCGGTCACCGAGTTGTTGGTAAGCCGGGTCTGGCCCGTGCCCTCGGCGTTCATGACGTAGATCTCGGCCAGGCCATTGCGACTACTCCTGAACACGATCCGGGCGCCATCAGGTGACCAGGCGGGCTGTTCGTCATTCGTCGTATTGCTGGTGAGCCGGGTCTGGTTTGAACCGTCGGCGTTCATCACATAGATCTCGCCATTGCCGTCGCGGGCGCTTGTGAACGCGATCCGGCTGCCGTCAGGCGACCAGGCAGGCTCGATATCAGTTGCCGTGTTGCTGGTGAGCCGGACCTGCCCCGTGCCGTTGGCATTCATGACGTAGATTTCGTTGTTGCCATCGCGGGAGCTGGTGAACGCGATTTGCCTGCCAATGGGCGACCAGGCGGGCTTGTCATCCCCCGCCCCGTTGTTGCTGAGGTTCGTCTGGCCCGTGCCGTTGGCGTTCATCACGTAGATCTCGTTGTTGTTGCCTTCGCGCTGGCTCCAGAACGCGATCTGGCTGCCGTCGGCCGACCAGGTGGGGTCAAAGTCGAACACCGCGTTGTTGCTGAGCCGGGTCTGGCCCGTGCCATTGGCGTTCATGACATAGATCTGAGAGTTGCCGTCGCGGGTACTGCCGAACGCGATCTGGCTGCCATCGGGCGACCAGGCGGGATCGGCGTCGGAGATCCCCACATTGCTGGTGAGCCGGGTCTGGCCGGTGCCGTTGGCGTTCATCACGTAAATCTCGGGGTTGCCGTCGCGGGAGCTTTGGAACGCGATCCGGGTGCCGTCCGGCGACCACGCGGGATTGAGGTCCAACGACAGGTCAGTGGTGAGCCGGGTCTGACCCGTGCCATTGGCGTTCATGACGTAGATCTCGTCGTTGCCGTCGCGGTTGCTAATGAACGCGATCCGGGTGCCGTCCGGCGACCAGGCGGGATTGTAGTCGTCCACCACGGTGTCGCTGACATTGGTCTGGCCCGAGCCGTCGGCGTTCATGACGTAGATCTGGTTTTGACCGACGCGGTTGCTAAAGAACGCAATCCGCTTACCGTCGGGCGACCAGGTGGGGTACAGGTCCGCCGCCCCGTTGTTGCTGACGTTGGTCTGGCCCGAGCCGTCGGGGTTCATGACGAAGATATCGGTATTGCCGTCGCGGTTGCTGGTGAACGCGATTTTCGCGGCCGTGAGCGGGCCAGCCCGCACCGCGACCGATAGCAGACACAGTGCAACGATTCCCCACCACGATTTCATGACGATCCCCCGTCAGACGTGCCGAGCTGGTGCTCGCACCTGCTGTCAGGTGCAAGCCAGCTGTTTCGCCCCAACATACGCTTGCCGGGGCGTGCGGCCTAGCGGCCCGACGGGGGGTGTCGCCGTGGTTTACATAACTCCACGCGAACGATACCGTCATTCATCCCGGCCCCGGAGCACGGCGACGATGAAACTGAAGAACAAGACCATCTGGATCACGGGCGCCTCATCCGGCGTCGGCGAGGGCATGGCCACGGTGTTTCACCGGGAAGGCGCCGACCTCATCATTTCGGCGCGGCGGCGGGCGGAACTCGAGCGGGTGAAAGCCGCGTGCACAACCGGGCCAGGCCGCGTGCACGTCGTACCGCTGGACATCACGGACGCGGATCAGCGGGAGGACGCAGCGCGCGAGGTTCTCGGCAAGTTCGCGCGTCTCGATGTGCTGGTCAACAACGCCGGCATCGGCCAGCGCTCGGCAGCTAAGGACACCGGGCTTGAGGTGGACCGCCGGATCATGGAAGTGGATTTCTTCGGGCCAGTTGCGCTGACCAAGCTGGTGCTGCCGCGGATGATCGAGCAGAAAAGCGGCCACCTGGTCGTGACGTCATCAGTAGCGGGCAAGCACGCGGTCCCGCATCACAGCGCCTATTGCGCCGCGAAGCACGCTCTACACGGCTACTTCGACACGCTGCGGATCGAGCATCTGGAAGACAACATCGACGTGACGATGCTGGTCATCGCCGGGATCACGAGCAACGTCTTCCGCCACGCGCTGACCGGCGACGGCTCAGAGTACGGCACCAGCACCTGGGACACGGGCAGCGGCATGAGCGCGGAGGACTGCGCCGAACGGGTCGTCGACGGCATGCTGAACCGGGAATACGAGCTCGTGATCGGCATCGAGGCGGCGCTGCAGGCCATGCGCATCAGGGAGAAAGACCCGGTCGCCTTCGTGCAGCGCATGGCCGGCATGCTGAAGTGGATGGGCCAGTCCTGACTCAGCTGCCGAGGATCCGGATGAGCCGCGCGCAGAATTGCGCTTCGTCAAAGGGATGTGCAAATCCGGGTCGGCGCCGGTCGGCCCACACCGGGTCTGGAAAATGTGCGTCATCCGCGAAGCGGGAAATTACATGCCAGTGAACATGGGGAACCTGGTTGCCGAGCGAGGCGACGTTGATTTTGTCGGGGTGTAGCGTATCCCGCAGTGCGCGCTCGACGGCAAAGACCACCCGCAGACAATGTTCGCGCTCATCCGGCTCAAGGTCTGTCATCTCGCGCACGTGCGCATTCCAGATGACGCGAACAAAGCCGGGATAAACGACGTCAGCCGCGCTGACGACGCGCAGCTGCGCATCGCGCCAGAGCACAGGCACATCCGGGTTTAAACACAGAGGGCAGTCTGCTGCGGCAACGGCCATGACGCGCAAGATACCCGCAAACGCGGGGCCGCGGGCCAGGTCAGCAGATTGGGCAGCGTCAGTTCGGCTTGCCGGCCTCAACCAGAATCTTGAAGTGGCCGGAGTCCTCCGAGAACATGGTCTCGGCAAAACGTTCGTCCAGGTCTTCCAGTCGCAGCATGCCCGTGGCCCCGGTGTCGATCTCGTCCATGGGCACGGGCGGGAGGGGAAGTGATTCCTTAAATGGCGTCCGATTCCCGGCTGGCGTCCCGGCCGGAGTTGCGCCAGCGCCGGGGGCGTCGGCCGTCCGGCCGATCTGCAGCTTTAGTGTGGCATCACTTGCCGGCAACACGGCACCGGTCTCCGGCGCCGCAGGCCGCGGTGCGGCCAGTCCCGCCGCGCGCGGAGTCGATGCGGACACAGGCTTGCTGGCGGGGTCCGCGGCGCCGCGATTCCCGATCGGCTTCCAGCCCAGCTGTTCCGCGACCTGGCGCACCAGCTCGGCATCAATCTTCCCGGACTGCCGGGCCGCAAGCTCACCAAGTACAGCGTCCATGAGCGTATTGATCAGGCGCGGTACGCCGGCCACGTAGAGGTATACGCTGGCCGCGGCATTCGCTGCCATCTGTTCATCGGGGTTGCCGCCGCTCGCCGACAGGCAATGACGCACGTAAGCCGCCGTTTCCAGCAGCGTCAGCGCCCTGGCCCTGTGGCGGAAACTGAGTCGCTGCCGGAGCTGGATCAGCCCGGGTATATCGAGATTCTTCTGCAGGGTGTGCGGCCCCTGGAGGATCAGTGACACCGGCGTCTCCTGCTCCCCGGTCAGGTGCTGGAGCCGAAGCAGGCGCCTTGCCAGGTCGACATTGAGGCCGGACACGTCCAGTGACAGGATCAGCTGGCGGCCGCTGGTTCGCTGTGCCTGCAAGGCCTCGCACAATCGCGCGATGACCGACCGGCCGGACGACTCGCCGGACGCCGCCCCGAGACCACGCAGAAGACCGTCAAAAAGATCGGCCGAGTCACCACCGCGCAGGTCGACGGGCAGCAGCTGGACGTCGCCATCGACGGCCGCCAGCGCTTGCCGGACAAAACTGGTCTTGCCGACGCCCGGCCCCCCGGACAGCACGACCAGGCCGCCGGGAAAGGTCACCGCGTGCCGCAGGCGTGCCAGGGCATTCGCCTGCAGGGGATTGGCGACAAAGTACGGGACATCAACGAAGGTGCGCATAGGGTAAACATCGTGGCTCAATTGACCCGGCTTGCCGTTGATGGCCTTCACAAACCTGGCCGGACCCGCGCCCCTAGAACCAGGCGCGAACCCCGGCCACCCACCGTGCATCGCGCACACTTTCACCGCCAGCCCTGGCGAAATCGGCCGTGTCGCCCAGCTTGCCGGCCCACTCCAGCCCGACGTAGGGGGCAAATTCCCGCCGGATCTCGTAGCGCAGGCGCAGGCCGGCGGTGATTTCACTCAGTCCCTTGCCGATCCCGTTGCGTTCGTCATCCCGGCCGTAGGCCTGCGCCTCCACCCGGGGCGTCAGTACCAGCCGGTTGGTCAGCAACAGGTCGGTCTCGGCTTCCAGCGTGACGGCAGTCTGCCCACGCTCGCCAAGGTAGGCGGTTGCTTCAACATGCACCCACCACGGTGCCAGACCCTGGACACCCAGCGCCGCGTAGCTGCGTGGGGTCACTGGCTCCAGATCCTGGCGGAGTCCGGCCACGAGGTCCCAGCGGCTGGCCACCGGGTGCCACCAGAGCAACTCCACCCGGTTCTCTTCAGTGGTGCCATCGACACGCTCCCCGGCGGCACGCAGGAGAACGCGGTGGTCATCAGTGCCCGTCCAGGCGTTCACATCCCAGACCAGCGCATCGCCCTCCCCGCCGGCGTTCTGCCACTCAAACCGGTCCAGCAGGAACATCGTCTGCCACGGGTTGTCATTCATGTGGGCGGCCACGCTCGGGGCTGAATCTTCGGCAATGGCCAGCCGCGGCCCCAGCACGAGGATGGTTGCCAGCACGGCCAGCAAGCGTCGACAATTCAGAGACTCAACCATGGTCGTGGCCCGTTGCTGGCGAACTGTCCGGTGCCGCGTCCGCCACGATCACCGTGCGGAACATACCGCTCTCCATGTGCAGCAACAGGTGACAGTGGTAAGCCCAGGCACCGGGCGCGTCGGCGGTAACGCGGTAACTGAGCCGATGCCCGGCCTTCACACTTAGTGTGTGCTTGCGCACCTTGAAGTGGCCTTGCTCGTCTTCGAGATCACTCCACATCCCGTGCAGGTGAATCGGGTGATCCATCATGGTGTCGTTAACGAGCACGAAGCGCACCCGCTCGCCGAGCGTGAGCCGTATGGGGCCAGTCTCCGACATCTTCAGGCCGTTGAAAGACCAGGTGTAGCGCTCCATGTTGCCCGTCAGGTGCAGCTCGATGGTGCGCAGGGGCTCGCGACCATCGGGGTCCGGCCAGGGACTGGCGAGATCGGCGTAAGTCAGCACCCGCCGCCCGTTATCGCGCAGGCCGACGCCGGGGTCATCAAGGCGTGGCGACGGACTGGTGGCACGCATATCGACGCCCGGACCAAACTCGGTCGGCGCGTGGTGGATCGGCGACCCGGAACCGGCTGTGGCCGGCATCTCATGACCTTCGTGGCCCGCCATGGCGGCCATGTCGTGGCCGGATTCACCGTGCCCCATGTCCGCCATCGTGAGCAGCACGCGCGGATCGGGGGCAGGCACGGCGGCTGACATCCCTGCCCGCGGAGCCAGTGTGCCGCGGGCAAAGCCCGTGCGATCCATGGACTGGGCGAAAATCGTCCAGGCCTGATCGCCCTCCGGCGTCACCAGCACGTCATAGCATTCCGCGTTGCCAATGCGGAACTCATCAACTGTCACCGGCACGACGGGCTGACCGTCGGTCGCCACCACGGTCATCTTGAGCCCGGGAATCCGCACGTCGAACATCGTCATGGCCGCCGCATTGATGAAACGCAGGCGCACGCGCTCACCGGGGCGGAACTGCCCCGTCCAGTTACCAGCGGGGGCCTCGCCGTTCATCAGGTAGGTGTAGGTGTAGCCACTGACGTCGGCAAGGTCAGTGGGATTCATGCGCATGTTGCCCCACATGCGGCGGTCGGCCAGCGTCGCGCCCAGTCCGGTGCGTTTCACGTCCCGGAAAAAATCGGCGACCGTGCGCTGATTAAAGTTGTAGTAATCCGACTGCTTCTTGAGATTGGCGAGCACGCGATGCGGGTTTTCGTCGGTCCAGTCCGAGAGCACGATGACGTGATCCCTGTCGACGTCCAGCGGATCAGCCGCGTGCGGCTCGATGACGAGTGCGCCGTACAGCCCGAGCTGCTCGTGCATACCGGAGTGGCTGTGGTACCAGTACGTGCCGTTTTGACGAACGGGAAACCGATAGACAAATGTTTCACCAGGACGTATGCCCGGATAACTCAGGCCAGGCACACCGTCCATCCCCGCCGGCAACAGCAGGCCGTGCCAGTGAATCGATGTGGTCTCGTCCAGCGTGTTGGTGACCCGCAAAGTCACCGTGTCGCCTTCCCGCCAGTGCAAAACCGGGGCCGGCAGCGAGCCGTTCACAGTAATCGCGGTGCGTTCGCGGCCCTTGAAATTCACGGGCTCTGCACCGATGCGCAAATCAAAATCGTTGCCGCGCAGGATGGCGGGCGGGGCGGCCGCTCGGGCGGGACGCCAGCCCAACCCGACGGTGGCGGCGCCCAGGGCAAGGCCCTGCAGAAAGCGGCGGCGCCCCGCGCGGCGTGTGTAATTGTCAGACATCGGCAAACTCCTGTGCTGAACCGGCATGGATTAACCGGTTCTGGTTCCCCGGCGCTGAACCTCAGCGGGCGGGGCCGTTGCAGGGCTGCCTAGTTGCGGAACTTCTGATGGAGAACGCGAAGCGGGGGATCGCCGGAGTGTCGTCCGGTGGCAAACGCGATACGGCGCGCGGGACTTGCCCGCTCCGGAGTCATCGCCGCCGTCGCCACGGGCGGCGCAAGCACGGTCACGGTGGCCGGCGGCACTGCCGGTCGAAAGCGGCCGGTTCCCGGCGCCATGTCGCTGCCTGCGGGGTCGGCTGCCGTCGTCAGGCAAGGCATGGCCTCGCTGCCCGGCGGACAGTGCTCGCAAGGCGCTTCCGCGTCGGCGACCGTCATTGCCATCACACAGGGCGCGGCGATGAAATGCAGCACGCCGAGGACGGCAAGAACCAGTCGCGAGAGCGGGAAGCGGGTCATGGACCTGACTATACTGCGCCAGGGGCTACACAGGAACGTGCGTGGTGTGTCGATTTACAGCAATTCTGGCTGTCCTGGCGCTGGGCTTGCCCACGTGGTGCACTGCAGATCCGCTGCCCGGCTGGCGGGATTCCCCGGCACGCGCAAGGATTCTCGCGTTCGTCACGGACGTGACGACGCCGGGCGGCCGCGCTTATGTCACCCCTGCTGACCGTGTCGCCGTGCTGGACGACGACGGCACGCTATGGCCGGAGATTCCTCGCCTGCAGGGCATGTTCGCGCTGCAACAACTGCGCCGGGTGGCCGCTGATCACCCGGAATGGCATACCGAGCTCCCGTACAGGGCGGCGCTGGAACTCGGCAGCAAGTACCTGCAGGTCGCCAGCGACGAAGCCGTCTTCCAGTTGCTCGCCGCCGGACATGCCGGCCAAACCCAGGATGCATTCCGGCAAGACATCCGTGCGTACTTCGCGACGGCCCTGCACCCCGGCTTCGAGAAGCCCTACCGGGAACTGGCCTACGGCCCGATGCGCGAACTGCTCATCCACCTCAGGGCCAACGGCTTCCGGGTCTTTATTACCACCAGTGGCAGCGTCGAACTGGTGCGAGTACTGGCAGAGGATATTTACGGCATCGCCGCGGCCGACGTGATCGGCAGCAGCGTGGTCAGTACGCTGCGCGAGGAAGACGGTCGGCTCGTCCTGCGCCGCCTGCGCAACGTCCATGTGCTGAACAGCGGGCCGACGAGGCCACTGACCTTCGACCTGCAAGTCGGGCGGCGTCCCATCCTCGCTATCGGCAACGTAAACTCCGGGAGCGACATCGACATGCTCCGCTACAGCCAGCAACCAGAAGTCCCGAACCTGCAGATCCTGATCCGTCACGATGACTTCGAGCGGGAGTACGCCTACGACGAGGCGGATGATGCGTCTGTGAAGGCCGCCAACGCCAACGGCTGGCTGCTCGTGAGCATGCGCTACGACTGGTTGCAGATTTTCAGTGCCGAGTAACTACACGGCAACAGCCGGCACGCCCGCCCCGCCCGGCGCGAACTACAGTCCGACGCATACGAACTTCTGCGTCTACAGCCGTGATGCGACCGGGATGGATTTGCTGCTCTATACGAGTTCCGCCGATGCGGAGCCATTCCAGGTCATCACACTGACGTTGCCGCTGCATCGTCACTCGTTTTTCTGGCACGTTGCCGTGGACCAGCTGCCGGCCGGCACACAATACAACTGGCGGGTGACCCGCCTCGATGCCGACGGACGCCAGCAGCTCGAGGTCCTCGATCCGCTGGCCCGCGCAATCAGCACCACACGCTGGTCACGCGCCGACTGGCGGCCCGGCGGGCCGCTCGGCCTGCGCGGCATCGTTGCTCCGCCGGCAGACAAGCCGCGCCCGGCACCCATCGGCCTCGACGACGCCATCATCTATGAGCTTCACGTCGGTGGCTTTACGCGTCACCCCTCCGCCGGTGTCCGGCAAGCGGGTACCTTCAGCGGGCTGATCGAGAAAATTCCGTATTTGCAGGACCTCGGCATCACCCACGTCCAGCTCCTGCCGGTGGCCGCCTTTGATGAACAGGACGTTCCCGCGTCGGTCGCGGCGCTGGGCTTGCACAATTTCTGGGGCTACAGCCCCGTGGCGCTCGCCAGCCCGCACCCGGGCTATTCCACGCAGCCGGACTCGGCGGAGCAGATCGACGAGTTCCGCGAAATGGTGGCCGCCTTTCACGCCGCCGGCATTGGCGTGCTGCTTGACGTCGTGCTCAACCACACCGCTGAGGGCGGCGCCGGTGGACCCGCGCTGAATTACAAGGGCCTGATGCCGAATGAGTTTTACCATCGGGATGGCGAGACCTACCGGGATTACACCGGTTGCGGCAACAGCATCAATGCCAATCACCCGGTCGTCACGCAATTGCTGGTCAGGGCCCTGCGCATCTGGGCTGAAGAATGGCACGTCGACGGCTTCCGCTTCGATCTGGCCAGTGTCCTTGTTCGTGGCACCGACGGCGCACCACTGGAGCACCCGCCCTTTCCCTGGGCCATCGAAGAGGCCCTCCCCGGCACAGTGCTGATCGCAGAACCGTGGGACGCTGCCGGCCTGTATCTCGTCGGCAATTTTCCGGGCCACGACTGGAGCGAGTGGAACGACCGCTATCGCGACACGCTTCGGCGGGTACTGCGCGGTGAACCCGGACTCACCAGCGACCTGGCCACCTGCCTTGCTGGCAGCAGTAATCTCTACCAGGCCAGCGACCGACGGCCGGCACACAGCATTAATTTCATCACTTGCCATGACGGCTTCACGCTCAGCGATCTGGTCAGCTACCGCGAGAAACACAACGACGCCAATGGCGAAGACAACCGGGACGGCTGGGAGCACAGCCTGAGCTGGAACTGTGGCACCGAGGGCGACACCCTGGATGAAGCCACGCTCCAACTCAGAAGCCAGCACGCCCGCAACGCGATCGCGCTGCTGCTGCTGTCCCAGGGCGTGCCAATGCTCCTGGCTGGCGACGAGGTCTTGCGCACGCAGCGCGGCAACAACAACGGCTGGTGTCAGGACAATGACGTTTCCTGGTTCGACTGGCGCCTCACAGAGGCCAATGGCGGCATGCTGAACTTCGTCAGGCAGTTTATTGCGCTGCGCCGGCGGCATCCGACGCTGTCGCGCCGGCATTTTTTGACCGGCGATCCGGCGCGCGGCACCACGGACATCGTCTGGCACGGCCGAGAGCTCAACCAACTCCCGTGGGCGGACCCCGACGGACGCTTTCTCGCGTTCACGCTGGCGAGCGAACATCCGGAGAAAGAGGCATTGCACGTCCTGATCAACATGTCGGACCGCCGTGAGACAGTGCAACTCCCGAAAGGTCAAGTACGCCGCTGGCACCTGGCCGTGGACACCGCTCGGGAGTCACCGGACGACGTGATCGCACGGGATGATCAGGTGCCCTGGACGGCGCCGCGCTATCTCAGCCTGCCCTGCAGCGTCGTGGTGCTCGAAGCGCGCTGACTCCGCGGTCGTTTGACAGCCGAAGCTCACGAGCCTAGCCTCGAAGGCTCTCACTTCTCGACAACACCAACAACGGGAGAGCGCATATGTCCGTCGCCAAGGTTTCCGAAATCAGCTCCACATCATCGAAGAGCTTCGATGACGCCATCAACAAGGGCCTGTCCCGCGCCAACAAGACCCTGCGCAATATCAAAAGCGCGTGGATCAAGGAACAACACCTGAGGGTGTCGAAAGGCAAGGTCGTTGAATATCAGGTGAATATGCTGGTCACATTCATCCTCGACGATTGACTGCGAGCGCGCTGCTGGCGGCGATACCGGCCAACATCAGGGTTACCAGCGCGCAGAGCAGGAAGAGCACCAGCCACGCCCCGAACAGCAACTGCACGAGGAATGCAGCCAGAGGACCGGAAGCACGTTGTGCCCTGTCGATACCGCGGCGAAACGGCCATTGAGCGCCTCAATCAGACCGCGCACCGGACTCCTTCCTTGGCGACACCCACATGCGGATCTCGGCCCGAAAGACTTCGGCGCCGTCGCGGTCTGTCACCGTGACTGGCACCGGAAGTTCGGCCGCCGGGCCAAACGCGGGCAGAGGGTCGAGGCTGGCGATGGCGCGCAGGTTCGTGCCCGCCTTCCTGAGATATTCCACCGTCATGCTCTTGGGAATCCAGCGGTGAGTCTCTGGCACGGTGGCCTCCGACATGATCCCGGCAGCCAGCTCGGCCATGTTGCAGATTGCGATCGCGTGCACCGTGCCGATGTGGTTCTGCACGGCGCGCCGCTTGGGTATGGTGACTTCGCAATAGCCGGGCCGAAGCGCGACAAAGGTCGGCCGCACGGATGAAAAATACGGGGCCTTCAGGCAGATCAGGCGGCTGAACAGCCATTTCCCGCCCGGCCAGGCGGAGAGCCTGTCCCACAGCGCCAGCACCGCGTTCACCCTGGCCAATTTTCCTGCCTCGTCGCAACCGCGCCCGGCCCAGCTTAACGGTTTTTGCACTGGCAGAAGGCTCTTGCCTTGGTACAAACCCTTATGTACCGGACGGGGCCTGTCGCGTCACCCTCCGCGGGGAGGGAGCCATGATGCTGACACTCAATTCCCGGACCACCGTTGCCGAACTCCTGCAGGGGCCACCGGGCCTGATCAGGGTACTGAAGTCGACCGGACTTTTTCGGGATGGCGACAACCCGGCCGTGATGCTCGGCCAGCTCTGCTGGACCCGCGGCTTTAGTCCGGCAATCCTGCTGATGATGCTGCAGTCGGCGAACGTTGCGGAGAAAGAACCTCCCCTCGACATCAGCCCTTTCCGGAACATGCCGATACTTGACCTCGTGACGCATATCGAGGATGTACACCACGCGTTTTTGCGCGGGGCCCTGCCACGACTGACGCAACTCACCGCGGCGGCATCAGCGGCATCGCCCGACGACCGCCGCCTGCGCGAGCTCGGCGCCGAATTGCGCCAGCTGGGCACGGAACTCGACTCGCACCTGGCACACGAGGAGGAAGCGCTGTTCCCGATGATCCGGTCACTCGCGACCAGCAACGCGGTGACCAGCACACGTTGTGGCAGTTCGGTTGGTGGCCCCATCGCCTGCATGGAAAATGAGCACGACTCCACCTTGCAGGCGCTGCAGCGGCTGCGTGAACTGACAGACGACTACACCACACCGGCCTCCGCCAGCGAGATGCTTGAAGGCCTCAGGGACCTTGACCGGGACCTGCGCGAACACATGTACAAGGAAAATGCGGTGCTCTTCCCCCGTGCACTCATCGTGCAGAAAGAGGCCGGACACAGTAACCTGCAGCAATCCCGGACAAGCTCGCAGGTACATTAATGCGCGTCGAAGTTCTTCTGGAGCCGGACCAGACGCCGGCACAGCTCTCCGAACTGGCGAGTCTCTGCGAGCAGGCGGGGATTCAGACGATGTGGTTGCAGAACTATTTTTCCTGCCGGGATCCCTTCATGAGCCTGGTCCCGGCAGCACTGGCCACCAGCAAAGTGGGCCTCGGGGTCTGTGTCATCAGTCCCTGGGAAATGCACCCGGTGAAAATGGCCAACGCCCTGCTCACCCTTCACGAGTACTCCGGCGGCCGCGCCGGCCTGGTCGTCGGCGGCGGCGGTGAGTGGGTTGCCCGGCTAGGCATCGAGGTGGTCAAGCGGGTCCGCGCCGTGCGGGAGGCCATTGAACTGATCCGGGCCGGCTGCAGCGGCAAGCCGGTGACCTACCAGGGCCAGCTTTTCAAGGCGTATGGCTACCGGCCGACGTTCGGCACGGCTGGTACACCGCCATTGGTATACGCGGGCGCCAATCAGCCGCAGATGCTGCACGCCACGGTGCCGGCCGCCGACGGCGTCATGTACAGCGACATGATTCGTCAGCGCATCGTCGAGACCGTGACCCGGACCACCGACGCGCTCACGGCCAAGGGCCGGTCGGCTACCGGCTACCGGATCAGCAACATCTGGGCCTGGCACATCAAGCCCGATCGCGAGGTTGCGCTGCGCGAGGCGCGTCGTGAGCTGCTGCTCCGGGGACTGCTGGACCGCTGGTACCTGGAGTCTTTCTTAAGCGCCAGCGACTGCGAGCTGGTGGAAAAGCACAAGCCGGCCTTTTTCAAGGCCTACCGGGACCGGTCCGGCGTGATCGCCGACGTGCCCGAATCGATCATCGCGGCACTTCTCGCCAACCTGACGATTACCGGAACACCGGATGACCTGGAAGGGCACCTGCCGGAACTGCTCGAGTTCCAGAAGGCGGGGGTTAACGAACTCTGCTTCCGGCTCCACGACGATCCGGCTGACGCCATTCGCCTGATCGGCAAGCGAATCGTGCCGGCCCTCGCCCGCAACTAGTTGCAGACCCTGGCCAGCGAACTGATCACCGCCCGGGTTTGCTCGAACCGCTTCAACTGCTCCGGGGATGGCTCCGCTCCTTCCGGGAGGTAGACCCCAAAGATCCCCTCGCCGGCGGCATCGAGGAAGGTCACGCCGCGCACCGGTCCCTGCGCGCTGACGATGTCGATGGCGTAGATGGCACCGATCTTGTCGGGGCGCAAATGCCCGCCCAGGCCAACCCCCTCCGGCTGCAGATTGAATGACTGGCTCTTCGTGGACGGGGCGCCCGCCGGCACCGGCCCGTGCACTTCAAAGACCTGGCCGCCTTTAATAATCGCCACCGTTACACTGCCCCAGCCCTCCAGTGACGCCCAGACTTCGGTAAAACCGGCACCGCTGGTCCCAACCGTTTCCTTCCCGGCGAGGGCACTCGCCACGATCGCCTCGGACATTCCAAGCCGGGTGGCCGCCATGAAGGTCGGTGGCACCGGCGCCGTGGCATACAGCGCCCGTACCGACGCCGACTGCTCCGTGTTCGCGCACAGTGACGGTCCGTCGCTGGCCGAAGCCTGACTGGCAAAAAACAGGGTGGCAGCAAGTGCGTAATGACGCATGGGGTTTACTCCTTCAGGTCGGGGGCCAGGGAACGAAAGCACTCGTTCGCCGAAGATAGTCCTGGTACTCGGGACGGCGAGAGGCAATGTCTTTCTCGGTCAACGCGACGCCGGACACCCGGAGCAGCAGGAAAGTCAGCAGCAGGGGGCTGAAGCAGGTCCACCAGGCGCCGCCCGCGGCGGCAATCAGCCAGATGCCCCACCACATCAGGAACTCGCCAAAGTAGTTCGGATGACGGCTGTACCGCCACACGCCCTGGTCCATGACTGCCCGGTCGGCATCAGGCCGCTTCTGGAAGCGGGCCAACTGGAAGTCGGCCGTCGCCTGCAATACGAATCCCGCCAGCCACAAGCCAGCGCCGGCAAAATCGAGTGCGCCCAGAGGCTCTCGACTGAGGACGGCGCCCAGCAGCGGCATGGCGACGATCCACGCCAGCACGGCCTGCAAACCGAAAACCAGATAGAGGCTCTTGAAGCTGAAGTTTGGCTCGTTGCGCGCACGGATCACGCGGTAGCGGCGGTCCTCGGGCTTGCCCCGACTGCGCCAGAGTATATGCAGGGCAAGGCGCGCGGCCCACACCACGGCCAGCAGCACGGCGAGTGCGCCCCGCGGTCCGGGATCCGCCTGGAGCGACAGCCAGGTAAGCCCGGCGCCGGCGATCGCAATCCCCCAGAACACATCCACGACGGCCACGTTGCGCAGGGGCAGGCTCAGCAGCCACGCCACGAACATGAGTACTGCGGTACTGGCAAAGCCGCGCGCGAGAAGCTCGGGAAGAATATTCACCGTAAGGCTTCGCTTGCGCCGGGCGCAATCGCGGCGCGGACCCGCCCGACGATCGTCCCGAGCACCGGGAGCTGTTCGTGAAGGCCCGTCCCGGAATCCCAGAAATCCTTGTGCAGCAGCACACGCCCGTCGGCGTCGAAGCGTAGCTGGGAGACACCGTAGCTGATTACGGGCGCGCCGCCATTGAGGCCCTTGACGACAACCGTCATGCGCCAGCGTACATACCAGTCGATACCGACCGGCGCCCGGTCGAGAAACTCGACGGTCAGTACGTCTGTCGACTCGACCGTGTGGCCGAAGTAGCCTTCGATGCCCGGAGCCCCATCGATGCCAACGAGCGTATCGTTCAGGTAGCTTCCCGGCGCGTATACCATCGCCGTCTGCTCGCGCACCGATGCCGGCGTCATGCCGGCGAAATACCGCTGCAGCTTGTCGAACACACGCTGCTCGGCTTTGCCGTCAAGCATCACGGCCCGCGGCGCGGTGCGGACCAACGCACGTTCATAGGAGGCATTCAGTCCCGACAGCGGGGTCGGCGGCGCCCCGCAGCCACTGATGACAAACACCAAGCCGATCGCCAACCCGCCCCTCCGGCCGGCCGCCGTGCCGCGTCGCCACCGTCTGTGCATCGAAATTCTCCCCCGCGCCGGTGTACGATCATGCCTCAGCCGGCACGAGCCCCAAAGCGGAATAGCAGGCGGCGGCATGAAGATCTTACACAACAGCCTCGACGACGCAGGCGCAATCCAGCCCTTACGCGGGGCCGGCGTTGGTCAATTGACGCATCTTGCGCGGCGCCGCGTGCACCGTGTGCTGGAGTCACTCAATTGCGGCCGACTGCGCCTTCAGGACCCGCTCGGCAGCCGGCTGTTCGGCGCTCCCGGCGCCGCGGACTCCGGCCGCATTCTTTTGGTGCAGATCAATGATCTGTCTACCTATCCGGATATTGCCACCGGCGGAACCATTGGCGCCGCCGAAGCCTACATGGCCGGCAAGTGGACCGTGTCCGACCTGCCCGACATCATGCGTTTGCTGGTGATCAATCGTGACGTCATGAACGGCCTGGAGTCCGGCATTACCCGGTTCGGCGGCGCCCTGCTCAAGCTTGCCAACCGGTATCGCCGCAATTCGCGGGCGGGAAGTCGGCGCAACATTCACGCCCACTACGACCTCGGCAATGAATTTTTCCAGCTCTTCCTGGACCCCGCGATGATGTATTCGTCCGCGGTATTTCCGCGACCCGAAGCCTCTTTGGAGGAAGCGTCGACCTACAAGCTCGACCTGGTCTGCCGGAAGCTGGACCTTAAAGCCGACGATCACCTGCTGGAAATCGGCACCGGTTGGGGCGGCCTGGCGCTGCACGCCGCCCGGAATTTTGGTTGCCGCGTGACCACGACAACCATCTCGCGCAACCAGTTCGAGTTTGCCAGCGAGCGGATCCGGCAGGCTGGTCTTGGTGATCGCATCACGCTCCTGGAAGACGACTATCGCGACCTGACGGGCTCTTACGACAAGCTGGTTTCCATCGAGATGATCGAGGCCGTAGGCCACGACTTCCTCGACACTTTTTTCCGGGTGTGCAGCGAACGATTGAAGCCGGCCGGGCGGATGCTGCTGCAGTCGATCATTATTGCTGACCGGAATTACGAACAGGCACGGAACTCCGTCGACTTCATCCAGAAATACATCTTCCCCGGCGGCGCCCTGCCCTCCTGCGGCGCGATCCTGGCGTCGGTCAGCCGGGTTGCGGACCTGCAGATGACCAATCTGCACGACATCGGCCTGGACTATGCGAAAACGCTGCAGATCTGGCGTGAACGATTCATGCAGCGAGCGCCCGATGTCGGTCGACTGGGCTATCCGGATGAGTTCATCCGCATGTGGGAATGGTACCTGGCCTATTGCGAAGGCGGCTTCCTCGAACGCGCCATCAGCGCGGTGCAGGTGGTGTTCGACAAGCCGGCTTGCCGGCTCCAACCTCAGGGGTGTACACCATGAAGATGGTCTTTCTCCGGACGCTGGTTCTGATTGCGGCACTCGGCCTGGTTGCCTGCGCGCCCCGCAATCCCGTCATCGACACCGGGGCCGAAACCTACGACGGCATGGTGCCCGTGCGCGATTCGGGAATGAAGGAAGCCTGGGTCAAACCTGACATCAACATCAGCAGCTACCAGAAGGTTCTCCTGCTGCCCGCAGAAATGCAGTTTCGCGCCGTACGGCCGTCATCGGGCACCAGCCTGTCGCGCTCGAGTACAACCGAGTTCCCCATATCTCCGGCAAATCAGAAGCGGCTGGTGGAGATGGTCACGGAAGTCTTTCGGGAAGAACTGGCCAAGAGCCGGACCCTGACCCTCACGACGGAGGCCGGACCGGATGTACTGCTGGTCCGGATCTCCCTGCTTGACATCGTTTCGAAGGTGCCGCCCGATGGGCCGGGCCGAATCGAGATTTACCTGGATGAAGTAGGCGCCGCCACCCTGGTGCTTGAGCTGCAGGACTCGATGAGTGGCGAGACACTGGCGCGTGCCGTGGATCGTCGCGCTGCAGAACGCCCGGATGGCCTGGCTGGCCCGGGAACCGTGGCACGTACAACCTCCGTGACCGCCTGGGGTGACGTCCGTCGCGTGGCCCGGCGCTGGGCCAGCGCCGTCACGAGGCGCATCGACCAGCTGCACACCCGGGGGCGGATGCCTGGCTAGTCGCGCGCTGCGTCACGGCCTGCTCCTGCTGATCACGGGCAGCCTGACCGTCGGCACCGGGCTCTCCGGGGACCCGTCGACCGCCGTCGATCGGGTGAGTTTGCTCACCGCGTGGCTGTGCTTCGGCCTCCTCGTCGCCACCCTCGGTCTCGGGCCCTGGCAGGCCCTGCGCACGGCCCAGCCGCTCATCAATAACCTGCTGCGCCGGGACCTTGGTATCTGGGCGGCACTTACCGGCCTCGCCCACCTGGTCGTGGCCACCGCGGAGGTCATGCAGCCGGCCTACTTCAGCACCTACTTCACGGTCTCGCCGGGAGCGCCGTTGACCGGCTGGGCGGGGTGGATCGGCAGAAGCAGCATCGTTGGCGGGTACGTGGTCGGCCTGATCTTTCTGGTGCTGCTGGGCCTGTCCAACAACTTGAGCCTTCGCCGTCTCGGCAGTGGCCGCTGGAAGAGACTGCAGGGACTCTCCAGCGTCGCCTTCTTGCTCACCGTGGCCCACGGCGCCGTCTTTCAGCTTATCGAGGGCCGCACCGGGGTCTGGCTTGCCACCCTCGTGGTGATGTCGATCGCCATTCTGGCGCTGCGCCGCCGCGCCCGGCGTGCTATCGCAGCGGGTTAGTGCCGGCCGCGTGAAAACGCGGCGGCGCTGACCTCAGCGCCGCTGGCGGTTACGGAACTCGAAGGCCCGCTCGCACGCCGGCAACTCATAGAACCGGGGTGAGCCGCCGATTCGATCGCCGTTGTAGCCGTCGGCGTCGCGACGGCAGTAGGCTTCGTCGCCCCGCTTCTTCTCGAGGCATTCCTTGTAAATATCGTCGCGGATTGGCACCAGGGCTTCATCCCGGGCCGCCTCGCAAAGGCGGTCGAGTTCCGCCTGCTTTTCGGCGTCGTCGCCCGGGTCCGCGGCGCCGGCTACACCGGCCATCAGCAACAGAATAATCAGCCAGGCTTTCATGCCAACCGCCCGCCGGGCAGATCCTCGCCCCGCTGCAAGGGCGCCGCCTCCTTGATGGCCGGATCGACAGTGTGGAAGACCTTGCCAATGGTGAGCGGATCGTCGAGGCAGTCCACGACGAGGCGCGCCAGGTCCGCGCGGTTGATCACACCCATGACATTGCGGTCTTCAGTGCGAATCGCCGTGCCGCTGGCCGGATTGTTGGTCATGCCGCCCGGACGAAGGATGGTGTAGTCGAGACCGCTGGCCATGAGGTAATTCTCGCCGAGGGTCTTTTCCTCCAGAACGGGGCCCAGAAACTGCAGAACCTTGGGACCAACCGCGCCCCGGCTGTCGCCGGAACCGATCGCCGTGACAAAGATGTGGCGCTGCACGCCGGCCTCGCGGGCGGCGTCCGCCACGTTACGGGTGCCGTGATAGTCGGGCCGTGGCTCGCCGCGCTTGCCGCCCACCGTATTGATCACCGCCCGAAAATTCCCGGAGGCGAATGCGCCCTGCACGGACAGCGGATCGAGCACGTCGCCACGGAACAATTTGACCCTGAGCTTCAGCAGATCAGCCATGTCGGTCGTGGGCCTGACGAAGACCGTGACAGCCTCACCCCGACGCTCCAGCAGGCGAGCCACCTCGAGCCCGGTACCCCGACTGCCGCCAACGATCAGTACGCCGTCCGTCATTTGACTATTCCCCCTGGGTGCAGAGAGTAACAACTGGCGCGCGGACCATCCACCGTGCGGGGTGCCCGCCGGGATGTCTTGACGCTGTCAAGGCCATCACCGATGCTCTGGCCAAATCTATCCTTGGGGAGAATTCTCAACATGCGCGCCATCCTTATTGCCCTTGCGGGTTCGCTGTTCGCCACCACTGTGCCGGCCGATACCACGAAACCGACCGTCCTGATCACCGGGGCCAACCGCGGCATCGGCCTTGAGCTGGTTCGCCAGTACTCTGCCCGCGACTGGCACATTATTGCCACGGCTCGCAATGTGGCCGGTGCTACCGCTCTACAGGCGCTCGCCAAGGCCGACCCGGATATCAGCATCGAGGCGCTGGATATCACCGATCACCCCGGCGTCGACGCGCTTGCCGCGCGGCTGAAGGACCAGCCTATAGACGTGCTGCTCAGCAATGCCGGAAAAACGCCACGCTACATGTCCGCCATGAAGGGCGCCACGACGATCGACTACGCTGAAGCGCGCAACAGTTTCGAGGTCAATGCCCTGGGGCCCGCCAAGCTGGTCGCGTCTTTCCTGCCCCACGTGCAGAAGTCCACGCAAAAGAAGATCGTCGTCATGTCCAGCAAGGCCGGTTCATTCGCCGAAGGCCCGAAGTTATCGATGATGTACGAGTACCGCACCAGCAAGGCGGCGCTGAACATGATCGTGCACACACTCGGCTTTGAGACCGCGAGGAAGGGCGTGACGATTGCCGCGATCTCGCCAGGCTCCGTGGACACCAAGCCTGTGGAGGGTGAACTCGGCTTTGGCAGCAACTTCAAGCAGCCGAACACGATCCCGCCCGAGCAAAGCGTGGCGGGCATCATCAAGGTGATCGATGGCATCACGCCGGCGCAGAACGGCCAGTTCCTCGACTACAAGGACAGCCGCGTTATTCCCTGGTAGGAGCGGCTTCAGCCGCGACGTCGTACACCGCAGACCGCGGGCGTGGACAATAGCGCATTCATGATGCACGACTCGACGGCGACAACCGGCGCCAGTCAGTGGTGGACGCAGAAGCGCTGGTGGGTCGCCATCATGCTCTGCGCGATCACGACGATCGGCTACGTCGACCGCAATGCGATGTCGGTCGCGGCGCCGCTGATCCGCCGGCAATTCGGCTTGACGAACGAAGAGTACGGGCAGATTGGATTCGCGTTCCTGCTCGCCTATGCCGTCGGCCAGCTGCTGCTCGGCCCGGTCATCGACCGGCTGGGCAGCAAGCGTTCGCTCAGGCTCGCCGTCCTGTGGTGGAGCGTCGCGTCGATGCTGCATGCGTTCGGCCGTGGGGCCGGCAGCTTTTTCGCGGCGCGGGCTTTCCTGGGCATCACCGAAGCGGTGAATTTCCCGGCCGCCTACAAGGTCATCGCCGAGTGGTTCCCGCGCCACGAGCGCAGCCTCGCGAGCGGTTTTGTCACCGCCGGTACCGGCCTGGGGGCGATCATCGCGCCCCCGCTCATCGCCTTTTTGATCGGCACATTCGACGCGCTGCACGCGGCGGGATTTTCGCCACTTCACGGGTGGCAGGCGGCGTTCGTTGTTCCCGGCGCCCTGGGCTTTCTCTGGATCTGGGTCTGGCAGCGACACTTCCATTTGCCCGAGGCCGATCCGCACATCAGTGCGCCCGAACGGGCGTTGCTCCTGGCGGACCGCGCGGCGCTTTCTGACGACCAGGGCCAGAACCAGACCGGACCGTTGCTCGACGAGGTGGCGGCGTACTTCCGCCGCCTCCGCTACTGGTTCCGTTACCGCGAGGTGTGGGGACTCGTGCTCGCCCGATTCACGGCTGACGGTGCGTTCTACTTCTTCATCTTCTGGATTCCCAACTACCTGAGCGACGTACGACAGTTCGGGCTGTGGGAGATCGCCGTCGCCGCGGCAATTCCGTTCGTGTTCGCGGATGCGGGCGCCCTGTTCGGCGGCTGGCTTGGACAGCGCCTGATTCGTCGCGGGCGGAGCGTCGATGCGTCGCGAAAACTGATGATCTGGGCCGGGGCCCTGCTGGTGCCACTGGCGCTGCCCGCGGTCTACATCGACTCGGCCACCATAGCCGTGCTCTGCATGGGACTTGGCATATTTGCGATCCAGATGAAGTCGGCATCATTGTTCACCGTGCCAGCCGACATCGTGCCGCCCCACGCGGTTGCCACCGTGTGGGGCGCGAGTGGCGCCGCCGGCAGTGTTGCTGCGGCATTCTCCCAGCCAGTGATCGGCTGGACCATCGACCACTTCTCCTACGAGCCGGTGTTCATCGCGGTGTCGCTGATGCACATCGTTTCAGCGGCGATGATCTCGATCTTCATTCCCCGGATCGAGCCGATCCGGTTGCGGCAGCCAGCCCTGTAGGAGCGCCTTCAGGCGCGACAACGCGCTCCGTGGTCCGCGGGCGCGGGCGCGGGCGCGGTCGGGGAAAGTTTTCCGCTACCGTGAAGACACGGTGAGCGCTTGGAAAACCCTCCCCGCCCACGCCCGCTCGGTAGGAGCGGCTTCAGCCGCGACCAGATACCACTCCTGCGCAGCGGGCGGTGGCGGGACAGGTCCTGGCCAGCCCTCAGCGGGTCTTCCCGACAGGCGGCCAGGACCTGGCCCGCCACCGACCGCG
>JAQBGF010000200.1:0-22278 GCA_032122615.1 Gammaproteobacteria bacterium | reverse complement strand
CGCGGGCCACGGACCTGGCGCTGGCGGGAGAAGACCCAACCGGCCCTCTATACTTGCTCGGAGCGCTGCTGATGCTGGCTGTCAGCCTGGCACCGGTCATGGCGGCAGCGGCAATCCGCGTCAGCGCCGACTAGACGAAAGGGAGAGTAGAACGTGTGGACCTGGTTTTTCCGGCTGGCATCGCCACCTCATTTCTATGCGGTGGCTGGAAGCCTGAGTAGCTGGCTGCTGGTTCCCGCCGTCA
The DNA here is from genome assembly GCA_032122615.1 of Gammaproteobacteria bacterium. Taxonomy (GTDB): domain Bacteria; phylum Pseudomonadota; class Gammaproteobacteria; order Steroidobacterales; genus SHZI01. The sequence continues at coordinate 22,034 of JAQBGF010000200.1, read as the reverse complement.
TTCTCATCGGGGTAGGCGTCTTCGGTGGATTAATCCTGGCGCCACCCGACTATCAGCAGGGAGATGCCTTCCGGATCATCTACGTGCATGTACCGAGCGCGTACCTCTCGATGACCATCTACGTCACCATGGCCGTGGCCGGTGCGATCGGCCTGATCTGGCGGATCAAGCTCGCCCACGCCGTGGCGGCCAGCTGCGCGCCGATTGGCGCCTCGTTCACGTTCGCCGCACTCGTTACGGGGGCGGTGTGGGGCAAGCCCATGTGGGGCACTTACTGGGAGTGGGATCCTCGCCTGACGTCTGAGCTGATCCTGCTGTTTCTCTACTTTGGCTACATGGGCCTTCGCAGTGCGTTCGAGAACCTCAGTCAGGCAGACCGGGCGAGTGCCATCCTGGCCGTTGCTGGCGTGGTGAATGTGCCCATCATTCACTTTTCGGTGATCTGGTGGGCGAGCCTGCACCAGGGCCCGACGCTGTCAAAGCTGGAGGCACCCTCCATTTCCTGGGCCATGCTATGGCCACTCCTGACCATGATCCTGGCGTTCACGCTCTTTTTTCTCGGCATCCTCGCGATGCGGGTCAGGGGCGAGGTCCTGGAACGAGAAGTCCAGTCACGCTGGGCACAGGACGTGCTGCGTGGCGCCAACCCGGCGAGCAGCAGATGATGGGTGAATTGTCGGGCGCAAGCGCCTATACCGGGTATCTGCTGGTAGCCTACGGCGTTACAGCGCTCGTGGTCATTGCTAACATCGTCGTTGCGCGACATCGCTTTCGCGCCACGCGGCGGCGTCTGCAGCAGCAACTGGACCGGCGGGCAGGGCGGGGAGCCTGATCTTAAATGAGTGACAGTATTAACAAGGCGAATGTCAGGAAACAGTTATGACTCCGCGTCGTCAAAGAATGATTGTGGTGGGCCTGGTGCTCGCGGGAGTGGCTGTCGCGGTTGGTCTCTCGCTGCGGGCGTTTCAGGAGAATTTGCTGTACTTCTACACGCCGACGCAGGTACTGGCGGGCGAACCGCCCGAGGGCAAGAGGTTCCGTCTTGGTGGTCTGGTCGAAAAGGGCAGCGTCCGCCGGGAGCCCGGCGCTCTCGAAGTGCGGTTCGATGTTGTCGACAATCAGGAACGGATGACGGTTGCTTACGCGGGCGTGTTGCCCGATCTGTTCCGTGACGGCCAGGGCGTCATCGCGATGGGGCATTTTGGGCAGGACGGGATTTTTCGTGCCGACGAGGTTCTCGCCAAGCACGATGAAAACTACATGCCCCCTGAGGTGGCTGACGCACTCGCCGCCCAGGGGCATCCCACCGATGCGGCCACACCCGCTGCTTCGCCAAACTGAGCACCCGGCTGGCCCTGATCCACGGAAGGTTCCCGCATGATTCCTGAACTCGGTCAGCTCTGCCTGATCCTGGCCCTGTGCCTGGCGAGCTGCCAGACCTTCTTTGCCCTGGTCGGTGCCCACCGGCAAAAGCCAGGGCTGATGGCGGTGGGTCCTGCGGCAGCCGCTGGCCAGTTTGTCTTCGTGGCGGGTGCGTTCGGGCTGCTCGCCTGGTCGTTCTGGCACAACGATTTTTCCCTCCTGTATGTCGCCAGCAACTCCAACAGCAAGTTGCCCGACATGTATCGGCTGGCCGCTGTCTGGGGCGGTCACGAAGGATCGCTGCTGCTGTGGGCGCTGGTCCTTGGGGGCTGGACCATGGCGGTAACCGCGCTGAGTGGGGCCCTGCCGCGGGAGATTTCGGCGCGAATCATCGGCGTGATGGGTGCCATCAGCATCGGCTTCCTCGCTTTCATCCTGTTTACCTCGAACCCCTTCCTGCGCCTGGATTCGATACCGTTTGATGGCAATGACCTGAATCCGTTGCTGCAGGACCCCGCCATGGCCCTGCACCCGCCCATGCTCTACACCGGCTACGTGGGCTTCTCGGTGGCCTTCGCCTTTGCCATTGCCGCCCTGCTGACCGGACGGCTGGACCAGGAGTGGGCGCGCTGGGCGCGCCCGTGGACCACGGCGGCCTGGGTCTTTCTCACGGTGGGCATCGCCCTCGGCAGCTGGTGGGCGTATTACGAGCTCGGCTGGGGTGGCTGGTGGTTCTGGGACCCCGTTGAGAACGCGTCCTTCATGCCGTGGCTGGTGGGTACTGCCCTGATGCATTCCCTCGCGGTGACGGAGAAGCGGGGGATCTTCAAGGGCTCGACCCTGCTGCTGGCCATCGCTGCCTTCTCGCTCAGCCTGATTGGCACGTTCCTCGTGCGCTCCGGTGTGCTGGTGTCTGTGCACTCCTTTGCGGCGGATCCCGCCCGGGGAATCTTCATACTGACGTTTCTCGCGATCGTCATCGGCACTGCCCTCGGCCTGTATGCCTGGCGTGCGCCAACCCTCGACCGGCCGGTCGGGTTCAAACCGTTTTCCCGGGAGAGCTTTCTCCTGATCAACAACATCCTCCTGTGCATCGCCGCCGGACTGATCCTGCTGGGAACGCTGTATCCCCTGATTCTTGAGGCAGTAAACGACGACAAGATTTCCGTTGGCCCGCCGTATTTCGAGACGGCGTTCATGATTCCGATGCTGCCGTTGCTGGTTGCCGTTGGTGTCGGCATGCACACCGCCTGGCGAAGCGCGAGCGTAGCCGACGTCCGCAGGAAACTGCAGGGTGCGGCAGTGCTCGCCGTGGCGCTGGGTATCCTGGTGCCGCTGCTGGTGTACGGTGGTATCAGCGCCCTGACAGCGGTTGGCGTTACTGCCGGGGCCTGGGTCGTGATCACCGCAGTCGTGGATCCTGTGCGTCAGTTGGCGGGACGCGGACCAAAACTGACGCAGGCGGCACTCGGTATGTCCGTCGCGCATCTGGGCGTTGGCCTCTTCGTGCTCGGCGTTACGGTCACCTCGTCGTTCGGCTTGGCCACCGACCAGCGGATCGTTCCGGGGGAAACCGCCCGCGTTGGTGACTACGAAATCGTCTTTCGGAGTACGGAGCCAGTCACGGGCCCGAATTACCGGGGGCTACGCGGTGAAGTGACCGTCCAGCGCAATGGGCAGCCAGTGGCCACGCTCTACCCGGAAAAGCGCATCTATGACGTTCGCACGTCTGCCATGACTGAAGCCGGAATTGACGCCGGTTGGTCCAGGGACATATTTGTCGCGCTCGGCGATGAACTGGGTAACGGGGCCTGGAGCATTCGCCTGCAGTACAAGCCTCTGATCCGCTTCATCTGGTTCGGCGCGATTGTGATGGCTATCGGCGGATTGATTGCCGGCACCGACCGCCGCTACCGGGTGCGCGTCAGGGCTGCGGCTGCGGCCCCGGCCACTGCGCCTGCACCTGCGCAATCCTGATCTTGAACCGCAAATCCGGTACGACCATGTTGCGTTTCCTGCTGCCTGTTGGAATTTTCGGACTGCTCGTTGCCGTTTTCTTCATCGGGCTGGGCAAGGATCCGACTCTGGTGCCGTCACCGCTTGTCGGCAAGCCCGCGCCCGATTTCAGCCTTCCCCTGCTAGAGGATTCTTCCCGCACGTTCAGTCGCCAGGACCTGATGGGCAAGACCAGCCTGGTGAATATCTGGGGCACTTGGTGCGGGGGCTGCCGTCAGGAACACGACACCCTGCTGACGCTGGCGAAGGACAGCGGAATTCCGATCTTCGGCATCAACTGGAAGGACGACCAGCAACTGGCCCGCGAATGGCTGAAGGTGCTGGGCAACCCGTATGCCGCTGTGGGCGTGGATGCCGACGGTCGAGTCGCCATCGACTGGGGCGTTTACGGGGCGCCGGAAACCTTCCTCATCGGACCGGATGGCACGGTGTTGTACAAGCACATCGCACCCATAACGCTGGATGTCTGGCGCGAGAAGTTCTTGCCAATAATTACTGCGGTAGCCGGGGGAGGGCGGTGACATCCCGCTTCCCGGGGTGGGTCCGTGTGGCCGCGCTGGCGCTGAACCTGGCGCTGATCCCGATACCGGGCCTGGCCATGGACCCTGATCCCGCACTCGCTGACCCCGCCCAGCAGGAATTATACGAGCGGTTAACCGACGAAGTGCGCTGCCTGGTCTGCCAGAACCAGACCATAGGTGATTCATCGGCGCCGCTGGCTGCCGATCTGCGGCGTGAAATACGTCAGATGATTGAAGCGGGTCAGTCGGAAGCAGAGATCAAGACCTTCCTGCTGGATCGCTACGGTGACTTTGTCCTGTACCGGCCGCGATTCATGCCAACGACGGCCCTGTTGTGGCTGGCGCCGGTGCTGCTACTGGTGATCGGTGGCTTTGGCCTGCGCCGGATTATTCAACGTCGGGCCGCGCTGCCCGTGCCCATTGATGATGAAGACGGTCCCCCAGCGGCGTCCTGAGAGGTTATTCATTGACAATCTTCGCCGTTATTTCGGTCGTGTTTACATTGCTGGCCGTGGGCCTCGTGGTGTGGCCGTTGCTGCGTTCCGGTCACGGCGTGCACCCCGTCGCGGCGACCCTTACGGCACTCGCCATTCCGCCGCTGGTGCTGGTCATGTATTTATTGGTCAGCAGCTACGACTGGCGCGAGCCCACGCCCTCCGCTGCGGAAGCTGCGGGAGCCCCAGGCTCGGTTGAAGAGGCCATTGCGTCACTCGAACGCAAGCTGCAGGCCGAGCCGGCGAACGAAGAGGGGTGGATCCTGCTGGGCAGTTCCTATCTCAGTCTCAATCGCGCCGCGGACGCGGCCAATGCCTATCAACGCGCGGTTGATCTCTCGGGTGGCCGCAACATTGCCGCCCGCCTCGGCGTGGCGGAGGCACAGATCGTTCTTGATCCCGCGTCAATTACCGGCCCGGCGGGCAATGAGATCGAGGCGGTTCTTGCGGCGGAGCCTGGCAATCCCAAGGCTCTCTGGTACGGGGGACTGCTGAGCCTGGCGCGTGGCCAGCCGGCCCTGGCTCGTGAACGCTGGGAGGCGCTGCTGGAACTGTCACCCCCTGAAGAGATTCGACAGGTCATCGAAACCCAGCTGGCGCAGGTTGATTCACAAGCGGCGCCTGGCGCCAATTCGTCCCCCGCGCCGGCCTCACCGGCCGTGGTCCCGGCAGCCGGCATTGGCGTCACCGTGTCCCTCAGCGAAGCACTACGGGCCCAGGTCTCGCCGTCGGCACCGCTGTTCGTTTTTGTTCGGGATGTGCAGGCGGCTGGCCCGCCACTGGCAGTTATTCGCCGAAAGGCTGACGAGCTCCCGTTATCGCTTCAAATCAGTGATGCCGACATCATGCTACCGGGACGATCGCTAGCCAGTGTTGAGTCCGCAACGCTCGTTGCCAGGATCGCCAACGGTGGGGATCCCAGTGCCAGGCCAGGAGATGTCTACGGTGAGGCGAAGTGGCAACGCGGTGCGAAGTCCGGCCCGATTGCGATCGTCATTGATCGCGTCGTTACGCCCTGAATGCCCGCCGCACGGCGGGCTGCCGCTGACCTCAGGCCGTGGCGACAACCTTGCGCGGTAGTTTGAGATCGGAGACTAAGCCGATGGCCTCGAGAGCACGCAGGCCCAGGTAGGTCGGATCGATCTGCCACCATTCCAGACCGTGGCGGGCCGAGTAGCCGTACTTGTGATGGTTGTTGTGCCAGCCCTCGCCGAGGGTCAGCGCTGCGACGAGCGGATTGTTGGTACTGTCGTCACCGGTATCGTGTGGTCGCTTGCCCCAGACATGGCAGACCGAGTTCACCATGAACGTGGCATGCCAGAGTGCGACGGTGCTGATAATGAAACCCCAGACGAGCATCTGCGGCCCCGTGGTGCCCAGCTCAGGATAGTAGTGGCCGAGAAAGGCGCCGAGGCCATAGAAAGCCACGGCCTGGCCCACGACCAGCGGCGGATAGAGGCGCTGAAGGGCCTTGAGCTCCGGATACCGGTGGAGTTCCTTGACGTTGGTGCCGGGCGTCTCGAAGCTGACCTTGTCCCACATCCAGCCGATGTGGGAATACCAGAATCCGCGTTGCCGTGGCGAATGGAGGTCTTGTGGACCGTCCGAGTAACGATGGTGGTTCCGGTGATGAGAGACCCACCACAGGGGGGCTCCCTGGGTTGCGAGAGAACCCAGCAACGCCAGCGTGAACTGTGTTGCCCGACCGGCCTTGAAAGCGCCATGGGCGAGCAGTCGGTGAAAGCCGGCCGTGACCCCAAAGGCACGCAGAATGTAGGCCACACCAGCCACTTGCAGGGCTATAGCGCTCACGCCCGTTTCAATGGCGGCCAGGCAGGCGATATGCGCGCCGACCATGCCAATGCGTACCGTGCGTGCCTGACGAGTGGCTGATGTCATCTGGAACCTTGCGTGTGATTGCCCGACCCGAAACACGGTGGAGTATACAGAGCATGATTTGGGGCCCCTGAGGGGCGAGTGGCCAGTCTGCTGGGCGGCAAGCTGGCGCCCGCGCGGGCTGGCTCTTGGCCACCATGCCCATAATTTAACATAATATATATTATACGCAAAAGAGCGGTATGAACCCGCGGCGCCCGGCCCGGCGAAGCCTTAACCTGTTGCAGCCCCTTCCAGGATTCAGTCCATGCTGAGACCACAACGCCTTACCACGGGAATCCTTAGCTTGATCCTATCAGCCTGCAGCACTTCGGGACTTCCGCCTCTGCGGGGCACGGACCAGGCCGTTGCGCTCGAGCGCTTCATGGGTCCCTGGCATGTCATTGCGTCGATTCCGATCGACATCCCGTTCCTGCCCATGTTCTCGGAGAAAGGCGCGCATAACGGCATCGAGAGCTACAGCCTCACCGACGACGGAACGATCGAGACGACCTACACCTTCCGCCAGGACGGTTTCGACGGCCCGGAGCGCGTGTTCAGGCCACGGGCACGTTCGGCCAATCCGCCGCTTAACTCCGAATGGAAGATGAAGTTCGCCTGGTACCTGCCGGCGTCGGACTACCTGATCCTGCGCGTGGATCCGGATTACCAGCGCACGGTAATTGGCGTTCCCGATCGAAAATTCGTCTGGATCATGTCGCGGACGCCGACGATGCCGGCGGCGGAATACGAAGAAATGGTGGCCTGGCTGAAGACGATCGGTTACGACACGGCGCGGTTAGAGCAGGTACCACAGCGCTGGCCGGACTAACTGGGTCTCCGCACGTACTTGACCACGAGGTCCGGAAAGTCCGTGAACAATCCGTCGACCTGCAGCGTATCGACGAAGGTCGTCAGTAGCGCGTTGAAATCCACGAATCCCGGAGGCATCTCGTCCGCCCGAAAGGTGTACGGGTGCACCAGCAGGCCGACTTCGCGAGCAATCCCGACGAGCCCACGATCCGGCCACGCCATCTCAATCGCCGGCCCGATGCCCTGGGCATACTCCCCTACCCCCGCGAGTGACTCCCGTGACAACACCGCGCCCTCCTCCAGCAGCTGGATCAAGGGCAGCTCGTCGCCGAACCGGGCACGCACACGGCGCAGTTCAGTGCTGTCGAAACACTGAATAAAGAAGTTGTCGGCCTGCGTCCGGTAGCCGAATGAGCGCAGCGTCTCGATCACCCGGTCGCCGAGTGCAAAACCGTGCTGCTCGTGCCAGGCCGGGTCCTTGATCTCGGCATACACGCCGGCCTGTTGCCCCGTCGAGTGGTTAAGGCCGCGAATGAACTCCAGCTCATCCTCCAGCGTGTGGATCCGGAACGAGCCCGTGTCGATCGGGAATCGTCCCGGAAACCGCGCGCCGGGTCCGCTGCGCCGCCGCCGCTCGGTGACACGAAGGGTGCGGAGTTCCGCCAGCGTGAAGTCGATGCAGTAGTGCAGCCCGTCGGCCCTCGCGCGCCCTGGAAACTGGCGGGCAACGTCCGTGAGCTGGTCTAGGTACAGGTCGTGGAAGACGATCAGCTGCCCGTCGCGCGTACCGATCGCGTCCTGTTCGAGAAAGTCGGCACCCATGCCGTGCGCCAGCGCCTTCGCTGGCAAGGTGTGTTCGGGCAGATAGCCGCTCGCTCCCCGGTGCGCGATGACAACGGGCGGGCGGCTCACAGCACTCCGCTACTCACCCGTCACGCCTAGCCGCTTTTGCATTAGCGGGCTCGTGGTGGTGTATTGCAGGTGAACCTTCTTGCCCGGCTCGATCAGCGCCTTGGCGGCAAACGCGGCCAGTGCCGCCTCGTGAAAGCCGCTCAGGATCAGTTTCTTCTTGCCCGGGTAGTCGCAGATGTCGCCGATGGCGAAGATGCCCGGAATATTGCTCTGAAAGGCCGCCGTGTCGACGGTGATGGCCTTCTTGTGGATGTTCAGGCCCCACTCTGCGATCGGCCCGAGTTTGGGCGACAGTCCAAAAAACACGAGGACGTGATCCACAGCGACAGTCCGGGAAGTCCCGTCCTTCAGGCTGACGTCGATGGCGGTGAGTTCATCACCATCCAGGCGCAATCCGGTGGCGTTAGCCAGCTCGATCATCTCGGCGGCACCACTCGCGGCACGAGCCTTGAGCTGCGCCACGGAGGCCGGTGCCGCCCGGTATTCGTCCTTCCGGTGAATCAGGGTCAGGGCGGCCGCATCGGGGCCGAGCGCGAGAGCCCAGTCGAGCGCCGAGTCCCCGCCCCCAAGAATTGCCAGGCGCTTGCCCTTGAACTGCGCCGGGTCCCGCACGTGATAGTGGACAAAGCGCTCCTCGAGCGACTCGGCACCATCCACGTGCAGCTTCCGGGGCTGGAACGAGCCGACGCCACCGGCAATGAATATCGTCTTGGCCTGGAATTCCTTGCCCGGCGCCGTGCGTACGCGAAAGCCGCCGTCGCTGGGCTGCAGGGCAACCACCTCTTCGCCGAGATGAAACGTCGCGCCAAAGGGCTCGATCTGTTTCATCAGGCTGGCGACGAGTTCAGCACCGGTGCACACCGGCACGGCGGGAATGTCGTAGATCGGCTTGTCCGGGTACAACCAGGTGCACTGTCCGCCTGGCGTCTGCAGGGTATCGATGATGTCGGCCTTGACCCCGAGCAGTCCCAGTTCGAACACCTGGAACAGGCCGCAGGGGCCTGCACCGATGATCAGTGCGTCTGTCTGTATAACCATGCTCGTGGACGCGACGGGACCGGCGAACGTCCCTGTGTCGTCTCGGGTGTCGCCGGGCAATCCGGCGGGGTCGGGATATTACGTGACCGGCCGGGACCTGAACAAGGGAAACGGCCTGCGGCTGAACGCCGCGATGCCGCCCGGCGCCGCTAATCCGGCTTGAAATCCACCACGTCCCAGCGGACCGTTTTCTCGTGTCGGGCGTGCTGGCGCAGGGCATCAACCAGCGTTCGGGCGTCCCACTCGACGACATCCGCCACGCGATCAAGCACGGTCTTCTGGATGACCACGGTTTCGCCAAAGGACTTGACCCCGATGATCGGCTTGCCGAAGGCACCGGCACAGTCAATCTGGAAGGTCACCAGGTCAGGGTTGAGTTCGAAGATCGTGACCGGCAGCACCATCACTTCCGATGCCTTGATCTGGCTTCTCAGTTCCTCCTTGAGCGCCTCCTTGTCACCTTGCGGCTTGCGGTCCGGATCGCTGACGTTCAGATAGAGAAATTTCTCCCGGCTTTCGAGGTACTCGAAAACGCGCAGGTAATCCGGGTGCTTTTCAAAGAGATGACTGACAAACACCCGGATCGGACTTGAATCTGACATCACACTACCCTCCTCTCCCGCTCAGGGAAATCCCACAAAGTTCCAACGCTCGCAGCCGGGCATTACACTGCACGGATCAATGCGCCTCTTGGTATACAACATTCGTTACGCGGTAGGCGCCGGAATGCCGCCGAATCTGCCCGTTCCCGGAGCAGGCTACCTGTTCGGCAACCCCGGAAACCTCGACAACATCATAGATTTCATCAAATCACGCAACCCCGACGTGGTCGGATTACTGGAGGTCGATGTCGGCTCGGTGCGCAGTGGCCGCATAAACCAGGCGGAATCCATTGCCCGGGCGCTGGGGCATTACTCCTGCTACGAGTGCAAGTACGGCGAGGACTCCCTGAACCAGTTGTTGCCGATCCTGCGGAAACAGGCCAACGCGTTTCTGGCGGCACCGCATATCCTCGGCGAGCGCTTTCACTACTTTGATACCGGCATCAAGCGCCTGATCATCGAACTGGAACTCGACGGCGTGGTCATCTTCCTCGTGCATCTGTCGCTGAAGTACCGCCACCGCCAGTTTCAGCTGCGCCACCTCTACGAGCTGGTTTCCCGGACGGAGAAACCGGTTATCGTGGCCGGCGACTTCAATACGTTCTGGGGCGAGAGCGAAATGTTTCTGTTCATGAAGGCGGCCGGCCTGCGCAGCGCCAACGTGTCCGGGCTGCTCTCCTACCCGAGCAAGTCACCCCGCATGGAACTGGACTTCATCCTGTACGGGGCAGGCATCGAGATTTCGTCCTTCGACGTACCGAAGGTCCTGCATTCCGATCACCTGCCTCTGATCTGCGATTTTGAATTAAGGTAAAGACCATGGCTCCCAACCTGCAACACTGGCGGCTGGACGTCGATGCCAAAGACATCGCCTGGCTGTGCTTCGATCGCCAGGATGCCGGGGCAAACACGCTCTCCACCGACACGATGACCGAACTGCACGCGGTACTCACGGAACTTTCACAGGGACAGGCCAAGGGCCTCGTGATTTATTCAGGCAAGGACTCCGGATTCATCGCCGGCGCAGACATCCATGAGTTCCCGAACCTTGATTCCGAGGCGCGGGCGTTTGAGTTGACCCGTCAGGGCCAGCGGCTTTTTCAGCTGCTGGAAGACCTGCCCTGCCCTTCCGTCGCTGTGCTGAACGGCTTCGCCCTGGGCGGTGGCCTGGAGCTGGCCCTGGCGTGCACCTGGCGCATTGCCATGGCGGGTTCGGCGGCGGTGTTTGGCCTACCCGAGGTGCAGCTGGGCGTTCACCCGGGCTTCGGCGGCACTGTGCGCCTGCCGCTGCTGGTTGGTGTCCGCAAGGCCATGGACCTGATGCTCACCGGTCGCTCCGTGAGGCCTGCCGAGGCCCGCGCCGCCGGTCTCGTCGACGCGCTGATAACCGACGGCGACTGGCGTGCGGCGGCCACGCGGCAACTCGCGCAGCCCGCCCGACGTCGCCCGCTGCCACTGCTCGACCGATTGCTGTCGATGGGTCCGGTACGGCCGATTCTGGCCCGTACGCTGCGCCAGAAGACCAGCGCCAAGGCGCGTATCGAACACTACCCCGCCCCTTACGCCATCATCGACCTCTGGGAAAAGCTGGGCGCGGCGCCAACCATCGCCTCCTACGAGGCCGAGGCGCGATCATTCGGGCAACTGGTCATGACGCCCACGTCCCGCAATCTGGTCCGGGTCTTTTTCCTGCAGGAACGGCTGAAGAAGCTGGCTACCGCAAAGACCGGCATCAACCGCGTACACGTCGTCGGCGCGGGCATCATGGGCGGCGATATCGCCGCCTGGTGTGCGCTTCGGGGACTGGATGTCACGCTGCAGGATCGGGAACTTAAGTTCATAGAGCCGGCGCTGGCGCGCGCAAACAAGCTGTTTACGCGCAAGCTCAAGAAGCCCGAGGCCATCGACGCGGCCATCGCCCGGCTGCGCGCGGACCCGGACGGCACCGGCGTGGCGACGGCCGATCTGGTCATCGAAGCGGTGTTCGAAGACCTGAAGGTCAAGCAGGAGGTTTACGCCCGCCTTGAACGCAGTCTCCGACCGGGCGTCGTCCTCGCAACGAATACCTCGAGCATTCCGCTGGAGGATCTCAGTGGCTGCTTGCGGGAACCAGGCCGGCTGATCGGAATGCATTTCTTCAACCCGGTGGCCAAGCTGCCACTGGTGGAGATCATTGCGGCCACGAGCAGCGCGCCGGATGCCCTGACCACCGGCATCGCATTTGCGCGCCAGATCGGCAAGCTGCCGGTTCCGTGCCGGAGCCACCCCGGCTTCCTGGTCAACCGGATCCTGGCGCCCTACATGGGTGAAGCGATGGAACTGGCCCGCGAAGGCGTACCGCTGGCAAAAATTGACCAGGCGGCAACCGAGTTTGGCATGCCGATGGGCCCGGTCGAACTGGCGGATTCGGTCGGTCTCGACATCGCCGGCCACGTTGCACGTATTCTGGCTCCGGTACTCGGCCGAAGCCCGGCGCCTGAAGTCGACGAACTCGTCAGGCAGGGACACCTCGGCGTGAAGAGCGGCCAGGGTTTCTATACCTACCGGGATCGCAAACCGGTCCGGCCGGATCTGGAGTGGGGCACGGCGGATCCGGAAGTCCAGGACCGGCTGATTTACGCGATGCTCAATGAAGCCGCCGCGTGCCTTCACGATGGGATCGTCCGCGAACCGGACCTGGTCGATGCCGGCGTCATATTCGGTACGGGTTTCGCGCCGTTCCGGGGTGGCCCCCTGCATTACGCGCGCCAGCTTGGGATTACCGAGGTCGAGGCCCGGCTCCGTGAACTGGCCGAACAGCACGGTCCGAGATTCAATCCCTCTCCCGGTTGGGCACAACTCCGGAACTGACGTCACACATTCGACCGAATACGACGTTCCCCCACGAAAATCTTAGGGTTAGAATGCATCGCTGAATGAGCGACTCAACTGTCACCCCGGAATTGCTGCGGCGTTTTTCCCCCCTTGATGGACTGAAGCGGGAAAACGTGGCCGCATTGGCCAAGAAAATGGAAGTCCGGACACTTGAGGACAGCAAGCCCCTGCTCCGCGAGGGGGATACCGATAAGCGCACCTACTACCTGGTCAGCGGAACCCTTGAGCTCACGGATCGCAGCGGCTCGGTCCGACTCCTGCGGGCCAATACGGACGAGGCCCGCAATCCTGTCACCCCGATGCTGCCGCGCCGTTACAGCGTCCGGGCCGTGGATCGGGTTGAGTACGTCTCCGTGGATACGGAGCTGCTTGACGTGATGCTGACCTGGGACCAGACAGGCAGTTACGAGGTTAGCGAGCTCCGCGACAACGTGCGCGGCGATTCAAACGACTGGATGACTACACTGCTACAAACGAAGGCATTCCATCGCATTCCGCCAGGAAATATCCAGGCAATCTTCATGCGGATGCAGATGGTGCAATTCAGCGCCGGCGACGTGATCATCCAGCAGGGTGATGAGGGCGATTACTTCTACGTGATTACCAGCGGGCGGTGCACCGTGACACGCGAGACGCCCCTCAACAAGGAGGGAATCAAGCTCGCTGAGTTGAATGTTGGTGACACCTTCGGCGAGGAAGCACTGATTTCGCAAAGCCGCCGCAATGCCACCGTCACGATGCTCACCGATGGCGCTCTCATGCGCCTCGGTAAGGACGACTTCAACAACCTGCTGAACGAGCCGATGGTGTCATGGGTGGATCACGAGGAAGGACGACGCCTTGTCGCCGCTGGTGGCCAGTGGCTGGACGTCCGCCTGCCGAGCGAGTTTGAGGCCTATCACGAACCCGGGGCGATCAACATCCCCCTCTACTTCATCCGCCTGAAGCTCAACACACTCAAGGCTGATACGACCTATGTCGTGTGTTGCGATACCGGTCGGCGGAGTTCTGCGGGCGCTTTCGTGCTCAACGAGCGGGGATTCGACACGCGCGTGCTGCGCGGCGGACTCAACGTGACAGACCGGTAAGCTGACAAACCTTGGGGGCTCGAGGGCTCGTGGTCCCGGCTACATGGTGTGGGTCGGCTTGTCCCCGCCGAGCGCGCCCGCCAGGTAATTTTCGATCTTCTTCTGGGTGGCGCCGCCATCCTGGTCGCTGAACTGGACGCCGATTCCGGCGGTACGCTTGCCCTGGGCACCCTTCGGCGTCACCCAGATGACTCGTCCCGCGACCGGAATTTTCTCGTCTTCACCCATGATATTCAGCAGCATGAAGACCTCGTCACCGATCCGGTAACTGCTTCCGGTCGGAATGAACAGGCCGCCATTGCGAACGAATGGCATATAGGCCAGATACAGGGCGCTCTTGTCCCTGATGGTCAGCGTCAGCAATCCCGGTTTCGACATGATTCTACCTGGCGGCTCCAGCCGCACCGTACCACCACATAAGCAGATCGGCGAATATCACTTCCATGTTTAACGAGCGGTCCTTATGGCGCTGGGCCTCCACGATCTGATCCAGGTACGCGCTACAGGCTGCCATGTTCACGGGCGCATCCGGAATTTTCAAGGGCCACCTCGCCTCTACGTGATCATTCGGAGCCCGTGCCTGCCGACGCAGCAGTTCTGCGGTCTGCAGGTATAGCCAGCGCAAGCAGACGCTGGCGTCGCGCCGGGCCCAGGCTCGGGCCAGCGTTGTTGGCGGGACGGTGCGATCGATGAGTTGCTGCAGCTCCTCGCCGAGCTCGGCGAGGAGTTCACCAACACCGGCGTCTTCACCGCCGGCCAGCAGGTCACGCGCCATGAGTGGCGCTCCGCAGGCAAACAGCAGGGCCCGCTCGCAAGCCGCACGCTCTCGATGGCGCTCGAGCAGCCAGGCGAGGGCCGCGGTCCGGGTTGGCGGGGACAGGCGAATTCGTTCACAGCGGCTGACGACCGTCGCCGGGAGCCGGCCCGGCGCGTCCGCCACGAGGAGAAGTGTTGTGCCCGAAGCAGGCTCTTCAAGAGTCTTCAGGAGGGTGTTGGCAGCATTGTGATTCAGTGCATCTGCCGGCCAGATGAGACCGACCTTCCACCCGCCACGATGACTCGTCAGGCCGAGAGTCCGGTTCAAATCCCGGATCTGGTCAACCTTGATCACCCGGGAATCGTCGTCGACCCCGACACCCCAGTAGTCGGGGTGTGGCACGCCACCCAGCTGTCCGGCGGGTTCGTCGATCGACGGGCGCCAGTCAGAGCCGAGCAGCCGGGCTGCCAGGGTCAGCGCAAAGTGCCGGCGACCGATGCCGACAGGACCGTGAATCAGTAAGGCCTGGGGCGTCTGTCCGCGCGCCAGGCGCCCCTCGAAGCGCTGCACGGCATCGTCAAGCCAGGGAGCGTTGATCATCTGCAAAGACCTCCTGTTCATTCGGCCACCCGTCATGCCACAGGCCAGATCTACACCAGATCCCGAAGCGCGAGATGAATATCTGCCTGAACAGCGACCAGGGGGCGACTGGCATCGATGAGCCGGATCCGGGCCGGGTCGCGTGCCGCTAGGTCGAGGTAAGCCTGGCGAACGCGTTCGAAAAATTCGCCAGACTCCCGCTCAAAGCGATCCCGCTTGCCGCGTCCGGCCTGGCGTTGTGCCGAGACCTCCAGCGGCACGTCAAGCAGCAGGGTCAGGTCCGGCCGCAGCTCGCCCTGGACCACCGCGGCCAGTGCATCGATGGTGTGCGCCGACAGGCCGCGCCCTCCACCCTGGTAGGCGTGGCTGGCATCGGTGAATCGATCGCAGACGACCCATTTGCCGCTGCTCAACGCCGGGCGAATGACCTCGTCCAGATGCGCGGCACGAGCAGCAAACATCAGCAACAGTTCGGTCAGTGGAGCCATGCGGGTTGCCGGGCTCAGCAACAGTTCCCGGACCCGCTCGCCCAGCGCGGTACCGCCGGGCTCGCGAGTTTCCACCACCGCGTGGCCAGCCCGCCGCAGTTCACTGGAAATAAAACCGAGATTGGTCGACTTGCCAACGCCCTCGATTCCCTCGACGGTAATGAAGCGGCCACGCTGACTGACAGTTTCGCCCACTACCGTGAATTCCTCAGTTACGGTTCTGGCGCTTTAGTGCGGCCAGGTAATTCCGGACCGCGGCTTCGTGTTCGCGGAGTGTATCGCTGAACTTGTGACTCCCATCGCCGTTCCCGGTGGCCACGAAAAACACCGCACTGCCGTCTGCTGGTCTTGCCACGGCATCGATCGCTGCCCCGCCGGGCATGGCAATCGGCGTTGGCGGCAGGCCCGCGCGCGTGTAGGTATTCCACGGTGAATCCGTTTCCAGATGCCGCCGGGTCAGGTTGCCGTTAAAGCTCGAACCGAGACCGTAGATGACAGTGGGGTCGGTTTGCAGTCTCATCCCGAGTCGCAATCGCCTGATGAACACACCGGCGATCAAGGGTCTTTCTCTTGCCAGGGCGGTTTCCCGCTCGACGATCGATGCCAGAATCAGGAGTTCGTAGGCACTGGCCAGTGGCAGGTCCGGTTGCCGGGATTCCCAGGCCTGATTGAGTCGCTCCGTTAGCGCCGCGTGCGCACGCAGGAGCAAATCGCGGTCTGTCGCACCCCGGGCGTACAGGTAGGTTTCCGGCAGGAAGGCCCCCTCCGCACTCGTCCACGGCAAGCCCAGTTCGCGGGCGAGGTCAGCCGCCCCGGTGGCCTTGAGCGTCGATTCGAGGGTCGGCGGGGAGCCCGCCAGTGCCTGCAAAATATCCTTTACTGACCAGCCCTCGACGAGCGTCAGCTTGTGCAGAATTATGCGACCCGAAACCAGTTCCCGCAGTAGTGAAACCGGCGTCGCGCCCGGCGCCAACTGGTATTCCCCCGCCTTGATTCGGCCGGACTGGCCTGCCAGCCGTCCGTAGACTTTCAGCAGGGCCGGCCACGCCGTGATGCCGTCATCAGCCAGCTGTCGGGCTACTGCAGACCATGCGCTGCCCGGGGCAACGTCCAGGCGGTAACCGGCCTCAGGAACAGACAACGGGGTATTCAGGTAGTGGCGCGCCCACAGCACAGCACCCGCTGCCAGACCGACCGCCGCAACGGCTGCGATCAGGAGGCTCCGGCGCATTCCCCGACCCCGGCAGCGGCCAGCAGCTCCTGCAGACGTTTGGTTACAGGCCCGACCGTCCATGCCTGTGAACCAACCCGGCACACGGAGCGAATTCCGGTCAACGCATTGCTCACAAAAAGCTCCGTTGCGTCATGAACCTGGGACGGCGCCAGGTCGGTCTCGATAACCTCGATGCCATCCCGTCGCGCCGCATCCAGTACCACGCGGCGCATCACCCCGGCGACACCGGCGCGGTGCAGTGCCGGTGTCAGGATACGATCTCCGGCAACGATAAAAACATTGCTGGATGTTCCACCGATGAGTTGCCCGTCGGTCGTGGTCATCAGCCCCTCAACCACTTCCGTCCCGGTCCATTCGGCACGGGCGAGCACTTGCTCGAGACGCCCCAGTGTCTTGAGTCCTGCTGTTGCCGGATTGACCGACACCATAGTCTCACACCAGCGAATTTCGACAGGCTCGGACTGCCGTGGCTCGCTTTCCATCGTGCCCCAGACCACAGTGGCAACCGGCGCCGCGGGAAGTTTATAGCCTCGGACTCCCGTGCCCCGCGTCACGATAACCTTGAGAACCCCGTGGCGGAGTCCGCGGGCCGCGGTCACCAGGCTGACCTCAAGGGCCCCGCGCTCCGGTGCCGCGATGCGCAGCCGACCGCAGCCACCCAGCAGACGATCCAGGTGCAGCGCCAGGAAACGGGCCTCGCCATTGCGCACAGCGATGGTTTCGAACAGTCCGTCACCGTAGGTGAAGCCGCGATCGGCAACGTCGATCAGACGCCCCGGTTGCCCATTGATCCACCAGTTTTCCATACCGATCTAAGCCCCAAGCGCGAGCAGAAGACCCTTGGCCTTGGCACGTGTTTCATCAAGCTCGCGCGCGGGATCGGAATCCGCAACGATGCCGCTGCCCGCCGCAAAGCTCAACGCACGATCCTGCACCAGAAAGCTGCGTATCAGGATATTGAGATCGCAACTGCCGTCCCGATTCAGGTAGCCCATGGAGCCGGTGTAGGGGCCGCGCGGGGCTGCCTCAAGCTCGCCAATGATCTCCATGCAGCGCACCTTTGGGCAGCCGGTAATCGTTCCGCCGGGAAACATGGCCGCAATCAGTTCCCCCGGTGAAACCTCCGGTCGCAGCCGACCACGCACATTGGACACGATGTGGTGCACATGGGCATAGGATTCGACGACCATGAATTCGTCGACCTCCACGGAGCCAGGCTGGCTGACCCGGCCAAGATCGTTCCGTTCGAGATCAATCAACATGATGTGCTCGGCGCGCTCCTTGGGATTGGCCAGCAGATCACGCCGCTCCACTTCCTCCAGTGCCGGATCATCAGCGGTCGGCCGCGTGCCGGCAATGGGCCGGGTCTCCACCACACCGCCGCGACTTCGCACGAGGCGTTCAGGGGATGAACTGATCAGTGTCCAGTCGTCCAGCGTGGCAATGCCCGCATACGGTGCCGGATTCGTCCGCCGCAGGTCACGATAGATATCAGCGGTCAGCGCGCTGGAACTGAGAGTGGCCCGCCAGTGGCGGGCCAGATTGACCTGATAGACATCGCCGCGGGCAATACGGCGGCGAATCTCGTGAACCGCCGTCAGAAACGCACTGGGTTCCGACTCGACAATTCCGCCGACCAGTCGCCCGGCAGCGCTGGTGCTGGACGAGTGCCCGCGACACGTCGCCACATCCGTCCTCACGCGATCGATGGCCGCTGACTGATCGTTTTCGGCAACGATCCAGGCCTGGTTCGTACGGCGATTGCGGACCAGCGCGACCGGGATCCGGGTGGCGAAAGCAACGGGCCCCTCCGGCGGCGGCGGCGTATTGATGCCTGGTTCAATTTGCCCGACGAGTTCGTAGCCAAGAAACAGGAACCAGCCGCCGGTAAATGGCAGTGAAGCGTCGGGCTCCGTTGGCGTCCTGACACGTCGCCACCAGGCGTCCAAAGCGGGCAGGAAATGGTTGCCAGTGGTTGCTTTCGGCCCGTGAAGCTGAAAGTTCCGGTCGAGTCGAAGTGTTTCCCCCGGAAACGCAAACAGTATGTCGTGGGCCTCCACCAATCCGCGGACATCGGGGGCAGTGGCGACACTTTCCAGGAGAAAGGGATAGCGATCCGGAAGCCGGGCGTGCATGGCCAGCAAGTCGAAATTGTCTGGCAGTTCGACCGGCTGGATTGCCACGGCCGCGTGCTGGACCATTGGGATCGGGTTCAGATCCGGCGGAAAATCAGGCTGCCGTTAGTGCCGCCAAACCCGAATGAATTACTGAGCGTGCTGTTGATCGTCATGCGCCGGGCCGTTTTCGGCACGTAATCCAGGTCACACTCCGGATCCGGGGTGTCGATATTGATCGTCGGCGGCGCCACCTGGTCGCGAATCGCCAGAATGCAGAACACCGCCTCGACGGCACCCGCAGCCCCCAGCAGGTGGCCAGTTGTCGACTTCGTGGAACTGACAGCGACCTTGCTCGCGTGAGCACCGAACACGCCCCGCACGGCACGCGTTTCCGCGAGATCGCCGAGCGGCGTGGACGTGCCGTGTGCGTTGATGTAGTCGATCTGGTCGGGGTTGAGATGCGCATCCTTCAAGGCGGCGGCCATGCAGGCCTGAGCACCCTCACCGTTCTCCGGCGGAGCCGTGATGTGATGGGCATCGGCGCTCATTCCGAAGCCAATGACCTCAGCAAAGATCTGGGCGCCACGCTTTCGCGCTGATTCAAAATCTTCCAGTACGAGACAGGCAGCGCCGTCGCTCAGTACGAAACCGTCACGATCCTTGTCCCATGGCCGGCTCGCAGCAGCGGGGTCATCGTTGCGCTGGGACAATGCCCGGGCGGCGCAAAAGCCGCCGAGCCCGAGCGGCGTAATGCCGTGCTCCGCTCCACCGGCCAGCATGACGTCCGCGTCGCCATGCTCAATGAGCCGGGCCGCCATGCCGATGCTGTGCGTTGCCGTCGTACACGCGCTGACGAGGGCGATATTGGGCCCGCGATACCCGTGCTGTATGGAGACATGGCCCGAAATCATGTTGATGATGCTGGCCGGAACGAAAAAGGGAGAAATCTTGCGCGGGCCGCCTTCCTGGCAGCGCGTATGATTAGCTTCGATGGTGCCGAGACCGCCAATTCCCGAACCGATGGCCACGCCAATCCGGTCTGGTGAGTAACCGCTGTCTGCCAGTCCCGCATGCACAACAGCCTGGGACGCCGCGGCTATTCCGAATTGCATGAAGGGATCCATCTTCTTGACGTCCTTCGCCGGCATGTACTGGCTGGCATCGAAATCACGGATATTGCCGCCAAAGCGCGTGGAAAATTCGCTGACGTCGAAGTCGGTGATGGGTCCGATGCCGGAGTGACCGCCAACAACCTGCTTCCAGGCTGCCTCCAGTTCATTGCCGACCGGGGAGATAATTCCCATCCCGGTCACGACGACGCGTCTGCTGGACATTAGATTGTGGTTCCGCAACCTGGCTGGATTACGGCCTGACCTGTGCAGATCTGGCCGGGCCAGCCGGACCAGACCACGTGGCAGGTCCGGCCCAACCGGATTCGCCGATCAGGATGCCACTGCCCGCTGGCTGATGTAGTCGATGGCCTGCTGGACAGTCTTGATCTTTTCCGCATCCTCGTCTGGAATCTCGGTCTCGAACTCTTCCTCGAGCGCCATGACCAGCTCGACCGTATCCAGTGAATCGGCGCCGAGATCATCAACAAAAGAAGCCTGATTCGTGACTTCCTCTTCCTTAACGCCAAGTTGCTCGGCGACGATGCTCTTGACCTGTGACTCAATGCTGCTCATGTCTGAAATGTCCTCTTCGTGAGACCAACCTGGTCCCCTGACCGGGCGGTATTCTAAGTTAACGCTCTCAACCAATCTAGCAGTGCAAAAAATCCCGCCATATGGCAGGGTTTCCTCACGTCATCAGCAAGCCACCATTGACGTGCAGCGTCTCGCCGGTCACATAGCCGCCGGCCCGTGATGCCAGGAACAACACGGCGCCAGCCACGTCGTCCACGGCCCCGAGCCGCTGCAACGGGATCTGCGCCGCAAGCTTCTCTCGCTGCTCGTCCGGCAATGCGCTGGTCATATCGGTCTGGATGAATCCGGGCGCAACCACGTTTACGGTAATCCCGCGGCTGCCGACTTCGCGCGCCAGTGATTTGGAAAAGCCCACGATCCCTGCCTTTGCAGCGGCGTAGTTTGCCTGTCCCGCATTGCCCATGGCACCAATCACGGACGAAATATTAATGATCCGGCCATGGCGTTTTTTCAACATGCCGCGGACGAAGACCTTACTGGTCAAAAATACCGACGAGAGATTGGTTGCGATCACCGCATCCCATTCCTCATCTTTCATGCGCAGCAGGAGGTTGTCGCGAGTAATGCCGGCGTTATTGACGAGAATTGAAATCTGCCCCTCGCGAGCTGCAATGTCTTTTTCCGCCGCCGCCACTGAATCAGCCGACGACGCATCGAGCATCAGGCCGCGTCCGGCGATGCCCAGCTCCTTAAGGCGCGTCGTTATGGCGGCTGCTCCGGGTGCCGTGGTGGCCGTGCCAATTACGGTGGCGCCAGCGCGGCCCAACGCGTCGGCAATTCCTGCGCCGATTCCCCGCGATGCGCCGGTAACCAGTGCGATTTCACCAGAGAGCGACAGAAGTTCTGCTGTGGTCGGCATCAAACTCTCCCGGTCATTCAGCTCGTGACGGTGCGGTGCACCCACCGCCGGTAAACCTGCTCGCCGGCAAGATACAACAATCCACCAACGGCACCCCAGAGATGGGCGTCCGTGACTATTGCCGAACCCAATGACTCCGTTGAGAACGGTAGGGCACCTTGCCATTGCTCCCACGCCAGCTTGCCGGTCCAGATCGCGAGCAGCGCCCAACCCATTCGATCACCCTGCCGGATCCAGTCTATGGCGCCGATCATCAACAGGCCGTGCAAGGCGCCTGACATACCCACGCACCAGGAAACTTCGGGGCTGAAAAAATACAGTCCCGTGCTGCTGACGATAGAACAGACGATCTGCGCTATGGCCCACGCGATTGGATTCCTCGCCGGATAGAAAACCCACGTGCCGATCAGCAACGCGCTTACGTTGAGCGCCAGATGCACCCAGCCGAGATGCACCAGATTACCGGTCAGAATGCGCCAGTACTCACCGCCAGTGATAGCCGCGCGGTCGTACCAGAGGGTCCGGTGCCACTCCTCCGGCAGCAACTGAAGTGTGACGAGCATCACAGCAAAGCCAGTCGCCCACACCAGGGACGAGGACTCGAGTCTTGGAGAAAGTGTTATATGTCGAGTACTTAGGAGCACTTGGTGAAATCGGACTGAAAGTTGCTGACAGGGC
>JAQBGF010000199.1:0-7988 GCA_032122615.1 Gammaproteobacteria bacterium | reverse complement strand
ACGTATTCGATGCTGCTGCAGGATGATGACGGGCAGGTGCAGGAAACCCACTCGATTTCCGCCGGTCTCGACTACCCGGGCGTCGGCCCCGAGCACGCGCTGTTGCGCGCGATCGGGCGCGTGACCTACGTCAGCGCCACCGATGACGAGGCGCTGGCCGCGCTGCGCGAGTGTTGCTCGGCTGAAGGCATCCTGCCGGCAATCGAGTCGGCACACGCCTTTGCGGGCGCCCGGAAATGGGCGGCGAAGAATCCCGGTAAGACGATGCTCATCGGCCTGTCCGGGCGCGGTGACAAGGACATGCCAACGTTGTCCCAGGTGTTCGGTGGTGCGCAGAAGATTCTCGCGGAGGCCGGCGAATGAGCGCGTCCGCATCAGGGCAGCCGCATGAGCGAATCACCGCGGCGATCCGTCGCACGACAGACGCGGGGGGCACGGCGCTGGTGCCGTACATCACTGCCGGGTATCCGCAGAAGGACCGCTTCATCACTACGCTCCGGGCCATAGCCAGCGCGACCGACGTTGTGGAAGTCGGCGTGCCCTTCAGCGACCCGATGGCCGACGGTGTGACGATTCAGCGCGCCAGCCACGCGGCAATTGCGGCCGGCGTCAGCCTGCGGTGGATTCTTGCGGAGCTGGCCGCCGCGGCGCCCTTCGATGCGCCCATCGTGCTGATGAGCTACCTGAACCCGCTGTTGAATTTCGGCTTCAAGCGACTGGCGGAAGCCTCGGTGCCCGCCGGCGTCTGCGGCTTCATCGTTCCCGATCTGCCCATCGAGGAAAGCGCGGAACTCGCTGTGGCGCTTGACGCACAAGGGCTTGCCCTGATCCAGCTGGTCACACCGGCGACGCCGCCCGAGCGTCTGCGGATGCTGTGCACCGCGAGCCGCGGCTTCGTTTACGCCGTCACGGTGACCGGCATTACCGGTGGTGCCAGGGAACTTCCAGCGGAGGTCACTGGTTATCTCGATCGCGTGCGCGCACTGACCACCTTGCCGGTGTGTGCCGGCTTTGGCGTCCGCCGCGCGGAACAGGTGCGCAAGCTCGCGCCCCACACCGATGGCGTGGTGGTGGGCTCGGCGCTGGTGGAGCAGCTGGAAGCGGGCGTTGATCCCGTCGGCTTTCTGCGGGGGCTGCGAGCGGTCCAATAGGAGTGCCGCCAGGCACGGACGCCAGATCGTGTCCGTACTGGATCGGGTGCCGGTTGGGGTGATACAAGGCATTTGAAGCAAGTGATGGCGGAGCTCCGCGCCAGGCGGAAACCGAATCGCTTCCAGTCCGGGGACTACAGGCGCCATGTTCAACTACGGAGTTACCGGCACGCTGATGCTGTCGGGCCTCGCGATGATCACCCAGGCCCAGGCGGCAGCCACCACCACGGCGCTCGGCGGCACCTTCAACAACAGCCAGGACAACGCCTGCATCCAGGTGTCCCTGTTCTACTTTCTGGCGGACTGCTCCTACGGGCGATCACGAGCAGTCATCGCCGGCCACGAGCTGCCGTGGGTGGGGCCGACGGTGAACCCGGTCTATTTCGCGCCGGATAGCTCGCACGCGGTGCCGGGGTATTCGCCGAAGCCCGGCGATGACCGCATCAAGCCAGGCATGACCGGCACGTTGACCATCGATGACCGCGGCACGCGGCAGGGCGAGGACGACCTGATTAGTGGTGACCTGATCGTGGGACCAGCGGCCCGCAGCGTGGTGAGCAACATCAACTCACAGGCCGGCAAGCCGCCGCGGGTCGTCGAGAAGTGGCTGGCCATCCGGCACACGCTCACGCCCACCGCGGTGAACTTTGCCACGATCAACGACGCCGGCGGCTTCGACTACGTGATAGGCCAGCGCGGCTTTCCGGCGCTGCTCTGCCGGGCCGCCGATCCGGCGGACTGCTACACGAGTGCCTACGCTCCGAAGACCACCGATGGCCCGTCCGGAGCCGGGGTGTGGGCGGCGCCACCGGCGGACGGCATCGGCGTGGAGCGCGCCCCGGCCTGGGCCGGTGGCAATCCCGGTGCGACCACCACGGCAGTGTTCGAGGGTTACTCCTGCGCCGATGACTCCGGTGGCAAGGAATGCCTGCACGCGAACGTCGCCTGGGGTAGCGACGCGGAAGACCCCGGCCTCGACAATCTGCTGCTCAAGGTGAGCACGGACAGGAAGGGGCGTGTGCTTTCGGTCCGGGGCTTCTGGACCAACGAGTACAACATCGTCGGCGGCCCGGCCGGCTTCCAGGTGCCGGACGGTGAGGACAACTCCTGGCAGGGCGGTTATCTCCAGCTGGAGCCACTTTCCGGGCCGACGAAGTGAGCTGGCGCCGCGCACTCTGGCTGGTGCTGCTCTGCGCCCACGCCACGCCCGGCTTCACCGCCGGACCCGCCGGACTGCGGCCCGTCGTCGACACCAACCCCGACACGCGCATCATCGAGACGACCCTCGTCGCCGAGGAGAAAACCGTCGACTTAGATGGCCACGGGCTGCTCGCCCGCATGTACACCTTCAACGGCGGCACACCGGGCCCGGAGTTTCGGGCGAAGGTTGGCGACCGGGTGATCGTGCACTTCACGAACCAGCTCCCCGAACCCCTGATGGTCCACTGGCATGGCATCGAGCTGCACAACGCCAGTGACGGCACCACGCTCACCCAGAACCCGGTCCGCACGGGCGAGAGCTTCACCTACGACTTCATCGTGCCGCGGGCTGGCGTGTTCTGGTACCACTCCCACCGGGCACCGACCAACCCCGAGTTCAAGGGCCTGTATGGCGCGTTCGTCGTCACGGACGACAACGACGAGAAGCTGGTGCGCCGCCGCGTATTGCCCGACGCGGGCCACACCCGCACGCTGGTTCTTGCTGACACCACCGTGTGCAAGGCACCGGGGAAGAACGACCCGGCGACCTTTCCCGCCGACCCGGCGCTCCCGTGGTCGTTTACCCGCGCCGGGCTGGGCCCGTTCCCGGGCAATAACGCCTATCCCACGCCGCGTGATCTGTGCGAGCAGCCGCGCGACCCGCACGGCATGCCACTCGGCACGGGACCGCTGGCCGCCGGATCCGTGCCCAACGTACAGCCCTCCATGAAGTGTGGCGTGAATCCGAAGTGCCGCGTCAACGAGGGCCAGCTCGTGCTCGTGAACGGCCGCGCTTCGGCCGTGGACTGGTCGGTGAAAGCCGGCGAGGGCGTACGCCTGCGCCTCGTGAACGCTGCCGTGAGCCGCTTCTTCAGGCTGCGGCTCGTGGACGCGAAGGGCGAGCTCGTGCCGATCTATCGCGTTGGCGGCCAGGGCGGGTTGCTCGACCGCGTGCGTCTTGAGGGCGGGACTGCCGGCAAAGTGGACCTGAAGTACGACCGCGGCGAGCTGGTGCTCGGACCCTCGGAGCGAGCCGACGTCGTGCTGCTAATGCCGGATGCGGCGCAGGGCGAGGCGCTGACGCTCTGGACCGAGGACTTCAGTCACTACGGCACCAACGAGTACCCGTACGGCTATGGTGGCCTGCCATCGGTGCAGATTGCGCGATTTGACGTCAAGGGCCGTGTGGCTGGGCGCCAGCGCTTCAAGCTCGCGGCGGGCGACCCGCTGCGCCTGCACCCCGCGGTCAACCAGCCAGTCGAGAGCCTGAAATTGCGGGCCGTTACGGCCCACCTGCTCGACCCGGGCACGTTCAAGCCTCCGCAGACGGGTACTCCGAACGAGGAAGTGCTGCTCACCGTGCTGGGCCTCCGCGAATCCATCGACGGCATCCACGCCACCGTGCTGCACGGCGCGGGCGACGGGAGTAGCGCGGACTACGACTACCGGGACATCCCCCATGTGCCGAGCAGCCGCTTTGCCCGGGTGGGCGACCTGCTCGAACTCACCTTCCGAAACGGCACCCAGCAGCACCACCCGCTCCACCTGCACGGCTTTTCATTCCAGCCGGTGCGCCTGTTGAACACCAAGAACGAGAGCATCTACGAATACGACTACAACGAGTTTGTCGACAGCATCGACATCCCGGACCTGCGCTCCGTAGTCGTTCGGCTGCAGCTCGACGATCGCACCAGCCCGGACCGGCGCACCCCTGGCGGCGCCGTCGGTCGGTGGTTCATCCACTGCCACATCTTCAACCACGCGGAGCTCGGCATGATGACCGAGCTGGTGGTGCTGCCCTAAAGGATTCCGGAGCCCTGCTGGCAAGTCGCGCTGAAAGAGTTTTGCTCGGCCAATGAAAACAATAACTACGCTTTTACATAATCTTCCACGGCCCAAGAGCAACGTTCCGGCGGGAACGGCTTTACTGGTACTTGCAGCAGTTTTCTCTGCAGACGTTTCCGCCGGAACCCTCGGTGCCAATGGTGTTGTCACCCTGCCGCCCAGCGGCGATCCGACCTACGGGTGGGTTTCTACCCGGGGCGGTGTTGCCGGCGCTGGTCTGTCGTACATCGTTCCCGGCTTTGGCATGCCGTTGCCGGCGGCAACACTCACGCCCGCGAGTGTCCCGATCATCGGTGGGGCCCCATTGTGGGGGCCATTGGGCGGCAGTTCCGTGGTTGCTTGGTTCGAGCCTGCTCGTCTTGACCGGTATTCGTCGCACCAAGACCCGGTAATCGGCCGGCAGCAGGCTATGTAGGGCCCGCGGATTCCCGCAAGGTTTGGCGAAGGATACTGAGGACCGCATGATCCTTGTCCCGACCGGCCTCCTCCTTGGTCCGAATCAGGGCCGACAGACCCAGCACCATAACCGCGATGCCCCCGACGCGAACGTCGACGGCGTCGGGCAGCAGATCCTCATACTGCCGTCCACGGCCGATTTGCCCCAATACGTCTACCGGCCCGCAGCGAGTCAGCAACAAGTGGTGCCCATCCCCGGCCAGGGCGGAGAGTTCGGGGCGCAGATCGCGTCCGCCTGGATCTCGATAGTGCGCCTCAAGTTCAATCAGTGCAGCGACAAGGCGCGCCAGATTTTCCGGCGAGCGGGCGTGAACGACGTCCAAATCGAATGTGGCAAGCGGTGCGCCGTTGAGCACGGCGGCCACGCCACCGACGACAACAAATTCGACGCCGTGCTTCGCCAGTATCTCCAGGGCGTCCTTGAACTTAGGGGCTGCGACTATCACGTAGCTCCATCGCGCTGTCGACGAAGCCTTGCAGGACAGCCAGCCGCTCTTCCGGACTCAGACCAAGCATCCAGCGAATCAGGGACCCGTCGCCGTCGTCCTGTATCGGGGCTTTGAGCGAAGTAAGTTCCAGGTCGTCCATGCGTAAAGTATAGGACCAATGGGGCGTCGCGCTGGACTTCGATGCAGCGAGCTGCCTGGTCGGCATCGAGATCAAGGGCTAGTCCGCTTCCGCCCGGCGCTTGCTTTCCCAGAACCGGTACATGAAGGCCGCGTAGATCGCGGTCGTCGTGTCATCGGTGAACAGCGGGCTGTCTTCGTTCTTCGCGCCGTTATAGAAGCCTTGCCGGATTCCGCCCCAGAGCTCGATGCGGTTGGCCAAAGGCCAGCGCAGCGACAGCGCGATTTCCGTACCAAGATAGCCACCACCCGCTGCAAAGGCGGGACGTTGTGCCGTTGCAAATGCAGGCGTGACTTCGTAGTAGTAATCCATGTAGCCGTCGCTCGCGAAGGAGGGCGTGATGCGCAGCTTCACCTGCTGCCGCTCCTTGCCGAAGTCGCGCGTAAACTTCAGCTCGGGCGCAAACACCAGCCCCTCGAATGAGGGATCAAGGCCGTCCCACGAGAACGCGCCACGCACCGGCAACGCCAGGAACGCGTCGGCAGCGAGCCAGCCGCGATCGACAAACTGCAGTTCCAGTTCGGGACCGGCTTCCAGCAACAGGTCGAGGTCGGGCATGCCCGTGCGTGCGGCGATATCGTCGCTGTCGGAGCCGAAGATCAGGTCGAAGTCGATATCGAGCTTGATCTTGTCCGTGCGAAAGACCCGGCCGCGCATCGGTGAATCAGTGTCGTCACCCAGCCGGAAAAAGGTGCCGCGGTACACCGGGAACGGCAGCGGGATGAAGTCCGTCTGTGTGTCTTCGGACGCCGGGTAGGACGGCCCGTAGCGCCCGAACGCCGCGAAATTCATTTCCCACAGCGCGTCAGTTACGGGGTCTTCGTTCGCCGCCGCAGGGACTACGATGCCCGCGCAAACGAGGACTCCCAGGACGACGCAGACCCGGAGCCTGATGGACGCGTTGTTGCTGTTCTTTGACATTCTGTTTCGCAGGCTGTCAGATCATCAGCATGCTGGCAAGGCATCGCCACGGTAAGATCCGGGCGAATTCATTCTCCGTTTTTCGGTCATGACAAGAAATCTGCATGTCATCGTCGTCGGCGCCGGGCTCGGGGGGCTGACGGCGACGCTGGCTATGCAAAGAGCCGGTTTCCGGGTGTCCGTCTTCGAGCAGGCCGCAGAGCTGGGCGAAGTGGGCGCAGGCGTCACGATCACGCCCAACGGCAGCCACGTGCTCGATCACCTGCTCGGCGCCGAGGTAATGAGTCGCGTCGCACGCGTGCCTGCTGCTGGCGCCATTAAGCACTACCAGACCGGCGCCGTGCTGGTGGAGACCAACAGCGGCATTCGACTGATGGAGGAATACGGTGCAGCCTATTGCCAGGCACACAGGGCAGATCTGCACGGCGCACTGGCGGATGCCGTGCGGGCGATGGATCCCGACTGTATTCATGTCGGTTGCAGCTTTTCGGGCCTGACCGAGACTGACGACGGCATCACCGCCACCTTCCACAATAACCGCGGCGCTGCCGGTGACATCCTCATCGGCTGCGACGGCATTCGCTCGGCTGTGCGTCAGGCCCTGTGGGGCGCTGAGCAGGTGACGTTCACCGGCTACATCGCCTGGCGGGGTCTGGTGCCGACGGACCAGCTGGCTCCAGCGACGGTGGTGCCGGACTCGGCAGCGTTTGCCGGTCCGTCGCGCACCTTTGCGCGCTACAAGGTTCGGGGCGGCACGCTGGTCAATTACGTGGCCTTTTCCAGGCGCGAGCAGTGGGCCGAGGAAGGCTGGTCCGTCCCCTCGGAAATTTCCGACCTGCAGGTGGAATTCAGCGACTTTGCCCCCGAGGTACAGGCGATCATCGCCGCGACGCCGCCGGAGCGTTGCTTCAAATGGGGCCTGTTCGACCGCGAGCCCCTGCCGCAATGGACCCGCGGGCGAGCCACGCTGCTTGGTGACGCCGCACACCCGATGACGCCGTTCCTGGCCCAGGGTGCCGTAATGGCCGTCGAAGACGGCATGGTGCTCGCGCGGGCGCTCGCGGCCGCTTCCGACTGGCAGGAGGGCCTGGCCCGTTACGAAGCGGCGCGCCGCGAGCGGGGCAGCTTCGTGATGCGTGAATCCCACGTCAACGCGCGGCGCATGTACTCGCCCGACCCTGACCAGTACACCACCTCGTCACACAAAAGCGCCGAGTCCCTTGGCTTGTACGCCTACAATCCGGTCACCGTGCCGGTCTAGAACGGGGAGAATCCAGATGCTTGAGGTGAAGTCCGCGCCAGTCCTGCTACTGACCCTGTCCATTGCCCTCACCGCCTGTACCCAGGAACAGCAGAACAAGTTCGGCCGCGGCGTCCAGAACTGGACCGGGACGGACGGGGTTTTAGACGTCTACGCCGGCGAGAAGCTCGTGATGCGTTTCATCAAGATCGACAAGATGAGCACCGGGATAGGCACTTCGGACGACGAGTCCCGCTCGTATCGCTATGCCTACGGGGTCGTGGACGAGAACTTCAACTGGATTAAGGACCCGGGCGAGAAGAAGGTGTACTTCGAGGTCAGTGACTACTCGACCAGCTACGTGTTCTACGAGAATTACCGGAACTGAACGGGCGGTAGGAGCGCCTTCAGGCGCGACTGTCGGGACTCCGTGGTCCGCCGTCGTTGGCCGGTGGCGGGACAGGTCCTGGCCGCCTGTCGGGAAGACCCGCTGAGGGCTGGCCAGAACCTGTCCCGCCACCGGCCAACGACCGCTGCTGCGGGGTGGT
>JAQBGF010000198.1:0-49147 GCA_032122615.1 Gammaproteobacteria bacterium | reverse complement strand
GGCCGGCATCGCGGTGCTGACCGCGATCCTGGTGGTCGCTATTGCCACGGTTCTGGCGGTAAACCTGCTCTGGCAGACGAGTGTCAATCTGCGCCGTACGGAGACGCTGCTGCTGCAGGACCAGGCGCGGCAGTGGGATCTCTCCGGTGAGGACTTTGCCAAGCACTGGCTGGCCGAGGACGCGCCCTCCCGGGGCGGCAACAATATCGATACGCTCCAGGACGACTGGGCGAGGCCCGTCGCGTTCGAGCTCGATGTTGGCACCATCTTGGGACAGTTGGAGGATCAGCAGGGGCGATTCAATCTGAATGGCCTGGTCGACGCCAGTGGCAAACCCATCAAGGCAACAGTTGAGCAATACCGGCGTCTGCTCACGCTGCTGCCGCTGGATCCGCCGCTGGATCCGGGCACCGCGAGCGCCCTGACCGATGCCACGATCGACTGGATTGATCCGGACCAGTTTCCCGGGCCGGAGGGTGCGGAAGACGATCGCTACACGAGCCGACTGCCGCCGTATCGAACCGCCAACTACTGGTTCACCTCGACCAGCGAACTGCTGGCGATCGAAGGCTACACGCCAGCAATATTCGATGAATTGAAGCGTTACGTCACCGCCCTCCCACCCGCCAACGCCAATGGGCAGGGCCTGAAGCTGAACATCAATACCGCCAGTAAATTCGTCCTGGCGTCGCTAGCGGACGACCTGACGACGTTCGACGTCGATCCTTTCCTGGACCAGGCTTATAACGACCCAAGCGAGTTCACGGATGACCTTTTAAAGGCTAGCGGGAAGCAAATACCGCCCGATATCGCCCTTGGCGTCGAGAGCAACTGGTTTTTGTTAACGGTGACCGTGTCTATTGGCAGTGTGCAGTCCACTATGTACAGTCTGCTGGAGCGCCAGGGTCAGGACATCCGTACCCGGCTGCGAACCTTTGATGACCGGTGAAGCATGGCGACATGACCGATGAGTGAGACTCTTGTCATCCGACTCGTGGCCGACGACCGCACGTCTGAACGGGACGCTGGGCTTGCGGAATGGGCGGTGGTGGACGCCACGGGCGCCTGCGTCGTGGCACCTGCCACCGGTCCGCTGGTCGGAGCCGCTGCTTTGGGCGCCGGACGGCGCACCGTCGTGCTGGTGCCCGCAGGGCGGGTGTTGCGAACACGGGTCGAAGTCCCGGTAAAGGGCACCAACCGGATCGCACAGGCCCTGCCCTTCGCGCTCGAAGACCTGATGGCCGAAGACGTCGATGAGCTCCACTTCGCTGCCGGAGCTCGCCATGCCGACGAGCAAGTGTCGGTGGCCGTCGTGCGTCGCGAATGGATGGCTGCCTGGCGGGAACAATTCGACGCCGCCGGCATCAACCCGCAAGCGCTTTATGCCGACAGCGACGGCGTCGTTGACGTCGCGGGCACCTCGACACTCATTCTCGAACAGCAGCACGCCCTGCTGCGCGACCCCGGCGGCGATCCCGTCGTTGCCGAGCTGGAAGCGCTCGAGGGCCTGCTGGAGTTGTGGCTGGCCCAGCCGCGACCCGCCGCCGTCGATGGCGCGGTCCCGGCCCGCAACCTGCAGGTTTATGACGCTACCGTCGGTGGCGTGCCAAACACGACCTGGGAGCGGGTTCACGAACAGATCCAGAGCCTTGAGGTCCGCCGCCTTCCGGACGGCGCGCTGCTGCGGCTGGCGGCCACCATCGTCACCAGTCCGGGCGTCAATTTGCTGCAAGGACACTACGCCAAGCACACGAGCATGGGCAGTTACTGGCCTCGATGGCGGCTGGCCGCGGCGCTCGTCGGCGCGCTGGCCGCGACAATGCTTGCGGCAGCGGGTGCGGATGCCTGGCGTCTGAAGCGCGAAAGCGCTGACCTGGGGGCGATGGTTCTTCAGGCCGCGAGCTTCACTTTCCCGGGCGTGGCCGAAAGTGCCAATCTGCGCGCACTGGTGGACACACGTTTACAGGGCATCGGCGGCGCCTCATCCGGTGCGGCGAGCCGGCAGTTTCTGGAGACGCTGGAGACCGTGGCCGGCGCGGTGGCGAAAACCGGCAACGCCACCGTCGAAGGCTTGAACTATCGGGCCGGGATCCTGGAACTGCAGGTGCGCGCCCCCAGCGCCGACTCGCTCGACAGCATACGCAAGCTGGTTACCGAAAACGGCAAGCTGAAAGCGGAAATACAGTCATCCAATTCGGTGGGTGAAGAGATTCAGGGCCGTATACGTATTTCCGGGAACGGGGCATGAGAACCGACTTGATGAACCTGGCAGCGCTCCAGGAGTGGTTTGGCAAGCTGGCTGTCAGAGAACGCTGGCTGGTACTGGCCGCGGCGGGCTTCGCGGCCTTTGCGCTGGTGTACGCGCTGGGCTTGCAGCCCTTGTACTCGGCCCGCGCTCGCGCGGCGCTGGAGGTTGAACAGCAGCGCAGTCTGCTCAATGGCATTGAACAGGTGGCCCGCCGGTTTGGTCCGCAAAACAGCTCTGGCCCTGCAATGCCATCGGGCGAGTCCCTGGTGGTACTCATCGACCGCTCGACGAGAGAGCGCGGGCTTGGCGCTTACCTGAAGCGCAATCAACCCGAAGGGGCTACGGGCGTGCGCCTCCGGCTGGAGAATGTGCCGTTCGATGACCTCACCGGCTGGCTTGCCGGCGTGCAGAGCACGCAGGGGCTTGCCGCGGTGTCCGCGTCATTCGATCCCGCTGGAGAACCCGGGCGGGTGAATTCGAATCTCGTACTCGAACTCGCCGGACGCTAGCCAGACGATGCCCCGGATTCGTCTGCTTGCCGGCGCCGGCCTCGTTGCCCTGCTGCTGTCGCTCGTCGGGTTGATACCGGCGCACGTTGCCCTCGCCATCTTCGGTGTGCCGGCCGATACGGTAAGCGGTGTATCCGGCACTGTCTGGCGCGGCTCATTCCAGCGGCTGACAATCAACAACGTGGTTCTCGGCCCGGTGTCCTGGCAGGCCCGGCCTTCCCGCTTGCTGCTCGGACGACTGGCGGGCGATGTGGAGGCCACGTTGCCAGACGGCTTTCTAAACACCGGCGTTGCCGTTTCGCTCGGCGGCAGCCTGTCACTCACTGACCTCGAGGGAGCGGCGCCCGTCGCCTGGCTGGCGCCCGCGACAGGCCGCGACGGTGGCCAGCTGACAGCACGTTTCGAACGAGTGGAACTTGACGGTGACCGGGTAGACACCGCCATCGGCAGCCTGCAGGTAGCCGGTGTCGTGCTGCCTGTCCCGAACGCAGGCCCCCAATTGGCACCGGGTGATTACGCCGTCACCTTCGACTCCCGGGACCTGGCGCCGGAGGAGTTGCTTGCCGGCAAGGTTACCGACAGCGGTGGACCGCTGGAAATTTCCGGCACCGTGACGTTCACGCCGCCGCGCTCGTATGAGCTGTCGGGAACAGCAAAACCGCGTCCCGAGGCGCCACCGTCGTTGCGACAGGCATTGCAGATGTGGGGGCCGGCAGACCCGCAAGGGGCGCATGCCATCGGTTTTTCCGGGTCGTTCTAGGCCCCGACGTCGACGACCTGCAGCAGGCGAAGCAGCGGAAAATACAAAGCGGTCCGCACGGTCCTGTTTTCCAGGCACTCGAACGCCTGTCGGTAGGCGCGCAGCTGGGGTGAGTATCGTTCCACCTCCGAACGGATGAAGGCCTCCCGGTCGCCGCCTTCGTGACTGCTGGTCTTGTAGTCGATGATCCAGCGCACGCCGTCCGCGTCCACGAATGCCCGGTCGATGATCAGTTGGTGAAAGCGGCCGCCATCGGCAACCGTCACCGCGTACTCATTCAGCCGCTCGCTGTGCTCGGCGGACAGCAGCCAGCGGCCATCCGCATCACTGAGCGCTTCGGTCAGCACTGCCACGACCCGGTCGAGAGCCCGATCGACTGACGCTGACTCGACGCCCTGCGACAGCAACAGCTGACGATAACGCGGACGAAGCGCGCTTATCCGCTCCGGTGTGTACTGCCCGATGCCCTCCAGCGCTATCTGCTGCAAACAGCGGTGCGCGACCGACCCGGCCTGGCGCGCCCAGGCGGTGGCCCAGTCATAGGCAACCAGGCTTCGGTCCGCGCGCGCCTCGGCGTGGGGCAGCTGCATGCCCGCGGGTGCCGGCGGGCGCTGCCAATTCGGCGGGAGACGGCGCAGTACCGGCTGGCGCCAGTGCGCTGTAGGGTCCGCAGGAAGGCTTTCGTCCGCGCCTCCTTTCGGCACCACGCCGGCAATCAACGGCCAGGTTGCGCCGATAACTGGCCACAGCCGATCCAGCAGGCTACCCCGCGCTGGATGGGGGACCGCGGCGGCTGTATCTGTGGCTGCACCGGCCTTTGTCTGGCCGAACAGATGCAGGCGCTCGCGCGCCCGGGTGACGGCAACGTACAGCAGGCGATCCGACTCCGCGAGTTGCTGCTGGTGACGAAACGCCCACAGCAGTTCATACAGCGGATCGTCATCGGCGCCGCTGGCATTCACCGGCGCCAGCAACAGATCGAGGCCATGGGCATGAGCCAGTTCCTGCCACAGCAGCGCGGCGCGCTTGTCGCCACGAACGCCCCTGCCAAGTCCGGGGAGAATCACGGTGTCGAATTGCAGTCCCTTGGCCTTGTGAATGGTCATCACCGCAACGCGAGCATCGGCGCCTGGCAGGGATGCGCGGGCCCGGTCGAAGGCCTTCGCGAGAGCCAGCACATCCGGGCAGTCGCCGCCAACGTCGTGCCCGCCGATTTCGTTCAGGATCAGGTCAGCAAGGACCAGCTCCAGACCGGCGACCGCCGGGCCACCCAGTTCAAGCCATACCCCCTCGACGACATCCCGAAGTGGCAGCTGACCGAGCCGTTCAAGGCCGGCGGTGAACGCCAATGCGACCCGGGCTACCCGGAGCTGTCCATCCGGTGTGAGGCCCAGCGCTTCGGCTGTGGCGGGATCAACCGCCGACAGGGCGAGGTCGTACAACGTTCGCTCGTCGTGAAGGGATCCCAGGCAGACCAGGTCCGTGAGTGACAAGCCGCACCACGGTGCGCGCAGGACTGTCAGCCAGGCGAGCCGGTCACCGGCATGGACCAGCGCTCGTGTGATCGCCAGCAGGTCATTGGCCAGCGCGGTGCGACCCAGTTCGACAAGGTCGCTGGCGGCCAGCTCGACCCCCGCCCGTCGGAGTGCCACGACGATGTGGGCGGCGTGCCCCCGGCTGCGCACCAGGATGCCGATCGTACCGGTCACTGATGTTGACAGGCACTCGCGAACCACCTGTACCACCTCATCCGCCTCCTCGTCCGGCTTGTCCCAGGCGCAGGCATGCAGCGTGACGGCCGCCGGATCGGGCAGCGGCCCCTCTCGCGCCGGCGCGCTTGCGGCGAATGAAATGGCACTACTGATCAGATCGTCGGTCGCTGGAAATACCTGTTCAAAGGTGGCATTGGTCCACGCGACTAGCGCGGGAACGGAACGGAAGTTGGCTCGCAGTTGCAAGAACTCCAGCACGATGCCCGGCAAGCCGTGATCCCTGACGTCCAGAAACAGTCGGACCTCCGCCTGCCGGAACCGGTAGATCGACTGCATCGGATCACCAACCAGAAACAGCGTTCGCCCGTCACCTGGTGCCCAGCCCCGCGTCAGTGCCCGCAGCAACGCGTACTGCGCCCCGGAGGTATCCTGAAACTCGTCGAGCAGAAGGTGCTGCAGGCGCCAGTCGACCCGCATCGCCAGTTCGCTTGGCTCAACGTCGTCACCCAGGGCGGCCCTGCCCTCCGCGGCAATCTCCGCGTAATCGGTTGCCCCTTCGGCGGCAAACACCAGCTTGAGTTCCGCCGCTGCAAACGGCAGCAGCGTAAGCAGGGCTTCAAGCGCGTTCCATTGGGTTGGCGAATACTGCGGCGTCGGTAAGCGCTGCACCATGGCCAGCGTCCCGACCAGGCCGGGAATGGCGCCGAGGGCGAGCAGCACTTCCTGGGCGTGAGATTTCAAGTCCTTTTGGTCTGGCGGAAAACCTTCCTTGACGGTTAGCTTTTGACGCCAGTCGCCCTTGGCGGTGAGCACAGACGAAACCGCGAACTGCCACCACGCCAGTCTGTCACCGAGACTTCCGTTCCCGCTGCCGCCCCTCCCGAGATCCCTCTTCCGGTTGATGGCGGCCGCGTGGATGATCTCTGACAGCCCGGCACGCTCCGCGGCGGGAATCGCCGCCTCGACGCGCGACAACTCGGCCTCGACCAGGCGCGCCAGACTGGCCTCAAGATCCCGGCGGGCCGCACCCGGATCGAGGCCCGCACCGATGAAGGGCAACCACTGGTCGCGTCTCGCCAGCAATTGCGCCAGGAGTTCCTCTGCCCGGCCAGGATCGTTATCCAGATGGACCAGCAACGCGGCGACCGCCTCCCGGGGACCGTCAGTGTCTGCCAGCAGTCGCAGCGTTGCGCGGGCCGCCAGGCGATACAGGCGCTCCGGCTGCTCGGAGACCGCACGCAGCGCGCTGGCGCCGCCGCTGAGTGGCGAGCTTCGGGCCAGGGCAGCGTTCAGCGCGTCGATCGTACTGATGCGCAGGCGGGCCGGGTGGCGAGACAGCTGCCAGTTGCGTTCGGCGTCACGCGCGCGCACCGACACAACGAGCTTGCGCAATTCGGGAGCAGCCCCGTCATTGTCTGCCGGGAGCATCGCGAGGGCGCCAACGATGCGCTCCTGCATTTCCGCGGCGGCCTTGCGGGTGAAGGTCACGGCCAGAATTTCCTCCGGCTCCGCGACGACGGCCAGCAAGCGCAGGTAGCGCCGCACCAGGAGTTCGGTCTTTCCTGCGCCGGCCGGTGCCTGCACGAGAAACGATTGCCCGGGGTCGAGCGCGCGTTCGCGTTCGGCCTGATCCGGTGGCGACCTCTCGTTACTCATTTGTCGCGGCCTCGGAAGCCTCGCCATCCCGATCGTCGTCCGCCGGTCCGAATTCGTGGATGCGCGTCAAACCGGCGAACTGATCAACGGCCCATTTGCGGTCGGCCGGATTCACCCGGAAGTCACCGGCGGCAAACTCGGCTGCCAGTTGCTCCAGCTGTCCGCGCCATCGTGCCAGCACGCCATCCCAGTCCAGGTTTTCAGTCCTGAAAAACTTTGCGGGCACACCGACGCCCTCGATCTTCAGGTCCTTGTCACCCACGCCGCGCAATTTCGCGTCGGGCACCCGGATCTGGATCACGGCAACCCCACGGCACGGATTTGCCCCGGGCGCGCCACTGGTAACCGCATACAGCGGCAACTGGCTTTCCGGCAGGCGTGCCTGCTTCCAGCCCGATGGCGTGAAGATCCCGGTCTTGTAGTCGATGACGAGCTCGCCGCCTTCCGCCAGGTCATCCAGCCGGTCAAGGCGTACATTCAGAACCAAAGGACCGATGGTTGCGCGCCGCTCAAGTTCGGTCGCCACGCGAAATGCAGGGCGCTGCGCGTCCAGCTCCTGAAGGCTGAGCAGCAGTTTCCACAGGCGGTCGCTTTCCAGGGAGCGAAGGCTGGCAAAAAATGCATCGCGAGCCGGGAGTAGCTCGTCGAAAACAGCGCTGACTACCTGATCGAACATTCCGCGCAGTTCATCCGCCCCGATCTCGCCGAGGCCCGCGCGGCAGCGCTCGTGGCGATAGAGCTGCTCAAGTAGCCGGTGAACCACCTTCCCCCGGGTCGCCGGATCCAGTGGCCGCAAAGGTGCTTCGAGCGGTGTACCGCGCAGGCGGAACTCGACGAACGCCCTTGCCGGACAAACGGCCTGCATGGCCAGCACGCGCGAGCCGCCGGAAACCGCCTTCAATGGAGGCAGCGCTGGAGGCGGGTCCCCCGGCGCTTCCTCGGGTCCGGCAGACGCGGCAACGACCAGGCGATCCGGATGCAGGCAGGCGTCATCCGCCACAACGGCAGCAAACGGCATGAGCAGCGGACTTGGCAGCGTTGCCGCCATTTCATCTTCGGCCGGCCAGCTCAACACGACTTCGTCGGCCGAGCCCAGCAGACGCTCAAACCGCCGACGGGTTAGCGCCTCGATTCCGACAGCCGTCGCCTCCGGAATTCCCGCCGCCCGCTGAAGCGTCAGTGGAATCAGCGCGTGGGGCCGTGCCGGCGGCGGCCACTGATTTGCCGTCATCCCGCACACCCACAGCGCGCTGAAATCCTGCCCCTCGGCCTCCCGCAGGCTGAGAACCTGCACGGCACCGGCAGCGCTTTCCGGTTCGAAGGGGCGGTCCCGTGCCAGCTGCACCAGCAGGCCTAATGCCCCGCGCAGTGGCAGCGTACCGGCCACCTCATCCGTCCCGGCGAAAGACGCAAGCAACGCTTGCCACGCCTCGGCAGCCTGATACTCCTCGCTTTGCAGGCCGCGGTCGCCGGGCCAACCCGCGGCCATTAGCCATGCCGTGAAATGCCCTGCCCACTTGCTCGGCGAAAGCCGGCGCCCGCGGACAGGAACGGCCAGAACTTCTGCCTGCCGCCACAATCCGGCAGCACGCTCCGCACCGCTGCCCAGAAGCGCCAGCAAGTCCGTTAGCCGGATGCGCTCCAAAAGGCGCCGCCGAAGCTTGAGTTCGGCTCGGGCACGGCCCGCCCGTTCTGCGCTGGCTCCGGTTACGTAACAGGAGCGTAGTAGCTGGCTGGCCTGCTCGAAGGTCACGTCGGCCGCGATGAGTTGCAACAGGCTGAGTGCGCAATGCACCACGGGGTAGTCCGCCAGCTGTCGCCCGGTCGCCAGCGCCAGTGGACGAACCCGCGGCTCCTGCAGTTGCCAGCCCGGCGCCAATACCTCGAGCCCGACCCGACGGACCCGGCCGGCGTCGCGGCCGAGGGTGGAAATTACAATCGCGACACTGGCATCGGTATTGGCGTTGGCCTGACGAGCGGCCCAGGCGCAGGCGCGGCTGAGTTCGTCGTTCTCGTCCCGGGCGGAAACGACACCACAGGTTCCAGTGCGCGATGGTGGCGCGACGCTAACGACCACCACATTGGCGGCCTGCATGGCTTCGGCCAGTCGCTGCACGGCCGGCGTCCACGGGTCGAAGCCGGCGAAACCCACGTGCCGTTCGCGGGTGGCGAGCGCCTCGACACCCGCGCAACCTAACGCTGCGAGCAGACCGCTGCCGTCAAGCCAGCCGTGTCGCTCCAGCAGGGTCAGATACGCGTCGACCCAGTGCGCGAAGGCCCGCGCATCGTCGGAATCGACGCCCCCGTGCAGATCGGCCGCCGATAGCTCCCACGCCTGGCAGAGCCGCCAGCCGTCCGCGACCAGCGGCACGATCACGCCTGCATCCGGATGGTCATGGCCATCACTGGCCAGCACGCGGCGCCAGAGAAGCCGGCTCTCGTCGTCCGACAACAGGCGACGGGGGCCAGGATCGGCGTTGCGCAACGTGCCGGCTTCGAAGGCGCGGCGCAGCCAGGCGTCGAGCGGCAGGACATCGGCAGAGGGCCAGGCCCGGGTGCCCGCGGCCGCTCGGGACTGATCATGACGCCGGCGGATCTGCCGCGCGAGGCGGTGGGTGGCGGTGATGATGGTACCGCCGTCGGTCAGTACCGCCTCAACCGGTACAGCGTCGATCACTGGCGGGATGGCCGGCAACCGTGGACCGGCCCGCCCAAACGGAAATCAGGCCGCCCGCTCGGCGGCATGACTTTCCAGCAGGTCGTGGATGCGGGCGAAGACCTCCCGCAAGGTCTCCGCGTCCGGGAGATTCGTAATCCGGAAGTAGTTGGTGTCACGGGTATTGAAGCTGGTTCCTGGCGCCACCAGCACGTGCTTTTTCTCCAGCAGATCGAGGGCAAACGCCTGGTCATCAAAGTCCGGGAAGCGTGCCTTGTCGACACCAATAAAGGCGTACATCGCGCCTTCCGGTGCAGTCACGTGCAGGTAGGGACTGGCTGCCACCGCATCGATAATGACCCGCCGGGACTCGTAAAGGCGGCCACCCGGGCGCACCAGCTCCTGGACGCTCTGATAGCCGCCGAGCGCAGTCTGCACGGCCCATTGCCCGGGCACGCTGCTGCACAGACGGAGAGACGCCAGCAGGTCGAGTCCCTGCAGGTACTCGCGGGCCTGTTCGCGCGCGCCACTGTACGAGACCCAACCCACGCGGTAACCACAGGCGCGATAGACTTTCGACAGTCCACTGAACGTCGCACACAGCGTGTCATTCACCAGCGTCGCCATCGGAATGAATTTCGCGCCGTCGTAGGTCATCTGGTCATAGATCTCGTCACAGAAAATCACCAGCTGATGCTTTTCGGCAATTCGCGCGATGGCGCGCAGGGTTTCTTCGGAATACACAGCGCCGGTGGGATTGTTCGGATTGATAACGACAATCCCTCGGGTCTTCGGCGTCACGAGACGCTCAATCGCCTCGATATCGGGCTGAAAACCGGCTTCCGGCCTGCAGGGATAGTGCACGGCCTTGCCCTGGTTCAGGGTGACGCTCGCCGTCCAGAGCGGATAATCGGGACTCGGGACGAGGATCTCGTCCCCCGGGTCCAGCAGGGCCCGTAGCGTCAGGTCGATCAGTTCACTGACACCGTTACCAATAAAGACGTCCTCGGCGGTCA
Source organism: Gammaproteobacteria bacterium (assembly GCA_032122615.1). Lineage (GTDB taxonomy): Bacteria > Pseudomonadota > Gammaproteobacteria > Steroidobacterales > SHZI01. Next base: position 38,590 of record JAQBGF010000198.1, on the reverse strand, counting down.
CACCATCCACGCCACGAGACTGCTGCTGCATGACGACGGCTTCCCTGGCGGGAAAGATCCCCTTCTGGTGACAGTACCCTTCGGCACTGGCCAGGTTTTCGATCATCGCGAGACGCATCGTTTCCGGAGCGCGAAAGCCGAACCGCCCCGGATTGCCGATGTTCAATGAAATGATTTCGTAACCGCGACGCTCCATCTCGTGTGCCTGGTGCGCCAGCCGACCACGGATCTCGTAGCGAACGCCACTTAATGCATCACTTGGCTTGAAGGTTGTCGTCATGGGCATTTCTCAGGCAGGGGTTGTGCGGGATGCGGTCTTTGGCAGACGGAACCGGGTAGACAGTATCAGCGCCAGCAGCACGAGTCCCGTCACCAGCGTGAAACCCTGGCTGTAGGAGCCGGTACTGTCCCGGATGGCGCCAATCAGCGGCGGACCCAGCCCGCCGCCCAGTGTATCCAGCACGGTGATGGCACCGAGGATTTTCCCGAGATGCAGCGGGCCAAAGTAGTCGGCGGCGAGCAGTTGAAGCAAGGTGTACAGCCCGCCCCAGCCGAGACCAAACATCAGGAGGCCGGCCCACAGGACTTCACTGCTTGGCAGGGTCAGCAGGGCGGCGCCGCCGGCCATAACGGCGATCGTGCTGGTGAAGACCCGCTTGCGGCCGAGCCGGTCAGCGAGGAAGCCGCTCGTGATCTTGCCGATCAGGCCGAGGTAAAAGAGCACGGTGTAGCTCAGCCCGGCATCCATCTGCGAGTACCCGCGCCCCAGCATGTACAGATTCAGGTGAGCCTGCGTGCCAATGATCGCAAAGAACGTAAACATTGCGATCAGGGCGAGCACCCAGAAGTTTGTCGTCCGCATGGCGGCGCTCAGCGCGAAGCTGACCGGGGCCGCCGGCGTACGGTCACCGGGTGCCATCGCGCGCTGCTGGCTCTTCAGGTCTGCCGGGCGCTCACGGACGACAAACAAAATTACGGGGATCAGCAGGAGGGGCAAAAGGCTGAGCCACGCAAACGCCGAGCGCCACCCGATCTCCGCCATTAGCGCCGCGTTCAGCGGCGGCAGGGTGCCGTTGCCGAGGCTGGTGCCGGCCAGGGCGATACCCAGCGCGAGACCGCGATCCTTGAAGAACCAGCGGGAGACCAGGATGACATTGACGACGAGACCGCAGCTGGCCAGCGCCGATGCAAACAGAACGTGGATGCCGTAGATGTCGCTTAAGCTGTCCACTGTTGAATAGAGAAAATAGCCGGCCGATAACAACAGCGCGCCGAGCACCATCAGGGGTCGCACGCCAAAACGATCGGCAGCAGCACCTGCCAGCGGCGCCATCAGGCCGCTGACCGCCAATGTGATCGCATCACGCGTCTTGAGGCCAGCGAGGCTGACGGTTTCACCAGACGCCTGACTCAGGGCTTCCAGCAACGGCTTGTCGAAAACGTTGAGGCCGGCCAGCGTCATGCCATTGGTGACCAGCAGGATGACACCGGAGGCAATGGCGATAATCCAGCCGTAGTACAAGCCGTTGCCGTCCTTTGCCGTCATCGAATTGCCGCCCCTTTGATGCGGCGGCCACCATACCGGAATCGGGGCACTTCCCCAAGCGAGCGGCGGCTGGAGTACTCTCGCGATGCACCGGGCGAATGGAGTCTCCAATATGCTGAAAGCTATCGTTACCGTGACGCTCCTCGTCAATCAACTGGCAGCCGTCGAGGGACCCTATCGCGACGAACTCGGATACCGCCCGGTACACCGTGGCGTGATCTCCTCGGAGCAGTCCGCGCTCTGGGCCGCGCCCGATCTTGAAGGAAAATCCTTCGTGATCCTGCAACCCGCCAGCGGGCGCCCCGTTTACCTGCGCATGATTGAGGATCCTGCCGCCGCGGTTCCGGAAGCGGGCACGACCCACGGCTGGAACGCCATTGAGAGTGTTGTGCAGGACCCGGACGCACTGGTCCGCCAGTTCGAGGGTTCCGGGTTCCGGGTTGTTGGACCGCCCAAGGATCTGTGGAACGCCCCCGATGCGCCGCGCGCGATGCAGGCTATTGGTCCAGGCCGTGAGTTTCTCTATTTCACGCGCGTGATTCCGTCGGGCATGAGCATTCCGATCTCACCGGCGGCGACGCCGGTCGACCGGGTCTTCATCATGGTCGTGGGCGGGCCTTCGATGACCGTCCTGCAAGACTTCTACGGCAGCAAACTTGGCCTGGCCGTTGGCGAGGCCAGCAACTGGCAGATCACCGTGCTGTCCCTCGCACTGGGGCTGCCGACCGAGACCACCTACCCGCTGGCAGTCGCAGCACTGCCGAGAGAATTCCTCGTGGAACTCGACGAATACCCGCGAGCGGCGCTGCCAAGAACCGTGCGCCCGGGCTCTTTACCTCCGGGTCTGGCGATGGTGACCTTTGCCGTCCGTGAACTGGATGATTTCCAGCTGGCCTGGCGATCATCGCCGGCAAGGATTGCGGAGTTTCCCTACAGCGGCCAGGAGGCCGGCGTCACGGTCGGTCCCGCTGGCGAATGGATCGAACTGGTAGAAATCGCCGGGCTGCCAGACGACGCCAGCTCCAGTCGCGACTGATCAGACCTTTTCGTATTCGAGGCGCACCAGCTCGTACTCGGTCAGCATGTAACCGCCGATGACGCCCTTCAGGAAGAGGTAGTCGCCGTCGGCGGTGCACCAGATGTCATAGGCCGGGTGCGCCTGTGGCAGGCCGGGCGATGACACGAAACGGAAATGCAGGGCATCAAACTTGCCGGCCTTGACTGTAATGCTCTCCTCGCCCACGTACTCCACACCGAAGCCGATCCGGAACAGCATGGGTCCGGTGGCGCCGCGGTGATCCGGTGACGACAACAACATCTCGTCGATGCTCTGCAGGCCCGGCCCCTTGTGCCGGTCGAACAGCTGCATGTGCCACGCATCACAAACGATGGCGTGATTCTGGAAGGCCTGTAGCCGGCCTTTGGTTTCCATGCGCTGGGTAACACGGCCGTCGAGCGCCGTGTACGTCTCGCACTCCGCGAAATCGGGCCCGAAGCGAAACCAGCCACTGCCCACGAATCGGTCGTTTACGGCCAGTCGCACGGTGCAGTCTGTCGGCAACCAATGCTCGTCGAGACTGTAGACGATGTCGCGCATGACACTGGGGCGATCATCGATTTCCGAGTGGGCACTGCACGTGCGCCGCCCGTCACTGTGTACCGTGATATGGAAATGCTCGCGCCCCCGATCCTGCCCGACCCGCTCCGGCTTGTTGCTGGTGTAGGCGATGGTGCCGCGAATGGCGCGATGATCGCGTTGCAGAATGCTGGTGTTCATGCCGGACGAATTCCCTGGAATTGCTTCGCGGCCGGAACTCTACGGCGAATGGCCCCGGTCGCCAACCGTTTTGCCTATTTTTCGACCGCGCTGTCCGCTTTCGTAGCCGGATCCGGCGCTGATTCCGGAGCGCGCTCGATTGCCGCGCCCGGCCCCGGCATCGGCTCCACTGCCGGCGGGACCGCACCGACACTGCCTGCCCGCAGGGATTCCAGGCTTTCCGGCGAGAGGCGGGAAACGGCGATGATGGCGGCGGGTTGCCCGGCGGTTGAACCGCCGATGATCAGGCGCTCACCGGCATACCCGCAAATCCGGTCGTTGGAGGGGATAAACGCCAGGCTGTCCGCGTAGCGCAAATCGTGGGATGGCGGACTGACTTGCACGTGATAGGCGTTGCGGTCGTTGGGCGCGTAAACGATGAGATTGCTGCGGTCCAAAACCCGGAAGTCCTGTGCCTGCCTCGGGTAGAAGCAGGCCGCCACACCCGTGACGGATGGCGCCGGAATCACTACTTTCGCACGGCCAGGCTGTTCGCTCTGTGCAGAATCAATACCGGAACACCCCGCCACAAGGCCGACGACAACGACGATCCCGTGCAGAAGGCCCCTGGCCAAAGCGCTGGCCCTGACGATTGTCATTGCGTGGCGACCGGCCGGTCCGGGGAACGGATCCATTCGCTCCACGACCCGGGATAAAGGGCGGCGCCCGGCACTCCCGCGAGTTCCAGGGCAAACACGCCGTGACAAGCCGTGACGCCAGAGCCGCACATACACACAATCTCCCCGGGAGCTCGTCCCTCGGCAATGGGTCCGTAGCGCTGTGCCAGGTGCTGCGCAGATTGGAACTGCTGATCTGCACGAAGGTTCCCGGCGAACGGCACATTCACGGCTCCCGGGACGTGGCCTGCGACCGTGTCAATCGGTTCCACGCGGCCCAGAAAACGCTCCGGAGCCCGCACGTCCAGCAATCGCATCGAACCCCCGGCCAGCGCGGCCGATACCTCGGCCGTGTGCGTCACCGGCATCTGGCCGGGAGCGCCCCTAAAGGAGAAGCTTTGCGGCTGCGGTATCGCCTGGCTCAGGGGCAGGCCGGCCTTTTGCCACGCCGCCAAGCCGCCATCCAGCAGGACGACGTGCCGGTGACCCATCCAGCGCAGCAACCACCACAGCCGGGCAGCAAGGCCGCCCCCGGCTTCGTCATAAGCCACGACGCAGGCGTCGGGCGTAATCCCGAGCTGGCCGAAGAAAGCGCGCAGCGCCTCCGGGTCCGGCAACGGGTGCCTGCCTGTGTCAGCGCCCCGGGGCGCTGACAGGTCCCGATCGAGGTCCGCGTACCAGGCTCCCGGAATATGCCCGTCGCGATAGGCCGCGCGGCCCGCCTCCGGCTGCAGCAGGTTGAAGCGGCAATCCACAACAACCCACGACGACGACCCCGCGGCCCCGAGCTGAAGTCCGTCGGCCAGCGCCTGCACCGAAATCAGTAGTGAATCTCGCCGGACGCCTTCGTTCGCTGGTACCACGGCTTGTTACTCCCACTTGCGTCGTTGAAAATAGCGGACTGCCCCTCTCTACCACCTGGCCCAAGGATCCCGCCATGCAGAAAATCATCGTATGCCTCAAGCGCGTCGTTGACTACAACGTCCGCATACGCGTCAAGCCTGACGGCTCCGGCGTTGCTACCGACGGCCTGAAAATGAGCATCAACCCGTTCGACGAGATTGCCCTTGAAGAGGCCCTGCGAATCAGGGACAGGGGTCTGGCCACCGAAGTGGTGATTGTGTCCATCGGGCCTGACGATGCCCAGCAACAACTGCGCACCGGGCTCGCGATGGGTGCCGACCGGGCCATTCTCGTGCAGTCCACGGGCGAACTGGAACCACTGGCCGCAGCACGCGTCCTCCTTAAGCTCGTCGTCAGGGAGGAACCCGGACTGGTGCTGCTTGGCAAGCAGGCGATCGACGATGACTGCAATCAGACCGGCCAGATGCTCGCGACATTATGGGACCGCCCACAGGCCACCTTCGCGTCGAAGCTGGAACTGAACGGCACGGTAGCAACCGTGACCCGTGAAGTCGACGCCGGCCTCGAAGTTCTCGAGGTGGATCTGCCGGCCGTCGTCACCAGCGACCTGCGGCTGAACGAACCCCGCTACGTGAAGCTTCCGGACATTATGAAAGCCAAGAAGAAGCCAATCGAAATTGTGGCGATTGACTCGCTCGGCGTCGATACCAGCCCGGTTCATCGCGTGACGAAGTACGACACGCCGCCCGCCCGCATCAAGGGAGCGATGGTGAAAACCGTCGACGAACTCGTTGGCGCCCTGCGCGACCGTGGGGTGCTGGCATGAGCCGGGTTCTTGTCATCGCTGAACACGACGGCGAGCACCTCAACCAAAGCACGGCCCGCTGTGTCGCCTGCGCTGTTGCCATTGAGCCCGGTGGGACGGATATTGTCATCCTCAGCAGAAATCCCGGCGCAATAGCCGCGCAAGCCGCTGCTCTCGCCGGTGTCACCGGCGTGTTGACCGTGACGAACCCGGCCAACGGTCCAGCCCTGGCGGTCGTGCTGGCGCCGCAGATCGCGAGCCTCGCCAGGGATTACGACGTTGTGCTGGCGCCCTCGACCACTTACGGCAAGGATCTTCTGCCGCGCGTGGCAGCGCTGCTCGGCGTGCCCCAGCTGAGCGACATCATGACCGTGACGGGTCCGCGCACCTTTCAACGTCCGATCTACGCGGGCAACGCGTTGGTCACCATCGAAGTACCCGATGGCGTCAAGGTCGTGGCTACGGTCCGCGGTGCATCGTTCAAGCCGGTTGGCGGTGGTAACGCTGCGCCCATCCGTGCGGTCGAGCTACCGGCCACCCTCCCTGCCCACACTCGCTTCGTTGAATTACGCACCGGCAAGACGGACCGGCCCGATCTCCAGACAGCGCGCGTCGTGGTATCCGGCGGGCGCGGCGTTGGCAGCGCCGACAATTTTGCCCTGCTCTACAAGTTCGCAGACCGACTGGGAGCGGCAGTTGGCGCATCGCGTGCGGCGGTGGACGCGGGCTTTGTCCCAAACGATATGCAGGTGGGCCAGACCGGCAAGATCATTGCACCCGAGCTCTACATGGCGTTTGGAATTTCCGGCGCGATCCAGCACCTCACCGGCATCAAGGACGCAGGAACGATTGTCGCTGTGAACAAGGACGGCGAGGCGCCCATTTTTGAGATTGCCGATATCGGCCTGGTCGGTGACCTGTTCCAGGTAATTCCGGAGATTGAAAAGCTGCTGCGTTGACGCTGAAGCCAGTCCCGTCCCTCTGGCTATTGAGCCTCGCGAGCTCCCTCTCGCCGTTCGGCATGGTTGTGCTTGTGCCAACGCTCGGGGCCTTCGCACAACGCTACGCCGTCGCGCAGGGCGAAGCGCAGTTTCTGATCGCCACTTACCTGTTCGGTTTGGGTATCGGCCAACCGGTGCTCGGCGCTTTAAGCGACCGCTACGGGCGTCGCCCCGTGATCCTGTGCGGTTTCGCGCTCTTTACGGTAGCCAGCATCGCCTGTTTCCTCGCCACCAGCTTCCCGGCGCTACTCCTGTGCCGCCTGTTGCAGGCCATAGGCGTCAGCGTCGGGACCGTCGGATCGCGGGCGATTGTTCGCGATACCCATGACGCCCTGGGGGCGGTTCGCGTGCTGTCCTGGATTGGAGCTGCCATGGGCATTGCACCCGTGGTCGGTCCTGTGATCGGTGGCTTTCTCACGGGCTGGGCGGGACCGCAGTCGGTCTTCGCTGCCAGCGCCGCTCTGGGTGCCTTCGTGACTGTCGCGATGTACGCCCGCCTGGCAGAAACCCGGGACTTCGGGACCTCGACTACCGAAACCCAGCGCTGGACGACCAGCTACCGACAACTGTTAGGCGACCGGGTGTTTATGGGCTACACGCTGATGTACGCGTTCATGCAGGGGTGCTTCTTCGCCTTCCTTGCCGTTGCTGCCGTGGTTTTCTCCGACCACCTCGGCATGAACGAGGTGGTCTTCGGAGCGATCTGGGGTGCGATGGGCATCGTCTATGTAGCCGGCGCCCTGAGTGGCACGCGCCTGACGGCATGGCTCGGCGTGCGCAAGGCTCTGCGGCTCGGCACCGGCCTGATTCTGCTGTCTGGCTTGTCCCTCGCCACCGCCACTGCGGTCTGGGGCGTCACGCTGCCGGGGCTGCTGGCGCCGCTCACCCTGTTGATGTTTGCCTCCGGCGTCCAGACGCCACTCGCGGTCGCCGGCGCGGTGAACTGCCGGCCGGATATCGCGGGGACGGCGGGCGGCCTGTCGAGCTCGCTGGCCCTGGTGATCAGTGGCAGCTTCAGCATTCTCGCCGGTCTTCTGTATGCAGGTGACTTCCTGCCCATCGCTGCACTGATTGCCGCGTCGGCAGGAATGTCAGCGGTGACCTACCGGATGGCCCGCTAGGCTCCCGGCTTCCACACGCCGAGGAACGCCGACAGCGCGACTCCGACCCAGATGGCCCACACGTAAGGCCGGCAGGCCATCAACCCGTCGTACATCTTGCTGTCACTCTCCGGTGTGACGCCCTGCCCCGCCATCATCCGGAACCCGTCGATGAACGGCGGCAGATTCTTGCGGATCATGAAGCCGCAGAAGATCAGGAAGGAGAAGATGAGGAGCTTGGCCCCAATCCACGGGAACGGCTTCAGCGGCCCCGTGACCCAGTGGTACACAACCGACGTCGGCAGGGCGAATATCATGACGAAACGAAACCAGTAGTCGCCCTTCGCCAGCGCCTTGCCGAAGTCCGTACCCTCTTTTGCGTGCACCATGTGCACCACCCAGACCCAGATGGGCCCGAGCGCAATGATGCCGATCATCTGCCACGTCGGGTGCTCGTAACCAACAAATTCAGAGAGAATTCCGCCGACGGTCAGCATCAATGCCAGGCAATAGCGCGGCAGCATGTCGAGATTGATGAAGATCTTGAAAGCCGTCAGCCGTGCATCCCGGGACAGTTTATTGTTGATGACGAACGTGCTGGAGTAGAAGACGCCCGCGTCACCGCCCAGCCAGTACACGAACAGCAGAATGTGGATGTACTTGAAGGCGGCGTAGATGAACGGCAGCGTGGTTACTGCTTGAGTCTCTTCCATCGAACTGTTCCTGCGTAAGGCTGTTATTTATCGGAGCTGGTCCAGCACGCACTCGGCCGTGCTGACCTTGAACTCCCGGGGCGCCTCTACGTTCAACTCCTTGATGACGCCGTCGTCTACCACCATCGAGAAGCGCTGACTGCGAGAGCCCATGCCAAAACCGCTGGCGTCGAGCTCCAGGCCCAGGGCCCGGGTGAACTCGCCGTTGCCGTCTGCAAGCATCAGGACTTTATCGCCCACGCCGCGGTCCTTGCCCCACGCGTCCATTACGAAGGCATCGTTTACCGACATGCAGGCGATCGTATCGACGCCCTTGGCCTTGATATCGGCAGCATGCTTGATGTACCCGGGCAGGTGACTGTTCGAACAGGTCGGGGTAAAGGCGCCCGGGACCGAGAAGAACACAACTTTCTTCTTGCCGAACAGCTCCTGGGTGGAAATGGAATTCGGGCCGTCCTTGGTCATGATGCCGAACTTGCCCTCGGGCAGCCGATCGCCAACCTTGATCGCCATTTTCGTGTCCTCTGGTAGTGGTCGTGAATGGTTATGGTCTTGTGGCGGCGTATTGTACAGCGGCAGGTGTCGTGTCGGTCATCCCGCGCCGATCAGCGGAGCAGGAACAGCGACAACTGTGGGACGAAGGTCACCACCAACAGACCCGCGAACAAGATGGCGATGAACGGCAGCACCGCCCGGCATATAAACCAGAAGTCCTCCCGGAACGCGATCATCGCCACCACCAGATTGAGCCCCAGCGGCGGCGTGAGATAGCCGATTTCCAGGTTCACGGCCATGAGCACGCCGAAGTGAATGGGGTCGATACCCTGGGCCACCGCCAGCGGCTGAAGCAGCGGCGCCAGAATCAGGATCGCCGAACCGATATCAACCAGGCACCCGACGAGAAGCAGGAGGCCATTCGTCAGCACGAGAAACATCGTCGGGCTGTCGATCCACGCGGACATGCTCCGGACCAGGGTTTCCGGCAATTGCTCGTAAGTCAGAAACATATTCAGGCTCAGCGCCAGCATCAGGACGGGAAACAGGGCGCCAAGCAGGCGCACAGTTTCGCCCGTGACGGCGTACAGGTCGCGCAGGCCGAGCTGGCGATGAATCAGTGTTTCGACCAGCACCGCATAGACCACCGCGACGGCGGCTGACTCCGTCGCGGTGAAATAGCCGGAATAGATTCCACCGAGAATCAGCACAGGCATGAACAGCGACCACACTCCGGACTTCAGCGCCGCCCGGATTTCCTGGCGCTGCCATGCGCCCGTGCGGATGCGCCCGTAGCGGGCCAGCGAATACGCCACCAGCAGCGTGACCAGGAGCAGTCCGGGGCCGATGCCGGCGATGAACAACCCGGTAACCGACGTCTGGGTCATCACACCGTAGAGAATCAGCGGGATGCTGGGCGGAATGATAATGCCCAGCGTCCCGCCGGCACACAGCAGCCCCAGCGCAAAGGAACGCGGATAACCCGCATCGACGAGCGCCGGGTACATCACGGCGCCTATGGCCAGTAGCGTTACGGTGCCCGAACCGGAAACTGCGGCGAACAGGGCGCAGCTGAGTACCGTCGCGATCGCAAGCCCCCCGGGAACTGGCGCCGTAAGGGCCTGGCTGACGCGGATCAACCGGGTTGCCATTGCGCCCCGGGACATGATGTTCCCGGCGAGGACATAGAGCGGAATCGAAAGCAGCAATTCGCGATTGGCGGCCTCCCACGCATCGACGATGATCCAGCCGATTTCGCCATCACCGATGACTGCGTAGCAATAAGCCGTCACCGCGCCGAGAATCACCACGACCGGCTGACGCAGCACGAGCAGGCCGAGCACCAGGGCCACCAGAAGGAGCGCGGACATCGCTAGTCGGCCCCCGCCGAGAATGCGCCGGCCGAACGCGGCCGCAGCCCCGGCCACGCGGCGTAGAGTCCGTGGCGGATCGTCGCCAGCAGGAAGACGGCCGGGATCAGCCCCTGCAAAGGCCAGATCAGGTTACCGAGAACGGGTGCACGCTCGCCGAGCAGGCGGGTTTCCTCGACCACGGCGGCACCAACAAGCGCAAATCCCAGGAAGAACAGGCTGGTAACGGCCTCCTGAAGGCGAACCACCACCGGCTCGAAGCGCCGGGGCAGCCATCGGTCCGCGAACTGCGGCCGCAGGTGCGCGCCACCGGCGGAGGCAACACCAATCCCCAGCATGACCATGATGAAATTGGCGTACACGCCGATTTGCAGGGCCCAATGCAGCCCGGTGCTGGTTAGTTCACGGCTGACAACATCCAGAAAAACAACCGCGACGAGCAGCAAAAAGGCCAGACACGCCACGAGACGCTCGGCCCGGGCAATCATCCCCAGAAGGCGTTCGGCGCGCGCCATTAGACATCTGCCCCAGCAAGATTACGCATGTCAGGCACAAGCCACGAAAGCAAGACTACTGATAGTCACTAACTCCTGACTCGCCATTGACCATTCGCCCTGCGGTTCGCCACGCAGGCCTGCTGCCCGGCGCCTTGCCTGCTGCCCGGCCCGGCAATTATGCTGGTCGGTCACGCACCCGGAGATGATTTCATGAGCGCCGTAGCCCAGAACATTACACCAAGCCCTGAAGCCCGCGCCTTTCTGGCACGCGATCACCGCCTCCTGATCGGCGGAGAGTGGGTGGCCTCCGGTTCCCGGGAGTCAATCGACGTCTTCGATCCCGCAACCGAGGCCCACCTGGCGAAGGTCGCCAGCGGCGGCAAGGATGACATCGACCGGGCCGTCGTGGCGGCTCGCAAGGCCTTTCGCGGCGAATGGTCAAAGCTGACGTCCTACGAGCGCACGCGCCTGATCTGGAAGCTGGCCGACGAACTCGAGGCCAACCTGGCCCTCGCCAGCGAACTGGAAGTGCTCGATAACGGCATGCCCCTGATGATTGCGCAGTACTCCATCGCCTCCTTCGGTTGTGATTTTCTGCGCTACTACGCAGGCTGGGCGACCAAGATCACCGGCGACACGATTCCCGTCTCACCCCAGGGTGTGCGCAATGGTGAATCCCTGACATACACCCGACGCGAACCGATTGGTGTCGTCGGGGCAATCATTCCCTGGAATGCGCCGCTGATCATGGCAACCCTGAAGCTCGGCCCGGCGCTGGCCGCTGGCTGCACGATTGTGCTGAAGCCCGCGGAACAAACTCCCCTGACAGCCCTCTTCCTCGGCGAACTGATCAAGCGCGTCGGCTTCCCGGATGGTGTGATCAATATCGTTCCGGGTTACGGCGAGTCGGCCGGCGCCGCGTTGGCTGCCCACCCGGACGTCGACAAAATAGCGTTCACCGGCTCCACCGAAGTTGGCAAGAAAATTATCGCCGCCGCGGCTGGCAACCTGAAGCGCGTCACCCTCGAACTGGGCGGCAAGTCGCCGATGGTCGTGTTCCCGGACGCCGACCTCGATCGCGTGATTCCGGGCGTTACTCGGGGCGCGTTCTTCCTGAACGGGCAAAACTGCATGGCCGGCACTCGCCTGTTCGTGCACCAGGACATTTTCGATAAAGTCGTCAGCCAGGTGGGCGATTTGGCAGGCAAGTTCCGCATCGGCCCCGGAATGAACCCTGACAGCGATCTCGGGCCGCTGATCTCGGCCGAGCAGCGCGAGCGCGTGATGGGCTATGTCGAATCCGGAAAGAAGTCAGGCGCCGAGCTGGTGTGTGGTGGTGAGACGCTGCCGGGCCGCGGCTTTTTCATCAAACCCACGCTGTTCAGCAAGACCAATATGGACATGCAGATCGCCCGCGAAGAAATCTTCGGGCCCGTGCTCTGCGCCCAGTCATTTGGCGATGCGGAGTTGCAGGCCGTGGCCGACGAAGTCAACAAGAGTGTTTACGGTCTCTCCGGTAGCGTCTGGACCCGCGATATTTCGGTGGCGCACAAGATGGCGGGACTGATTGACGCGGGCCAGGTCAGTATCAACGCTCACGCGGCCGTCGACCCGGCCATCCCGTTTGGCGGCAACAAGCAATCGGGCTGGGGCCGGGAATTCGGGCGCGAGGGCCTCGATCCCTACCTGAAGACCAAGGCAACGACCGTAATCTACTGAGGACAGGATCGCTCGTGAAGCCGGCGACCCCAGCCTCACGACGCCTACCAGGCAACCTCTGAGCCAAAGCGGTCCAGAAACTGGCCGCTGTGGCCGGCTGACAGTTTCGCGAAGGTTTCCAGCTGCGCGCGCACGCTGTCTGCTGGCTCAATCTGCGCCTCGTCGCCACCCAGTTCAGTCTTGCACCAGCCGGGCGCCATGGACACGACGATCAGATCGCGCCATTCATTGGCGATGCTCTTCGTCAGCATGTTGAGGCCCGCCTTGCTGGTGCGATAGGCATGCGAATGGCCCATGCGGTTATTGCCGATTGACCCCAGATCGCTCGACAGCATGATCACCACCGGGTGAGACGCCAGGCGCAGGCTCGGCGCGAGCGCGACAGTGAGCCTGAACGGGGCCAGGAGATTGACCTCCAGGATATTCCGCCAGATCCCGTAGTCCATGTGGTCAAGACTCTGGTAGCGCATGCCGCCCGGCGATCCCTCCGGGCCGAACGTGCCGGCATTGTTGATCAGCAGCTCCAGCGGCTGGTCACGGAGCTCCTTCGCCAGCGCGTGAACGTCATCTTCATTTGCCACATCAAGTTTCAGGATTTTCATCCTGTCTGCGTTGGCTGCTACGAGACGCTGAAGTTCAGTAGCCGCGCCCTGATCCCGCGCTCCGGCCAGTACCTGCCAGCCGTTCGCGACCAGCTGTCGGCAATACTCAAGCCCCAGGCCGCGATTAGCGCCGGTGACGAGGACAGTGCCCGGGCGTTTTCCCTCCCCGCTCATCGCGTGGTTTCAATGAGCTTGGCGATGATCCGCTGGCGCTGCTCGGGATCGGTGATTGGCTTAAAGCGCATGCGATTGCCCGGCACGTAGTTGTGCGGATCAAGCAGAAACGAGTCCAGCGTCTCCGGCGTCCAGATCACGCCGTTGTCTCGCGCCGCCAGAAAGCCGCCCGAATAGGCGAAGTTATTTACGATACCGGCAGGCTGCCCCATGATCCGGTGCAGATTCGGACCCACGCGATGCTTTTCGCCTGCCTTCAGAGTGTGGCAGAAACTGCACCAGAGAAAATCGCGCTGTCGCAGAGCTTCTTCTTCCGGCGACACCGGGGAAGGCGTGATCGCGTAGTAGTCGGGAAGTTCCACGCCCTCCAGTAACCGGGCCCGGTGCTCTGCGCTTAGCTCGTACTGACGGGTAATCGGTATCACGCCAAATACCGCGTAGGGCAGATAGAGCGCGACGGCCAGCAAGGTGAGCAGAATGCCTGCGTGGAGACTGTGTCGGGTTCGCGAAACGTTCATCGTCGTCAGGTTTCCCAGAATTCAGCGTATCGGCTGCATCAGACCCGGGAGCCGGGCAGAAGGCGCAGGATTCCGGCGCGGTAACGCGCCTGCTGATACAAGCCCACCAGCAGCCAAAGGGCCACCAGGCCCAGGTAGTAGAACCCCAGAGCGCTGTGGAAATAGCCACCGAACGCCCGGAGCGCATTGCTTTCAGGAATCAGGGTCGGAAGGTGAAAGCCATACACAGACACCGGGTGCCCGTCTGCGTACGCATACACGACGCCCATCAATCCAGTGACGAAAAAGGTCAGCAGCAGGGCGAGGAGAATCGCGCGGCTGAAGGCGAATGCGGCCGGCGGAAGCCCTACCGGCGGGCTCGGCCGCGGTCCGCGCCACCACCAGTAAAGTCGAACAGTCACGAGGGCCCAGACGGAAAGGCCCAGGGTGTAATGGAAGGCCCGCAGCACCAGCCGTGCGTCCGCGGGCTCAAGGGGCGTCTGCGGAATAGCCACCGTGTCGTACAAAAGATACGTAAAGATTGCAAAAATCAGTGCGCCGAGAAGGGTCGCGACACTGTCCTGTCGTCCGGCAGCCAGGTGTTCAGTCATTGCCTCGGTTCCCAGTTTTGTGAGTGCGACGCAGGCGCCGCAGGCCTGCACTATCGTACCGAAGGCGACACGCGGACCACGCTGCGAGATGGCACGCTGACCACTACCGGACGCCAGTTGGTAACCGTCTGTAACATTTCATCCCCACCCTTGGAATTTACGTCGCAGGTGACTACCATCGTCCACCTGCCGGTCAGCCCTGGAATAGCCCAACGACATGACTTCCACCCGCCCTATCCGCGCCCTGTTGCGGGGCCTCGAAGTACTGCACGTGCTCAATCAGCACAACGGTGCCACCGTGTCGGAAGTGGCGTCTGCCATCGATCTGCCGCGAACGACGACCTACCGGATTCTCGAGACCCTGTGCCATGCCGGTTACGCCTATCGCGCCACCAGCGACGAACGTTACCGCCTCACGATACTGGTACGCGGATTGTCCGACGGCTTTGACGATGAGGCCTGGGTCACCCAGATTGCCCGCCCGTACATGTACGAGTTGTGCGCGGAACTCGTTTGGCCAATCGCCATCGCTACGCTTTCGGGCTCATCGATGCTCATCCGCCAGACCACAGACCATCGCAGCCCGCTGGCGGTCGAGAAGCGCGGCCCGGGCTTTCGCGTGGCCATGCTCGGCTCGGCGTCTGGCGTTGCCTACCTGACCTGGTGCCCCAAGGAACAACGTGAAGCGCTGCTGGACCTGCTCGCCAAGTCCAGGCGCCCGGAAGACCAGCCCGCAGCAAACCGCAAGAAGGTCTACGACCTGCTCGTCGAGACCCGCAAACGCGGCTATGCCGCCTGGCGCCGGCAGCGACGGGTGTCAGACGAGCTCAGCCTCTCCATACCGATTCTGGCCGGGGAGAGACTTCTCGCCGCACTGACTATTCGCTTTTCAAGTACTGCCATACCGGAGCCGGAAGCCATCCAGCGCTTCGTGCCGAGGCTGCGGGAAGTCGCCCAAAAGATCGGCGATGCTTTTACCGCGCAGGGTGAACAGCAGACCCTCTTGATCGCCACGGATCACGCGCCTGCCGACAGCTAGGCGCCGGATCAGGCGACCTTCCGGGCTTTCTTCCCATTGCTCGCCGTCGCGGGCTTGGCCGTTCCCGGTCTTGCCCAAACCTGAAAGACCGGCTGCTTCGGGGGCTCCAGGCCCGTCTCTTTTTTGCACGCCTTTTTCAGTTCGGGAATGGTCCCGCCAAAATCGAACAGCTTGGTCTTGCCACGCTTTTTGGCCATTTTAGCCCGCAGCGCCGTGGTTGCTTTTGCATCGACAGTGCCATTCGGCTTGATGACGACACCGTAACGCTTGGCACCCTCGCGCGAGACCAGCCCGGCCTCAACGTCAAAGGCCACCTTCTCGAAGGGCCGCTTCAGCGGGTCGCCCCAGCCGCCACCGCCCCAGGTGTCGAAATACAGCAAATCGCCTTCTGCCACGACCACGCGGTCGCATTTGGATGGCAGAAGCTCCTTCTTGCCGTTCTTCCGGATCAAGGTTTTACGGCTGCGGGCACCCGGCAGGCCGCCGTTGACTCCCCAGGGGTAGGTCAGCCAGCGGTCGTCGTGGATGGAAATCTGACCGGGTTCCAGGAAGCGATAGGCAACACGCAAGGCATTGCCACCGCGGTGCACGCCAGCCCCACCGGAATCAGTCAGGGTCTCATACGCCTCGATGCGGAGCGGAAAATAGCTTTCGAGGAATTCGTTGGGCACGTTCGTGAAGTTTGGCCACAGCGAGTGGCCATCAGGTCCGTCTCCAAACGGCTTCCCCGGAATCCCGCCAAAACCAATGCTGTAAAGCTGATACCACTCGCCGGTCTTGCGATGCCCCGAATACATGAAATGCGGGCTGTCCGAGAAACCCGCCGCGCACAGGAAGTCCGGATTGCCCTGGCCCAACAAGCCCCCGAGGATGTCGAAAATTCGTCCCAGCGCGTGAGTACGGCAGGACAGTGCGGCAGGGAACCGCGGCTTGAGCAGGGAGCCCTCCGGGATTCGCACTTCCATCAGGTCATAGAACCCGTCGTTGAACATGATCTGGGGGTCGAAGACCATGATCATGTACACGCCGCAGAACATTTTGAACATCTCCTCATTGAGGAGGAAGTTCACTGAACCGGTGGACTGGGGATCGGTGCCCTCAAAGTCGAAGATAACCTTGTCACCTTCCCGCCACATGGCGCACTTGATCTTGTACGGGCCCATACCCATGCCGTCGTCGCACAGGTAATCCTCGAAGTACTGCTTCTTGGCAGGCACGGCATTCTTGATGAGCTTGCCCATCGCCCGCTTGTTGCGGTCAAGCAGATCTTCCAGGGCGGAATACAGGATGTCGTCGCCGAAACGGTTCGACATCTCGATGACACGCTTCTCGGCGGTGCGGATGGCCGCCACAATCGCGTAGAAGTCGCTGCGATTCCACTGGGGCATGCGGCAGTTGTGCAGGATAATCTCGAGAATGTCCTCCTGCAGCACGTCCTTCTTGAAGATCTTGGTCGGCGGTACGCGAATGCCTTCCTCAAAGATCGACTGCGCGTCCGTCGGCAGGCTGCCGGGCACCTTGCCGCCAATGTCAGTCATGTGCCCGAACATCGCTGCGTAAGAAATGAGCCGGCCATCCTTGAAAATCGGGCGCAGCAATAGCCAGTCGTTGGAGTGACTGACGGCGCCGTTACAGGTGTAGGGGTCGGTCGTGAGGAACATGTCGCCCTCTTCTATCGTCCCGTCATAGGCGGCCTTGAAGCCGTAAATGAAGCTGCCAAACTGCCCGACGACCATCTTGCCATCGAGATTCGCAATCATCGGAAATTCGTCGTGCTGCTCGCGGATACCGGGAGACATGGCCGTGCGAAACAGGACGGCGTCCATCTCCCAGCGCGCATTCAGCATCGAGTTTTCGATGATGTCCAGCGTAATGGGATCAATCTTTTCCCGCTTGAACGGGCGGGGGCGGGTCTCAACGATTCTGGCTGGCATTGTCTTACTCCTGAATTCTGTAACTGGCTTGACCGGGCGTCGCGCGCATCATTTCGACGGGGTAATGAGGATGTTGGCCCAGTCGTCGACCCTGCCAACGTGCCCCGGGAGGATCAACGTGGTCGAGTCCATCTCCATCACGATCGCCGGGCCCTTGATGACATTGCCGGACTTGAGCTTGGAACGGTCGTACAGCGTGGCGTCCTGATCCTTGCCATCGACATACACACGAAGCTTGGTGGTCGCAGCCGCCGCCGGACTTTCGCCACCCTCGCCCACTCGCACTGCACGAACGTTGGCGGGTTTGCCCTGGGCGACCGCGCGCAGGTTCACCAGTTCTTTCTCGAGCGGCAGGGCAAAGGTAAACAACTGCTTGTGCATCTCGTCGAAACGTTCAGCAATACCGTCCAGGCCGCGTTTGTCGAACTCCTCAATCTCCAGATCGACAGTGAGGAGCAGGCCCTGGCCGTGATAGCGAATATCGACCTGGTAGCTGGCTGACTGATCCGCTTTCGGTATGCCCTCGTTATCCAGCGCCTTGGACGCATTGCTGGCGAGGGACCGAAAGATCTTTGCGACTTCCTTGGCGTTAGTTTCGCTGAAGCGCCGGATAAACGTACGTGACGCTTCGTCGCGAACCCGCGTCGTCGCATCCCCGTAGGCACATAACACGCCCGGACCGGGCGGAATGATGACCGGCCAGGAATTCATCAGCTTGCCAAGCGCGTTGGCATGGAGGGGACCCGCGCCGCCGAAGGCGATCAGGGCAAAGTCACGCGGATCGTAGCCCTTCTCGACCGACACCAGGCGCAATGCGCCGTACATGTTCTCGTTGACGATGTCGATGATGCCGGCAGCCGCCTGCTTCAGGTTGAGCTTGAGAGCGTCGGCAATCGACTGCATCGATTTTTCGGCAAGGTCGCGACGGAGCTTCATGTCGCCGCCAAGGCGAACTTCGCCACTCGGCAGGTAGCCGAGCACCAGATTGGCATCAGTGACCGTCGGCAACGTGCCACCACGATTGTAGGCGGCCGGCCCCGGGACCGCGCCCGCGCTTTCCGGACCTACGCGAAGAGCCTTCGTCAATTCAGGAACCTTCGCAATGGAGCCGCCGCCGGCGCCGACCGTCCGCACATCAACCGAGGATGCACGAACCGTGACATCGCCAACGGTGGTTTCGCGCCGCAGCTGCGCCTTGCCGTTTTCCACCAGGCAGACGTCCGTCGACGTGCCGCCCATGTCGAAGGTCAATAAATTCTTGAACCCGGCCTGCTGGGCAACCCATACCGCACCGGAGACACCGCCTGCCGGCCCGCTCATCAGCAAATTCACCGGGAAATCTGCAGCAGCCTTGGCTGACGCCAGGCCACCATCTGAACGCAGGATGTGCAACTGCACCGTGCTCATGGTTTTCTGCAGCTGCTTGCCGAGGCTATTCACGTAGGTCTGGACCTTCGGCCGTACGTAGGAGTTTGCGACCGTCGTGATGGTGCGTTCGTACTCCTGCATCTCGGGAACGATTTCGGAGGAGAGTGAAATCGGAATGCCGGGCATCACTTTCTTCGCGATCCGGGCAACCTGTTGCTCATGATCGCCGTTAGCAAAGGAGTTGATCAGTGAAATTGTCAGGGCTTCGATGCCCTTCTTGCTCAGGGCGTTCAGGCTACGACGCAACTTGGCCTCATCGAGCTTGCGAACAACTTCGCCGCGGGCGCCGATGCGCTCGTCGGCTTCGATGGTCAGCGCCAGTGGCGCGATCGGCAGACTCTTGTTGTAGATCACCCACCCGCCGAGGCCTCCGGGCACAAAGGAACGGGCGATTTGCAGGACCTGCCGATAACCCTTGGTAGTCACCAGACCAACCTTGGCGCCCGAACCGGTCAATACCGTATTGGTCGCGACCGTCGTACCGTGCATGAAGTGCGTGATTTTCTTGGGATCGATTCCGGCGTTCTTGCAGACCTTCTCGATGCCGTTCAGCACGCCGACCGAAGAATCGTGCGGGGTGCTCGGCACCTTGGCCGTGAAAACGTCACCACTCTTCTCGTCAATGAGCAGCAGATCCGTGAATGTGCCGCCAACGTCAACCCCTAATCGGTAACTCATACAAGCCTCTCAGATATTCCAGTGCTTAAAGCTTCGGGACCGCGGCGGACTCTGCCACGACAACCAGTTGCGCGTTTACCGAGCCGATTTATGATTTTGCCAGCGCGGATCCATTTTCGTCGTTCGTTTCTTTTTCGTCGTTCGCTACTTAATTTAGCTCGCCAGCCGGGCGCGATTAACCTCGGCAATTTGTGGAAAAATTCCCGCCTTCGGCAGCATGGCCGGCGTGCCCCGACCCAGCTGTTCAGCCAGCCAGTTGCTGGTGGCAATTACACGCTCCAGCGACACGCCAGTTTCCACCCCGGAACGATCAAGCAGGTACAGAAGGTCTTCCGTCGGAATATTCCCCGTCGCGGCCGGGGCAAACGGGCAGCCACCAATGCCGCCAATACTGGCATCAAGGGAGGCGACACCCGCATCCAGTGCCGCCTGAGCATTAGCGATACCAGTATTGCGGGTGTTATGAAAGTGGCAGCGAATCGGCACATTCGGCACGAGGGCACGCACCGCGCCGAGCAGGTCCCGCACCTGGGAGGGCACCCCGACGCCAATGCTGTCCGCGATTCCGAGTTCGACCGGATCACCTTCCATGACCTGCGCCACGAGATCCAGCACGCGCTGCACGGGAATCTCGCCCTCGAATGGACACCCGAATGCCGACGAAATCATCACATTGGCGCGAATGCCGGCCGCCTTTGCTGCCTTGGCTATTTCCACCCAGGCCTTGACCGATTCTGCAGTCGGCACGCCCTGGTTCCGCTGGTTGTACGTGTCGCTGGCCACCACGGCCATGCCGATCTCGTGTATGCCGGTTGCCAGGGCGCGATCAAAGCCCTTCCGATTCAGCACGAGCCCGATATAGATCACGCCATCCTGGCGCGGCAGACCAAGGATCACATCCTCAGCGTCTGCCATCTGCGGCACACGCTTCGGGTGAACGAAGCTGGTCACTTCGAGACGCCGGATACCGGCGTCGAGGGCGCGCCGGATAAATTCAATCTTGGTCGCGGTCGGCAGGATCTCAGGCTCGCTCTGGAGACCGTCGCGAGGCCCGACCTCGATGATCGAAACGTGGCGTGATGACTGGCTCATAGCCTTACAGGACGCGGGAAAACCGTTATTCTATACGCCGCGGTGAGCGTTACAAGAAGATGCACGGTCGGGAGTCCATTCACGGCCTCGACCCTGCTCTGCACCGCGCGCTATAGGACATTCTCTGACGGGGCTTTGGCATGGCAATTGAACACGCGACGGGCACGGGTCCACTGGCGGGGCTGCGCCTGATCGAAATGGGCACCCTGCTCGCGGGACCGTTCTGCGGCCAGCTTATGGGTGATTTCGGCGCGGAAGTCATCAAGATTGAACCGCCCGGCCAGGGTGACCCCATGCGGGAGTGGGGCCGGGAAAAGGCCCACGGTATGTCCTTGTGGTGGCCTGTGGTGGCCCGCAACAAAAAGTCCGTGACGCTGAATCTTCGCGAAGCCGAAGGCCAGGCCATCGCCCGCGACCTCATCGCCAAGGCGGATTTTCTCCTGGAGAATTTCCGGCCGGGGACACTGGAACGCTGGAACCTCTCCTACGCTGAACTGCAAAAAATCAATCCGCGACTCATCATGATTCGCGTTTCGGGGTTCGGGCAGACCGGACCCTACGCCAAGCGCGCCGGATTCGGGGCCGTCGGTGAGGCTATGGGCGGCCTGCGCTACGTGTGCGGCGACCCGGCCACGCCGCCGAGCCGGATGGGGATCAGTATTGGCGACTCCTTGGCAGCGACCTTTGCCTGCGTTGGCGCCTTGTCAGCGCTCTACTACCGCGAGCGTACCGGACAGGGTCAGGTGGTGGACTCGGCAATCTACGAAGCCGTACTCAACATGATGGAGTCCCTGATTACCGAATATGACAAAACCGGTTATGTCCGGGAACGAACCGGGGCAGTTCTTCCTAATGTCGCACCTTCCAATGTCTATCCCACTCGCGATGGCGGCATGATCCTGATCGCCGCCAACCAGGACACCGTGTTTGGCCGACTCACGGAAGCCATGGGCAAGCCGGAATTGTCCAAGGACGAGCGGTATGCCACGCACACGGCGCGCGGAGCGCGCCAGAAGGAACTTGACGACCTGATTTCCGACTGGACCCGCACAATTGACGCCGACTCACTTGAAAAACTGATGGAAGAATTCGGGATACCGTCCGGCAAGATTTACCGTACGCCGGAAATGCTGGAGGACGCCCATTTCCGCGCGCGAGAAGCCATCGTGAAGACCATGCACCCGAAGTTCGGCGAACTGCGCATGCAAAACGTGGCGCCCAAACTTTCGGCAACGCCAGGCGGCATTCACTCACCGGCGCCGGATCTTGGGCAACACTCCGATGAAATCTATAGCAGCCTGCTCAACTTTGACGCCGCGCGGATTGCCGACCTGCGGGCGCGGGGCATCATCTGAACCCTGCGCCTAACCGCCTCGGTCCGATTGCCTGCGTAACGGTACGCACGCCATCACTTGCCGCTACGGAAGCCGCGTATAGCCGCTTTCTTGGTTACCGCGTGGTGGGCCGCCACCCCCTCTCTCGCGCTCAGGCCAGTCTGTGGGGCCTGCCGGACCTGGCGGGAACGCCGGCGTTGTTGATGGCACCGGAGGCCGGTACCGACTTCGTCTTTCGGTTCGTGGAACTGCCGGCAGAGCCCGACTACCGGGCCTTCAAGCGACACGGCTGGCAGGCCGCAGAACTGATTGTCGATCACGTGGACTCATTGGCCGACCAATTCCATAATTCACCGTTCGAGATTGTCGCGCCCCCTATGGACCTGTCGTTCTGCCCCGATATTCGTGCGATGCAGATCCGCGGCCCGGGCGGCGAGATTCTTTACCTGACCGAATTCAAAAAGCCGGTACCGGGACTCGATGCACCCCCGGCACGCTCCGCCGTAGACCGGACATTTATCGTCATCGTCGGCGGCGCTTCGCTCAACGACATGCAGCAGTACTTCAACAGTCAGTTTGGCGTCCCGCAGACGCCATCGATGGAGTCACGCGTACAAACCATGGCCCTTGAGTTCGGCCTGTCCCGGGAGCACCGCTTCCGCATTGCCGCCCTGCCGCTGCTGGACCGCTGCTATATCGAGGCCGACGAGATGCCCGCCGGAGCCGGGACCCTGCCGGTGGAACAGCACGACTTGCCTGCCGGCATCGCCATGGTCAGCTTCGATGTCAGGTCGCCTTCCGGCGGCACCGGCAACCGGCACACCCCGCCGCCGGATAGCGGGCCGCCGTACGCTGGCGCCAATGGCGTGGACTGCGTTCGAGGAGCGGCCGGTGAGTTACTGGAACTGATCAATCGGCCCTGAATTCCGGATCCGCTCGTGGCAACGGAGATCAGGGACGCTTGCGGAGCAGCGTCAGGCCGTCACCAATCGGCACCATCGACAGGTCAAATCGCGTGTCGTCGTGGAGGTGCTCGTTCAGATCGCGTAGCGCGACGGTATCGGTATCCGTGACTCCCGGGTCCGCTACGTCGCCACTCCACAACACATTGTCGATCGCGATCAGCCCCCCGGCCCGGACCAGGTGAAAGCCCTGCTCAACATAGTCCGCATAGCCCGGCTTGTCGGCATCGATGAACATGAAGTCAAACCTGCCCTCCTGGCCGTCCCGGCGCAACTGCCGCAAGGTTTCGCCGGCGGGGCCGAGGTGCAGGCGGACCTTCCCGGAAACGCCCGCATCGGCCCAGTAGCGCCGACCGATAGCGGTCCACTCCTCGCTGATATCCAGAGCAACGATCTCGCCATCCGGCGGGAGGGCAAGAGCACACGCGAGCGCGCTGTAGCCAGTAAAGGTCCCCACCTCAAGGCAGCGACGGGCACCCATGATCTGCACCAGCAGCGCCATGAACTGTCCCTGCTCCGGCGAGATCTGCATGCGTGCCATCGGCAGGCGCATCGTCTCGGTACGCAGGCGAGCTAGTACGTCGGCTTCGCGGAGCGACACCCGCTGCAGGTAGGCGTACAGCCGGTCATCCAGATTGAGCGTCCGCGTCGACAAGAGCTGCCCTAGGCGCTCGTGGAAAACGACAGCTCGGGCATGGCGCCCATGGCGAGGCTGACGTCACTGCCACCGGGCAACTCGAATTCGGGTACTCCCGCCGGCAAGCCAACCACGTCACCAGGCCGGAAGGCATAGCGGGTCGACAATTCCGCAACCACTTCCGCGGCGCGCTCAGCATTAAGCGTTGAACGCCCGGCCGCTACAGCACGGCCATTGACGCGGACAGCGAGCGTCCACGCCGCCCCAGCAGGGAACTCATCGATGGATACGAGTGCAGGACCCATGACGCAGGCGCCGGGAAACTGGCGGGCATCGGCGCGGCCTTCGTCCGGTCCACGGTCAATGCGCGTGGTGCCGAGGTCTGCAACCAGTGTCAGTGCGGCGATCGCCCGGGCGGCCTGCGTGGTCGTCCCGCGGAACAGCGCTCGGCCCATGACGAGGCCAAGCATGCCGAGCAGATAAAGCTGATGGTTTTCGCCGGCCAGCACCGGAATGCCGACGTCCGGTCCAACCGCCGAATTCGGATTCTTGACGTAGCATGCGGTCCGGCCACCCTCGCCGCTGGTAACCATCAGCAGGAGGCCGGGTCGCCGGACTGGCGGCATCAGGCGAGTTCCGGATCCCGGCAGCAATCGTCCGCTGCTGCGCCACTGATGGCGCTGCGAATCAGTCGCCGACTCGCAATCAGCGATCAGGCGCGCCACCCGCAGGGCACCTTCTTCGCCCTCCGCGAGCACGCTGACAACGGATAGTGGCCGCCACTGGGACGCGGTCAGTCCGGACGGTGTCGCCGCCAGGTCAAGAATCTCACCCGATGGCAGAAAAATTCCGGGGCGCCCCCCCACTTCGCGGCAATCCAGTGTTACCAGCCTCATTGGCTTCTCAAGACTCGTTCCGGGCGACCTGGACTTCGAGGCCGTCGAGTTCGGGTGTGACCTCGATCTGGCACAGGAGACGGCTGGCGGGCCGCCGGTCAGCGGCGGTATCGAGCATGGCGTCCTCCATATCCTCCATGGGCTTGAGGCGGGACAGCCACTCGTCAGCTATATAACCGTGACAGGTAGCACAGGCGCACGCGCCGCCGCACTCCGCCAGGATCCCGGCAATGCCGTTATCGAGCGCGCCTTCCATGATCGTGTTGCCATTTGGCACATCAACTTCTGATTTCTGACCACTAATATCGTGAAAAATGACTCGGGGCATGGGGATCCATTACAGCAAAAACGAGCCCGGGATGGCTCCCCGGGACCGTGGCGAGAATAGCATGTAGACCCGCTTTACGCGGTTGACAAGGCCTGTGCGTTCCATGACCATTGGACGATTATGCGAATTTGTCCCTGCCAGACGCCAGTTCAGGCCGCTGCCGGCACGTCGCCGACAACTCTTGTTCTGCTCCTGCCCCTGCGGAGCCTTCTGGTACCGCAGCAGGGGGCGGGCGTCTGATCGGCTGATTTTCCAACGAGTCACCGAGACCCCGCACCCGCAAGGTGACGGGGTCTTTTTTTTGCTGCGATTGAATTGCTTTGTTACTGGAGATTGAGTCATGCGTATCTATTCGGAAAAGGATGTGAACCCTGGCCAGCTGGCTGGCAAGCGGATCGCCGTACTGGGCTATGGCAGCCAGGGTCGCGCCCACGCCCTGAATCTTCGCGATAGCGGCCACGACGTTGTTGTGGGCCTGCGACCGAACGGCGTGACCTGGAAGAAGGCCGAAGCGGATGGCCTCAAGGTGGCAACACCGGTTGAGGCCGTCAATGGCGCCGATCTCATCGCCTTCCTGCTTCCCGATCTCGCCCAGCCGGCGCTCTACCGGGAAATCGAAAGCAAGATCCGCAATGGCGCGACCTTGCTATTCGCGCACGGTTTCAACGTTCACTACAACGAGATCAAGCCCCGCGCTGACCTCGATGTCGTACTCATCGCGCCGAAGGGACCCGGCGACCTGGTGCGCCGCCAGTACGAGCAAGGCAAGGGCGTCCCCTGCCTGGTCGCAGTGGCACAAGACAAGTCAGGTCATGCCAAGGCGATTGCCCTCGCCTATGCTCACGGCATTGGTGGCTCGCGCGGTGGCATTTTAGAAACCACGTTTGCCGAAGAGACCGAGACGGACCTCTTTGGAGAACAGGCCGTCCTGTGCGGTGGCGCCACGGAACTCGTCCTGGCCGGTTACGACACCCTCGTCGCGGCCGGCTATCAGCCTGAAGTGGCCTACTTCGAGTGCATGCACGAATTGAAGCTGATCGTTGACCTGCTGCACGAGGGCGGCATCAGCAAGATGCATCAGTTCATCAGCGAGACCGCCAAGTATGGCGATCTCACCCGTGGACCCCGCGTGATTGACGACCACGTTCGCGCCGAGATGAAGAAGATTCTTCAGGAAATCCGCGATGGCACATTTGCCCGCCAGTGGATCAAGGAAAAGGCCTCTGGTGGTGCGGAGTACCAGCGACTGATGGACCAGGACATGAGTCACCCCATCGAGAAAGTGGGCGCCGACCTGCGCGGCCGGATGTCGTGGCTGAATCAGTGAGAGAAGGGAGACGGCGGGAGTAATTCCTCAAGTAGCGCCTTTTTTAGGAGCAAGGGCATGAGCAACCAGCAGCAGGACCAAGTCCTGATCTTTGACACCACACTTCGCGACGGCGAGCAGGCCCCGGGCTGCAGCATGACGCTGGGTGAAAAGCTGCGGGTTGCTTCGGCGCTGCGTGACCTTAAAGTCGATGTCATTGAGGCCGGCTTCGCAGCGGCGTCCCCGGGGGATTTCGCTGCGGTGCAGGCCATTGCCACCGACATCGACGGACCGGTGATCTGCAGCCTTGCTCGTTGCCACGCCCAGGATATCGAGAAGGCCGCGGCCGCGCTGAAGCCGGCGCGGCGCAAGCGCATCCACGTTTTTCTCGCCACCAGCGAAATACACCGCACCTTCAAGCTCAACATGGCCAAGGAGGAAATCGTACGCCGGGCTGTCGAGGGCGTTCAACTCGCACGCAAGCACTGCGACGATGTCGAATTCTCGCCGGAAGACGCGTCGCGCACGGAACCTGCCTTCCTCGTGGAAGTCATTACAGCAGCCATCGAGGCTGGCGCCCGAACCATCAACGTCCCGGACACGCTCGGCTACACCGTGCCCGAGGAGTTTGCGGGCCTGTTCGGGTACTTGCGCAAGAACGTCAAAGGAATCGAAAACGTCATCCTCAGCGTCCACTGCCACGATGACCTCGGCATGGCGGTTGCCAACAGCCTGGCCGCCGTGTCGGCAGGCGCACGCCAGATCGAGTGCACCATCAACGGCATCGGCGAGCGCGCCGGCAACTGCTCACTCGAGGAAGCTGTCATGGCACTCCGGACCCGCGCCAATCACTACGGCCTGACCACCGGCATCGACACGCGGAAGCTCTACCCGACGAGCCGGCTCGTGGCCAGCATCACGGGCATGCATGTTCCGAGGAACAAGGCGGTGGTCGGTGAAAACGCCTTTGCGCACGAATCGGGAATTCACCAGGACGGCATGCTGAAGCACGCCTCGACCTACGAGATCATGAACCCGGAAGATGTGGGCATCAGTCGTTCGAATCTTGTACTTGGCAAACACAGCGGTCGTCACGCTTTCCGGGATCGGGTTCAGGAACTGGGCTTCACCCTCAGCGACGAAGCACTCAACGCAGCTTTCGCGCAATTCAAGGTACTCGCGGACCGCAAGAAAGAAATGTTTGATGGCGATATCGAGGCCATCATCATGAATGCCGAATCTGGCGCCGAGGGCCCTTGGGAAATGGCTGAACTGCACATCTCGGCAGGTACGGGCGCCATTGCCGCTGCCGCGGTCCGCATGCGTCACAGCGATGGCCGGATCGTCGACGAGGCGTCGGTCGGCGACGGTCCGGTGGAAGCAGCCTTCAAGGCGCTCGAACTGGCGACCGGCATCAGTCTTGATCTCAAGAAGTTCGAAGTCCGCAGCGTGACGATGGGTGAAGACGCACAGGGCGAGGTCACGGTGACCGTCGACTATAATGGCCACAGTCATCGCGGCCACGGCGTCAGCACCGACATTGTCGAGGCCGGCGCCCTTGCCTACCTGGACGTCATCAACCGCCTCTGCCGTCAGGCTGCGGGCCGATCGGCCCCTGCCAGCGCGGCTGGCGACAACGTCGTACGTCTGTAAAGGGACGAAGCATGGCCATCAAGACCACCGAATGGATCTGGCATAACGGCAAACTGGTGCCCTGGAAGGACGCCACGGTGCATGTGCTAAGCCACGCCCTGCACTACGGGTCGTCGGTATTCGAGGGCCTCCGCGCCTACGCCACCCCCACGGGCCCGCAGATATTCCGTCTGCAGGCACACACGCGGCGGTTGCTCGATTCCGCAAAGATCCATCGCATCCGCATCCCGTGGTCGGCGAACGAAATCAACGCCGCCTGCAGGGAAGTGGTCGTTCGCAATGGCCTGAAAAGCGCCTACATCCGGCCGCTCGCCTATCGCGGTTACGGTGATGCTGGTGTCGTCCCGAAGGACGACCATCCCGTCGAACTGGCGATTGCCGCCTGGGAATGGGGCGCGTACCTTGGCCCGGAAGCCCTGGAAAAAGGCGTCGATGTCTGCGTTTCCTCCTGGCAACGGGTTGCCCCCAACACCATTCCTGCGCTGGCCAAGGCCGGCGGCAACTACCTGTCCAGCACGCTCGTCGGAACCGAAGCGCGCGATCGCGGCTTTGCGGAAGGCATTGCACTGGCAGCCGACGGCACGGTGAGTGAGGGCGCGGGAGAAAACCTGTTCCTGGTTCGCGACGGCGTGCTAATCACTCCGCCCGGTGCGGCGTCTATCCTTCTCGGCATTACCCGGGACAGCGTCATGATCCTGGCCCGCGATCTCGGCATTGATGTTCGCGAACAGGTACTGCCGCGGGAGATGATGTACATCGCTGATGAGATATTCCTGACCGGCACAGCGGCTGAAATTACGCCAGTCCGATCCGTGGATCGCCTTTCCGTCGGTACTGGTGCGCGCGGCCCGATAACCAAGGCACTGCAGGACGCCTTCTTCGGCCTGTTCGATGGCCGGACTGCCGACAAATGGGGATGGCTCGAGCCCCTTGGTACTCAAAGCGCGGGCCAGCGCGCCACCAAGTAGTCGCTGTCCGTACCCCCTCACACCAACGTCTGCGCCAGGGAATGCTGAAATGAGTGGCAAGTCGCTTTTCCAGAAAGTCTGGGACGACCACATCGTAGTGGCCGAGACCGCTGATACTCCGGCGGTGCTCTATATCGACCTTCATTTGACCCATGAAGTCACAACACCTGAGGCATTTTCCGTACTCCGCTCCAGGGGGCTGCGCATCAGGCGCCCGGACCTGACGCTCGCCACGCTCGATCATTCCACGCCGACGGTCCCCGTTACCTCCCTGAAAGATCTCGACGTGGTTTCCGAGCCAGCGGCGGCCGCCCAGATCCGCGTCATGATCGAGAACTGTCATGAGTACGACATCGAACTGTTCGGCTTCGACAGCGACGCCCGCGGCATCGTCCACGTCATCGGCCCGGAACTCGGCATCACCCAGCCTGGCAAGACGATAGTGTGTGGCGACAGCCATACCAGTACGCACGGCGCCTTTGGCGCACTCGCGTTTGGCATTGGCACCACTGAAGTCGGTCACGTTCTGGCATCCCAGTGCCTGTTGCAGCGCCGACCAAAAACGCTGGCCATCCATGTTGATGGCCAGCTTGGCCCCGGGGTCACGGCCAAGGACATTATCCTGGCCATCATTGGCAGGATCGGCGTCGGTGGCGGCACCGGTCATGTCATCGAGTACCGCGGCAGTGCCATTCGCAGCCTCGACATGGAGCAGCGCATGACGATCTGCAACATGTCCATCGAGGGCGGTGCCCGGGCCGGGATGATCGCTCCCGACGACACCACCTTCCAGTACCTGCAGAACCGGCCGATGGCGCCACAGGGTGCAGCGTGGGATGCCGCTGTCGCCCGCTGGCGCAATCTGCCTTCCGACCCGGATGCCACGTTTGATCGTGAAGTGGCCATCGACGCCAACCAACTGACACCGATGGTGACCTACGGTACGAACCCGGGGATGGTTGTCCCGATCGGCGACCCCGTACCAGCGGCTGCCAATGCAAGCGCCCGCAAGGCACTCGATTACATGGGAGTGACGGAGAACAAACCGATGCTCGGCATGCCTGTTGACGTCGTCTTCATTGGCAGCTGCACCAACTCACGCCTGTCCGACCTGCGACTGGCTGCTGATTTGATGCGCGGACAGAAGGTTGCCAAGTCTGTACGCATGCTCGTTGTGCCCGGTTCAGAGCAGGTGAAACGGGCCGCTGAAGAGGAAGGGCTGCACGAGGTGTTCCGCGCTGCCGGCGCCGAATGGCGTGAAGCGGGCTGCTCGATGTGCATTGGCATGAATGGCGACACCGCTGGTCGCGGCGAACTCTGCGTGAGTACGAGCAACCGGAACTTTGAAGGCAGGCAGGGATCTGGGGCACGTACTGTCCTTGCGAGCCCGCTGACGGCTGCCGCGTCTGCCATTGCAGGCCAAATTGCGGATCCACGGCCGCTCCTCCGCCAGCTAAGGGATGTTTCATGAACAAGGTCACCAGAGTTCAATCGAAGACCATGGTAATGCCCGGGTCTGATATCGATACGGACCAGATCATTCCGGCGCGCTTTCTCACCACAACGACGCGCAAGGGTCTCGGCAATGCCCTGTTCGCTGACTGGCGTTACGACGCAGCGGGCAAGCCTAAGCCCGACTTCCTGCTGAATCGTCCGGAAGCTGCTGGCTGCGGAATTCTCGTGGCCGGCAACAATTTCGGCTGCGGGTCCTCCCGGGAACACGCGCCCTGGGCGCTGCTGGACTTCGGTATACACGCGGTGATCAGCACAGAGATTGCAGACATTTTCCGCGGCAATTCGCTCAAGAACGGCCTTGTGCCGGTTATTGTGGACAAGGTCACTCACGGCTGGCTCATCGAGAATCCCGGCGTCGAGGTCACAATCGACGTCGCGGCCTGCGAACTACACCTCCCGGACGGGCGAGCAGTTTCCTTTCCGATTGACGGGTTTTCAAAGTACTGCCTGCTAAACGGCGTGGATCAGCTTGGCTATCTCCTGGACCACGCCGACGCCATCACCCACTACGAGCACACCCGCCCGTGGAAGCCCTGATCGGGGTCCTCGCCGGGGACGGCATTGGAGCCGAGGTCACCGCAGAAGCCGTGCGCGTCCTTGCGGCCGTCGGCACGCAGTACGGTCACGCGTTCACGTTTCGTCAAGGGCTGATCGGCGGCGCTGCGATCGATGCCACCGGATCGGCCTTTCCACCCGCCACCCGCCAACTCTGCGCGGATGCCGCGGCGGTGCTGCTCGGCGCCGTGGGCGGACCAAAGTGGAGCAGCCCTGACGCGCCGGTGCGACCCGAACAGGGCCTGCTCGACATGCGGGCCGCGATGGGCGTCTACGCCAACCTGCGGCCCGTGGTCACCCACCCCGCCCTGTACGACTCCTCACCCCTGAAAGCTGAACGTCTGCTTGGAGTTGATATCCTTGTAATTCGGGAACTTACAGGTGGAATCTATTTTGGGCGTAAGGAGCGGTCAGTGACCTCCGCCACCGATGTATGCACGTACACGCGCGAGGAAATCGAGCGCGTCCTGCGGATGGCCGGGGAACTCGCCACCCGGCGACGCCAGAAAGTCACCTCGGTCGACAAGGCCAACGTGCTGGATACCTCCCGCCTCTGGCGTTCAATTGCGTCGGAACTCTACGCACGAGAATTCCCGCATCTGCAGATCGAGCACCTGCTCGTTGACGCGGCCGCCATGCATCTCCTTTCCCGGGCAGCGGATTTCGACGTGATCGTCACCGAGAACATGTTCGGCGACATCCTGACCGACGAGGCATCCATGCTGACGGGCTCACTGGGGATGCTGCCGTCAGCAGCCCTTGGCAGCGGCCCACGCGGACTGTACGAGCCAATACACGGTTCGGCACCGGACATCGCCGGCCAGGGCAAGGCCAACCCCTGCGGCACGATTCTCAGCGCAGCCATGCTGCTCCGGCACTCCCTGAACCTCGAAACAGAAGCCCGCCAGGTAGAGACTTCCGTCATGTCGGCCATTGAAGCCGGCACGCGTACGGCTGATATCGCTCTGGCCCCCGCAGCGCCGGTCAGCACTCGCGCGATGGGCGACGCCGTGCTACGCGGCATTACCGGCCCCTGACGCCAGATCAGCCGTCGCCCCTGCGGATTGAGGGGACTGTCACCTTCCGGTCCTTGCATTACTGCGGCTACCTGTATTAACGTATTAGCACACTATTACAGTAGAACACTCGTGAAAGAGCACCGGATACTTGGCCAGCGTGATGAAGAGGCCGCGGAACAGTCGCTGTTCCGCGCCATTCTCAGCCTTCGCGACGTGGGCGAAGTCCGGTCCTTTCTGGTCGACCTCTGCACGCCTGCTGAGCTGCAGGCACTCAAGGACCGATGGCTGGTTGCCGAACTTCTCGACCGCGACCTTCCCTATCGTGAGATCCACGACCGCACCGGTGTCAGCGTGACCACGATCGGCCGCGTGGCCCGTTATCTGAACAGTGGAGCCGGCGGCTACAGCAAGGCTCTGCAACGCCGGCGAAAGTAGGCTGACATGACCGACAAACCTGCCCGAATCAAGGTTGCCATCCAGAAATCCGGACGGCTCACCGAGCAGTCGCTGGACCTTCTCCAGCGCTGCGGCCTGAAGTACACGAAAGGCCCCGACCAGCTCATCGCCTTCGGCGAGAACATGCCAGTAGACATCTTGCTGGTGCGGGACGACGACATCCCCGGTCTGGTTCGCGACGACGTCTGCGATCTGGGCATCGCCGGACTGAATATCGTGGAAGAAAAGCGTCTGCACTTTCTGGAGGTAGAGCCGGCTGAGCCCTTCCGGATCATACGCTCGCTGGACTACGGCCAGTGCCGCCTGGCATTTGCCTATCCGGATGGCAGCCCCTTGCGGACAGCCTCTGATCTCGCGGGGCGAAAGATCGCCACCAGCTACCCGTCCATCTTGCGGGATTACCTGCGCCGACAAGGCATCAGCGCCACGGTGGTCGAGTTTTCAGGGGCGGTTGAAATTGCGCCGAGTCTCGGCCGTGCCGACGCTATTTGCGACCTGGTCTCCTCCGGCGCGACACTCGCTGCCAACAAGCTCCGCGAAGGCGAAACCATTCTTGAGAGCCGCGCCGTCCTGCTGCAGACGCCGGTCCAGGTGCCGGCCGAGAAGGCCGAGTGGATCAACCGGTTGCTCCAGCGGGTTGAAGGCGTCATGCAGGTGCGGGAAAGCAAGTACATCATGATGCACGCTCCGAAGTCCGCGCTCGCCCAGATTGCAGCCCTGCTCCCCGGTTCAGAGGCGCCCACCGTGCTGCCACTTGACGGGCGGGACGATCGGGTTGCCGTGCATGTCGTATGCCAGGAGGACGTCTTCTGGGAAACTCTGGAGAGCCTGAAGGCCGCTGGCGCCACGTCGGTGCTGGTCGTACCAGTGGAAAAGATGTTCGCGTGATGCGAATGCGTCGCTTTCATTGGTCGATTCTGGAAGCGGCTGCCCGGCGCGCGGCGCTTGTGCGCCCGGCGGTGCGAGACAACCCCGGCCTCGAAGGCCGGGTGCGCGACATCATCAAGCGCGTCCGCGAGCGGGGAGATGTCGCGCTCCTGGAGCTGGCGCTAGAACTCGATCGAGCCGAATTGAGTTCTCTTCGCGTAACGGAAGACGAAACCCAGGCCGCCGTTGCCGAACTGCCCGACGAGGCGATTGCGGCGATCAACGCCGCAATCGCCAATGTCCGCCGCTTCCACGAGGCCCAGACCGCTCCCGCGATCCGGGTCGAAACGGCTCCAGGCGTCGTCTGCGAACGAATCAGCAAACCGATTGCCGCCGTGGGCCTGTACGTTCCGGCCGGTAGCGCACCTCTGCCCTCCACCGCCATCATGCTGGGCGTGCCATCAGCGATTGCCGGCTGTCCGGTCCGCGTCCTTTGCACACCACCACGGCCGGACGGACGCGCCGATCCGGCCGTGGTGGTTGCCGCCCGCGCGTGCGGCATCACGGACATCTTCAAGGCCGGCGGCGCACAGGCGATCGCCGCGATGGCCTACGGTACGGCGAGCATGCCGAAGGTCGCCAAGATTTTCGGACCCGGCAACACGTGGGTAACCACCGCGAAGACCATCGTGGCCGGAGACCCGGCCGGTGCGGCTTTCGATATGCCGGCCGGCCCTTCGGAGGTCATGGTCATCGCAGACGAGCGGGCTGACCCGCGGTTCGTCGCCCTCGACCTGCTCTCGCAGGCCGAGCACGGGCCCGATTCGCACGTGGTACTCGTGACGACGGCCGAAGAGCTGATCAAAAGGATCGAAGCGGAGGTGGAACTGGCACTGACTTCCCTCCCCCGTCGCGCCATCATCGCGGAGTCACTACGGCACAGCGTGGCTGTTCTCGTGGCCGACATCGATGAGGCCATTGCCGTCGCAAATGAATACGCGCCAGAACACCTCATTCTTCAGGTGACCGATCCCCGAGCGGCCGTGGCCAACGTGAACACGGCGGGCTCCGTGTTCCTTGGCCGGTGGACGCCGGAGTCGGTGGGTGATTACTGCAGTGGCACCAATCACGTGCTGCCGACCTATGGCTATGCCCGCGCGTACAGCGGCCTGTCGGTGGCTGACTTCCAGCGCCGGATGACGCTTCAGGAGGTCAGCCTGTCCGGCCTGCGTGGCCTTGCGCCCACGGTGCGGGTACTGGCCGGTCTCGAGGGGCTGGACGCACACGCACAGGCTGTCACGGTGCGTCTCAACGCAGCGGACACACCGCCGTGACCAGCACACTTGACCTGCTGCGACCGGAAATCCGCCACCTCCGCCCCTACCAACCGGCCGATTACGTGGGCGGCTTCATTCGCCTGAACGCCAACGAGACACCCTGGCGTCCGCCGGGAGACGAGACCCGTGATGGCCTGAACCGCTATCCGGATCCTCGCCCGACGGAGCTAACGAAACGCCTCGCGGCGCTCTACGGTGTGCCGCCGGACCAATTGCTGGTCACTCGCGGATCGAGCGAGGGCATTGACGTGCTGATTCGCGCCTTCTGTCGCGCTGGCGAGGACAAAATCGTCATATGCCCGCCAACATTTGGCATGTACGAGGCGTATGCGCAACTGCAGGGAGCCGGGGTAAGGGCTGTGCCGCTCGATCGGGCCAACGGTTACAGCCTGCCAGCAGACCGCATACTCGAGCAGTGGTCGCCCGCCGACAAGCTGGTATTCGTCTGCTCGCCCAACAACCCGACCGGCAACCTCGTCCCGGATGCGGCCGTCGATCGCCTGTGCGTCAACCTTGCCGGTCGCGGCGTTGTTGTGCTTGACGCCGCCTACCAGGAATTCGCCGGCGCGGATCCTCTCCGCGATCTTCTGAGCCGGCATGAAAATCTGGTGATCCTGCGGACGCTGTCGAAGGCACTCAGTCTCGCTGGCGTGCGCTGCGGAGCAATGGTGGGGCGAAGTCCGTTGATCGGATTGCTCGGTCGTGTCCTGCCACCCTATTGTTTCCCCACAACGAGTCAGGACGCGGTCCTGCGCTTATTGACGGTTGAGGCGCAGGGCGAACTGGCGGCCCGGCGCGCTCGAATCGTGGCAGAACGCGGGCGGCTCTCGACGGCACTGGCAGTGCTTCCGGGAGTGGCTCGTGTGTGGCCCAGTGCGGCCAATTTCATCCTGATTGAGTCGGAAGATGCCGGGGCACTGGTAGCCCGGGCCCGGGCCGCCGGCATCCTGCTCAGGGATTTCAGCTGGGACCCCCTGCTGCCGGGCTGCGTGCGCATTACCGTCGGCTCACCGGAAGAGAACGACAAACTGCTGGAGGCGCTGAACACCTGATGGCCACAAACCGCAAAATCGCCTTCCTTGACCGGGATGGCACCCTGATCATCGAGCCCGCCGACCAACAGGTCGACCGACTCGACAAGGTCGCGCTCGTTCCCGGCGTGATCCCCGCCCTCGTCCAACTTCGCGATGCCGGTTACGAGTTCGTCATGGTCACCAATCAGGACGGGCTCGGCACGGCATCCTTCCCCGAATCCGCGTTCCAGCAGGTCCAGGAATTCGTCCTCGAACTGTTTGCCTCCCAGGGCATCACGTTCAGCCGGATTTTCGTCTGCCCGCACCGATCCGAGGACCGCTGTGCCTGCCGCAAACCGAGCCCGGGGCACCTCGGCGATTATCTCGCCACGATCAGCCTGGACCGCGACCGGAGTTTTGTTGCCGGCGACCGGGCTACGGATCTCGAATTTGCCCGCAACATCGGCGTACAGGGTTTCAGGGTCGATCCCGTGGATGCCGGCAGCTGGCCCGGTATTGCGCATACCGTTGTCGACCGGCCGCGCACCGCGACCGTCGAGCGCCGGACGCGGGAAACAAAGATCTCCGCGGTCGTTGATCTGGACGCCGAGGCCCCCGTCAGCATCCGGACCGGCATCGGCTTCTTCGATCACATGCTGGAACAGATCGCCAAGCACGGAGGCTTCTCGCTGACGTTGTCCTGCGACGGGGACTTGCAGGTCGACGAACACCACACGGTGGAGGACGTCGCTCTGGCGCTGGGTGAGGCACTCCGGTCAGCGCTGGGCGACAAGCGCGGGATTGGCCGCTTCGGCTTTCTGCTGCCGATGGATGAAACCGAGGCGCAGGTCAGTCTCGATCTGTCCGGCCGCGCCTACCTGGTATTTGACGGTACGTTTCCGCGTCCGGAAGTCGGCCAGTTACCAACAGAACTCGTACCGCACTTCTTTCGCTCCGTCGCGGACAGCCTTGGAGCCAACCTGCACATCACGGTGCGCGGCGAGAATACCCATCACATGGTCGAGGCCTGCTTCAAGGGATTCGGCCGGACGTTGCGCCAGGCCATCGCACGCACCGGTACTTCCCTGCCCAGCACCAAGGGCACGTTGTGAATCAGCGCCCAGCTACAGTGGCCATCCTGGATGGCGGTGGCGCCAATATTGCGTCGTTGAAATTCGCGCTGGCGCGCCTTGGCGTTGCGGGGGAACTCACCGTGGATCCGGCCGTGATTCGCTCGGCATCGCACGTCATTCTTCCGGGCGTCGGCGCCGCCCGGTCCGCGATGGACCGGTTGCAAGCGACCGGTCTAGCCACGCTGATTCCCGGTCTCACCCAGCCGGTGCTTGGCATCTGCCTGGGACTGCAGTTGCTCTTCGAGACGTCGGAAGAGGAAAACTGCAATTGCCTCGGTGTCCTGCCGGGATCGGTGCTGCGCTTTCGCCCTGCTCCCGGACGCCCCGTGCCGCACATGGGCTGGAACCAGTTGCGGCGGGTTCGCAACAGTGCACTTCTGGCCGACGTCCCGGACAACAGCTACTTTTACTTTGTCCACAGTTATGCCGCCGAGACCGGCGAGACGACAGTCGGCTGCACCGAGTACGGCTGGCCGTTTGCTGCGGTGCTGGAGTCGGGAAATTTTCTTGCCACACAATTCCACCCCGAACGTTCCGGCCCGCTTGGGGCGCAGGTGCTGCGCAATTTCCTGGAGCGCTACTGAGCATGGATGTGATACCCGCCATCGATCTGCTCAAAGGGCAATGCGTTCGGCTGTACCAGGGGGATTTTTCACAGGTCACCGTGTACTCCGCCGATCCGGTCGAGCTCGCGCGCCGGTATCGGGATGCTGGCCTCCATCGCTTGCACGTCGTGGACCTCGACGGCGCGCGGACCGGCAGTCCGGAGAATATGGAGTTGCTTGCGGCGATGGCCGGTGAGCTCGGGATTGCCGTTCAGGTCGGTGGTGGCATCCGGGATCTTCCGCGCGCGCAGGAATTGCGCGGCGCTGGCGCCGAGCGCGTGGTCGTCGGTTCAGTCGCCGCGGAAACGCCGGAAACGGCCCTTGAGTGGCTGGACCAGCTTGGCGCGGAGCATCTTGTTCTGGCCTTTGACGTTCGCGTTCCGGACGACGCCGATCCCGTCGTATTAACCCGCGGCTGGCTAAAGGACAGTGGCACCAGCCTGTGGGCCTTGCTCGAAAGATTCTGTTCAGCCGGAGCCCGGCACTTTCTCTGTACGGATATCGCCCGGGACGGCACGCTGACCGGTCCGAATGTAGAACTCTACCGGGCATGCACCCTGCGCTTTCCGGAAGCCTCGGTCATCGCGTCCGGTGGCGTCAGCTCACTGCACGATCTGCAGCAACTCGCCTCGACAGGTGTGGCCGCCGTTGTCACCGGCAAGGCCCTGCTGGACGGGCGCCTGACATTAGAGGAGATCCGGTCATTCTCGCGCGCCGCATAATTCCCTGCCTCGACGTCCGCGACGGCCAGGTGGTCAAAGGCGTTCAGTTCCGCAATCACGAAGTGGTTGGCGGAATCGTTGAACTGGCCTCCCGCTACCGGGACGAAGGCGCTGACGAGCTCGTGTTCTACGACATCACGGCGAGCCCTGAGGGGCGCTCAGTTGACCGCACCTGGATAACCCGCGTTGCAGAGGTGCTGGATATACCTTTCTGCGTAGCCGGGGGCATCCGAAGTGTCGTCGACGCCGAGGAAGTCCTGCGCCACGGGGCTGACAAGATTTCGATTAACAGCCCGGCGCTAATGAACCCCCCGCTGATATCCGATCTGGCGCGACGGTTCGGCTCGCAGTGCGTCGTGGTCGGTGTGGACAGCCGTGAGGAGAACGGCGCATACCGGGTGTACCGCAATACGGGCGATCCCTCGAAAACCGCGTTTGCCGGCCTGACTACCGAGGCCTGGGTCGTTGAAGCCCAGGAGCGCGGGGCCGGCGAAATCGTCCTGAACTGCATGAACCAGGACGGGGTGAGACAAGGTTACGACATCGCCCAGCTGCAACAGATCCGGGCAATCAGTTCAGTGCCCCTTATTGCTTCCGGAGGAGCGGGCGCGATGGAACATTTCACCGCTGTTTTCGCGGAGGCCGCGGTAGACGGGGCCCTGGCGGCCAGCGTGTTTCACCGGGCA
>JAQBGF010000197.1:0-23373 GCA_032122615.1 Gammaproteobacteria bacterium | reverse complement strand
TTCCGCGGGTACGACGAAGTAGCCCTTCTTCAGGAACTTTCGCCAGGAGATATGTTTCACCAGATCGGACGAATCGAACACGCGCTTGCACCAGTCGAGCTCCGTGTTGCCGCCTTCCGAATACACCGCCCCCATATCGAGTTTTTCGGCGACGGCGAGGAAGATGTCGTAATCGGACTTTGACTCGCCCAGGGGCTCGATAGCTTTGTGCTGCATGTTGATCACGCGGTGATTGCACATCGAATACATGTGATGCACGTAACCGGCACCGACGTTCAGTTCTTCACTGATATCCCAGCGTTCGAAGACGGAACACGCCGGCAGGATAATGTCAGAAAACCGCGTCTCTCCCTCGTTCCAGACCGACTGGTTTACGACGAATTTCAGGTTCTCGTGCTGATACATTCTCACCCAGCGATTGGCGTTGACCATGGTGCCGAAAGAAGCGCTGCCGTACTTGTAGATCATTTCGACCGGCACGTGCCCGGGCGAGGGATAGCCGAACGGGAAGAACTGGCCCTGCACTGAATCCACGGCTGTCAGGTAGCCCATCGCTTTCCCCTGCATGATCGCCTCGGGCAGGTACATCCGGGGAATCGCCTGCTTGACCGAACTCATGGTCACGATGTGCGGCATACGCTGATAGTTGTTGGCGGCGTTGGCGCTGTACGCCAGGTCGCCGGACATGCTGCCTTCAGCGTAGCCGGGGAAATAGAAGTTAAAATCGAGCGGCGTGCCGAACTGCAGGTTACCGAAGTTGGAACCGGGGCTGCCGAGCCCCTGCATCGCGCCGAGGATGGTCATCATCCGGGCCCATTGCACACCCATCGGTCCGCGGCATGCGCCGCCGACACCACTGCCCCAGCCACCCGCGCCGAGATAGGTTTTCTTCTTGCCCCATTCCCTGGC
This sequence comes from Gammaproteobacteria bacterium, assembly GCA_032122615.1. Classification (GTDB taxonomy): domain Bacteria; phylum Pseudomonadota; class Gammaproteobacteria; order Steroidobacterales; genus SHZI01. The sequence goes on along the minus strand of JAQBGF010000197.1, from coordinate 22,464 downwards.
GAGCGCCCGTACCTCCCGCGCGGGTATACCGGTTTCGAGTTCCTGCCACTCGGGGGTCTTTGGCATGCCGTCTGTCTCGCCGAGGACGTAGGCCTTCCACTCATCGAATCCGGTGGTTCTTTTTGCCACGAATTCCTTGTCGTAGAGATCCTCGGTAATCCAGACATGGCATAGCGCCTGGGCCAGTGCCGGATCGGTACCCGGCTTGGGCGAAATCCACTTACCGCCCAGATGGGCGGCCGTGTGGTTCATGTAGGGGTCAATGTGAACCATCTTGATGCCCAGTTCCCTGGCCCAGGCACGCCGCCGGGTGCCGTCGAACCCGTAGGTCGCATCGGGATCACTGGACCAGAAGACAATCATTTCTGCCTCTTTCAGGCAGTCTTCAACCGTGCCGTAGGGCTCTGCGGCGCCGAGACGCATACTGCCGCCCCAATGGTGCATCGCGCCCCAGAACCAGCCTTCCCAGCTGTCCGGGTTGTGCACCAGCTTCGTCACACCGACCAGGTTCCAGAAGCGGTTAAAGGCACTAAGGTAGTGCCCGAGGTTGCCCCACTGATGGTGCGAACCGTTGGCGACCGCAATCGCCCCGGGACCAACGGACTTGCAGCGCTTGATTTCTTTGGAAACGATTTCCAGCGCTTCATCCCAGCTGATCCGCACGAATTCTGATTTCCCGCGGTTCTGAATATTACGATCGCCATCAGGATCGAAATCCACCCGCTTCATCGGGTACAGGATGCGTTCCTTCGAATACAACATGGACTTCTGGCACATGCCGTGCGCAGCCAGAGTCGTTTTGCGCGGTGGCGTAAAGGTCTTGCCTCTGGCCTTGATCGACCAGCCCGGCGCATCACTATCATCAAAATCTATGGGCGTTATCCTGATGACCTTGCCGCCTTTGACATACACGAAGATTGGTCCGCCATTCGTGCCGTTGGTGTAGCGCGTAACACCATTACCCATGTCGGTGCCGCTCTTCCAGGTGAGCGATTCCAGGCGCATCAGCGACGACATGAACCAGACCGCCAGCTCGTCCGAGCCTTCCATGGCAACCTTGAAATTCTTTGCGGCGTCGATGCGCTCGAGCTGGTCGAAAGGCGGCGTCAGGAAACTTTCCGCGATGGCCTTGTTCTTGAAGATGATGGACACATCCGGCTTTGGGTGAATGCCCTTCTTCGAACTGATCTTGCCGTTCTCGAGTTTTATCCAGCGGCCTACCGGCTGGTCTCTCAACCGGAATTGCGCCACAAGATTTTTCTCCTTCAGGCGCTCCGCGTACGCGGGGTAGACGAGCGCAGCTGCTCTCATCGCCTGCGGTATGCCCCAAAGAATGATCGACAGTTTCATCTAAGCCTCCTAGAACAGGCAGCAAGCACACCGAAGGCCATGATCTTATGATTCTATGGCCCCGGGGGCTCTAACAATTGTCATGGATTCGGTCCCGCCAGGCTGGCGGAGCCCGACGTCGCATGATGTCATCGACGAGACTAGATGAGCCGGGCCGCCATCTTGGCCGCTAGCAGAACGGCGTCTTCGAGATCCAGGATGATGCCACCCACAGGCGCTGAACGGCCAGTTTCCGACGCGATCCGCCCTGGCTCACCCCGCACGTCGACCCATTCAGGCCGACTGTCCGACGATCGCTGGTGGCTCGCCGGAACCAGCGACCGGGAACTCCTGACGGTCAGGGGCTTTGTTCGACTTAATACTCCGAGCGCTTAATGACACTGGAGGCCGGAGTGCTGCACTTCCGCTCGAGGAAGACGAAAGCCGCCGCCAACTCGGGCCTGAGCGCTTGCTGCTGAGCCTCTCGGAGGAGTTCGCTCGCCTCCTCGCTATCACCCCGCTGGCACAGGGCGAAGAGTCGCATGAGGAGCAGGTCGGCGTTGCCGGGCCACCGACGCTGGGCACTAGCGAAGATTCGGGCTGCCTTCTCGAAGTCCCGGTCTGCGAGGGCGTCGCCGCCGCTGCGCCAGGCTGAGTAGAAGTCCTGGTCGCCGGCCCCGCTTCCCTCCGGTGGTTCGCCCGGGTTCTCGCGAATCCCCAGCAGCCAAAGGGGAAGGGTGCGCAGCGCGCTGCTCTCGAGAATCATGTCGAGCTCGCGGATCACGCGCTCGGGGGGTAATCCGCCGTTGGCGTTGACGAAATCGGTGAGCACGCGCTGGTAATCGAAATAGCGAAAGGTCTCCTCGCGAATTGACTCCGGCCACGCCTCGCGGATGAAGGCGCTGTCCCGGAACCGCCGGCGCACGGCGTCAGTGTCAGTCCATTGCGCGTAAGTCTCGCGGTCCTCACTCCCGGCGAACGACTGCACCAGACGCCGGGGGAAGTTGTCCTCCAGGGGGGGCGTGTCACCAACCAGTTCGCGCAGCTGGTCCGCGTCGGCCACGAACATGGCGCCGATCTGAGCGGGCAGCTCCATGCCAAGCGCTCGCAGCTCAGGCCCAACCCTCGTGTCCTGCCACTGGGCCTCAAATCCGGGGCGCGAGCGCTTCCACTCGGCGTTGCGCGACCCCACCAGCATCCACTGGAACCCGTCCGCCGCCCATACGGAACAGTCGGGAAACGCCTCGCAGTAGCCGCGGATGATTGCCTTGGTGTCGCCAACAGTGAGGAATCGGACCGGAAGCCAGTGCGTGTTGATCCCCCCCTCGGTCAGGTGCTCGCGAACAAGCTCGAAGTACTCCTTCGAGTAGAGGCTGTCGATCCCCGCAAACTTCGGGGGAGGTGGCTCGCTGGTAATCAGGTCGTAGCGTGCGTCCGTCGTCTCCAGCAGGTAGCGCCCGTCTTCGATGTAGAGCTTCACCCGGGGATCCGACATCGGGTAGGCATCCGGGTCGGGAAATGCCAGCTTCCCCATCTCGATCACATCCGGAGAGATGTCAGCTATGTCAATCCTTTCGAAGCTCCGCGTGTCGGTGAGAGCCTTCGCCGAGTTACCAACGCCGAAGCCGATCAGCAACGCAGTCTTCGGGTTCGGTCGCAGGGCCACGGGCCAGTAGACGAAGAGCTTCATGTAGCGCCGACCGTTAATCTGATTGCTCGCCATCCCGAAAGCGCCGGTGACAAGCCGCTGGAAGGTGGACTCGCCGGGCGCGGTGGTGTTCAGGTACATGACCGTCCCGGTCGGCGTCTCGCGCACGTCCGCGATCTCCGCGTACTCGGGCGCCCCGTGGCTGCGGGCCACAACCTGGTAGTAGTCCCGCTCCTCCGACGACATCGCCAGGACGAGCGCTGCGGCGAAGACGGCGGCACCGACTACTCCGGCCAGGCCGAAGCCCACGAAGCCGGGTCGGTCGCGGGCGGCGAGCAGGATGATCGCCGTGACCGCATATAACGCGGACAGCAGAAAGAAAGAGCCCTCGATGCCCAGCCACGGGAGCAACAGGAAACCCGCGGCAATCGGACCGAGCGCCGAGCCCAGCGTGTTGGAGAACGTCACCAGGCCCGCTGCCTGGATGTCCGGCGCCACGCGCTGGTTCAATGCTGTCCCGGTCAGCGTGAAGAGCAACCCGGAGCAGAGCGACGTAGCGAGCATCAGGCAGACCGAAAGCCAGAGGATGTCTTTGGGCGCGACGATGTAGACGGTGCCGGAGTATGCCGCCACGACACGCGGGAAGGCGATGTAAGAGGCTATACAGACGGCGCCCGACAGAAAGGCCATTAGCGTCGCGTATCGGAAGGCGTGGGGGTCGCGTTTGAGCCAAGAGCCCGCGACCAAGCCTCCGCCTCCGATACCGGCAAGCACCACGGCGAGCATCAGCGCAAAAGCCAGGCTGCTCGGGTGCGTAAAGAGCAACAGAATCCGGAACCATACGACCTCAAGCGCCAGCAAGATGCCGCCGGAGAGGAACGCGGCGGCCGCCAGAGCCCATCCGCGGGCGGGGATCGGCGCAGGACCTGGCTTCGGGGCTGCCGAGGTCGAGCCGCGGCCCGCGCCGAGCGAGAGCGCCAGCGCGACCGCCGCGGCGGCGAAACTTAGGCCAGCGGCGAAGACCCCTGTGCCGAGCACCCCGAACTGCTCGATCAGCAACATCTCCCCGGCCACCGCTCCCACCATACCTCCGAGGGCGTTGAAGCCGTAGAGGCGCCCCAGCACCGAGCCGAAGCTCGGGTCCCGCAGCCGCAGCACCATGACCAGGACTGGCAGGGTGGCCCCCATCGCGGTCGCCGGCACCAACAGCATCAGGAAAGCGATGGCGAAGCGCAGCGGGTTCACGATCTCTGGATGTTCGATAAACGGCCGCATAAGCGGGGCCAGCCAGTCCGCCGTCGCCGCCAGCAGCACGATCAGCACGAGGCCCCAGACTCCGACCAACACTTCTAACAATGCATAGAACGCCACCGGCCGGCGAATGCGCGTGCCGAACGCCGCGGTAAGAAGGTTCCCCAAGGCGAGCCCGGCCATGAAACTCGAGAGCACTAACACTGAGGCCCAGGCGCTGCTGCCGAAGGCAAAGCCGGCTTGGCGGAACCACAGCGTCTCGAAGATCAACGCCGCGGCGCCCGAAACGAAGAAGACAGTACAGAGCGCGCGAACGGTGAGGATGGTCACGCCGGCGACCGGAGACCGGGCGGACGGCGGTGTGCGGAAGCCGGTCACGAAACTCCCGCGCTGCTGACCCGCGCCCCTACCGAGCGGAGGCTGTCGGGCACCCAGGCTCGCCCGGCGCGAATCAGCTCGACCAAGTGCTGGCGGAATTTCCGCGGGTGCGGATTTCTGTGCCTCCGCATCGCGCACACCCCTCTCGAAAATGATGAGCTATCCACAAAATCGTATCTCCTCCACTCGGCGGCAGTATAGAAAATACAAAACCCCATGGCCACGCGGCTTAAGCGACTTTACAGCAGTCGGTGCGGCCCGGATGCATCTTTCCCTGCGCGTGGGGCCTCCCGGCAAGGCACTCGACGGCCGTTGGCGTGTCAGCAGCGACCATTTGAGCGGCACGGCGGACGCTCAGCGTTCAGCAGTATCGATCGGCAGTGATGAGAATCCTGCCGTCCCGCCCGCTCCCCCAAGCAGGCCGGTGATCCGCAGAAACCAGGATCGGCGAGACTATATGACCTGGAACAATTCCTGCAGTGCCCCGCTGCCCGGGTTACGGACCAGTATTGACGCGCACTTACCGCGGCCCGGCAGATCGATTTCCATCGGCGCCGAGAACACTTCCGCGCCAACAGCGTCGCAGGCACTGGCGGACTCGTTGATATTTGCAATCTGAAAGGATTGGGCCAGGTACCCGATATTAGGCGGCACGGCATCGGGCACCAGACTCTTGACCTCATAATTCATCGGCGTTGCCAGGGCAATCTTGCCGTACTCGTGATGACCCTGAACGATCACGCTCCGGGTCTGTGAGTCCTCGGGCAGACACAGGGCGCGATTCGTTACTGCTCCCTTGAGTACGGATTCGATGAATAACGACATATGCAGCGGGCCGTAATAAAAGGCCAGTGCCTTCTCCATGTCGAGCACGCCATGCGCCGTGGTGACAACCGACGTAAAGCCTGTCGGCGTGCGCCCGTACTTGGCGATGAAGCCGAGGATATGTCCGATTACCGTCTTGGGATCTTCCGAGAGTAATTGAATCAGGTTGATGACGACGCCATCCGGCCCGTCGAAAGCCGCCTCCAGCGTTTCACCCACCGCCGGGCCGAAATTATTGCGCGCCGGCTGGCTCCAGAAATTGAATCCTTGCGCTTTTAGCTTCGCGTAATCTTTCTCAATGTCACTGGCGTAGATATTCAGATTGAATAAGCCCGTTGCGCGGCGTATTTCCGGCGGCCTGACCAGTTTTCGATCGGGCGCATCGAATTCCATGAGTTGAATGCGCCCGACCGGATCGGCGCCATGCGCAAGGAACGCGCATCGTGCCGTGGATCCCGCGGGCAGGTGCCAGTAACGCTCGAATCCGGGGCCTTTCCAGGTGCGCGTCTCGGCAACCTCGAGCCCCACGGTCCCCGCATAAAACTCGAGCGAGGCGTCGAGATCCCCGGCGCCAATCACCGCCACGCTGAGCGGCGCGCTGGCGCCGTTTCCAATGCTGGTCATAAGAGAAGCTCCTGAAACGCTGGCTATTGTTCCCTATTTCGACCGGATTCTAAAGAAAAGCAGCGTATTCGGCGATTCCTGCCTGTGTGTGGCGAATCGCTGTTTGTCGCATAGATTACGGCTCGTTACGACCATCGTCAGAATACCTGTCGTGGGCCGTTTCAGTTGCCGGCCGCAGCGTGAATAGCAATTCGCCACAGACACGGCGGCGATCCGAAGAGCGTCGCTTTCTGCCATCGGGCCGGGCTGAACTACGTGAGCTGCTCGCCGTTCCGGATCCCTGTTGCACGCCCGGCAGCCGCCCACGCGACCCTCGGTGAAGTACCAGGCTAGCCCCGCCGCCGGCTCAGTCGCGGGACTCCAGTTCCGCCAGCCGCAGGTTGAGGTTCTCGAGGACGTCAAGCAGGCAGCGTGCCGCTTCCGGCCCGCGCATGGCCAGGGAAAACGGCCTCTTTTGAATGGTGGCGAGCGCCTCCCGCAGCGCCGTGATCTGGTCTACAACCTGAAAGGCATCGGCGTCCTCGGCACAGAAGGCGGCCGGGTCGGCCTTTTCCGGCTTTTGGGCCTGGTGATGACCACCGGCGCGCGCGCCTGCTTTTTTCGCGTGCTTTTTCATCGCGTCTTACTCCCTGTCAGGCTCCTACAATAAGCTTGTGACGCCGTGGCGGTCGACTCAGGGAAACCCGCATTGCGGGCCGGGGTCCCGCGGCGTCAGAATGCTCTGGTAACCTCGTCCGGTATCAAGGAGTGTTCCCATGGCCAAGAAAAAAACCACGCGCGCTCGACTCGTCGAGCGCGCTGCCGCTGCGAAGCGCGGTCCCAAGACGGCGACCGCCCGTGCGAAACAGCCGCCGCAATCCGGGGGTACAGCAAAGGCCGGGAAAGCTCTGACTCCGGCTGCCGGTGCCGTGGGAATTCCCGGGCTGCAGACCAACGATATTCAGGAGACGGTGCAAACCGTGGTCGCCTACGTCCAGCAGAACCCGCTGGGGGCGGCTGCCGTGGCCATCGGCGTGGGCGTCATGCTCGCCTCGATGTACTGGGACAACAAGGCGGACGCGCCCGGCAAGGCGCGGACGCCCCGCTAGGTGCTGCCAGAACTTCTCCAGCGTGACGAAGGTCCACGGGGCCAGATTGCGCTCCTGGCAATCCTGTAGAGGAACAGCGCCGCTACAGCAACGGACGGCCCTGGCTCATCCAGCCAGGCTCATCCACCGAGGACGGGAGTCAGGCGCTCATTTGCACCCTCTCCCCGCCCCCCGGGGAGTTACCTGTGCACGGGGCGCGCGACGTTACGCGGCCTTGGCCTTTGTGCTCTTGGGCGTCGACGTTTCACCGGTCTCCGTCACGCCCAGGGTACCGTAAGAGACGTTGATACCCTTGGCTTTCATGAAGTGGGTGAACATCAGCGCGGTCATGAACGAATAAAGCGCGGCTTTCGAAGGATTGTTCTCGATGAATTTCCCGAGCTTCGTCCCCTCGAACTTCGCGCCGAGCACCTTGTTGGACTCGTCCATGACCTGTTCCATGTTGCCCTCCAAGGCGACCGCCCTCTCACGCAAGACGTCAACTGCGTCGTGAGCGAGTTTCGTAAAGTCTTCGATCAGGCCCGATGTATTGCGTACTCCAGTTTCCATGACACTCTTCTCCGTTCATTATTTCAGATCAGAGCGGGTGTCCCGGCAGGTTGATGAATCGCTGTCGTTGGCCTGTCGGCCCGCCCAAGCTGCCGTAACCTCGACACACACCGGCAACCCCAAGTAGAATTTAAGCCCGATGACCCTGCCGCACAATCAGGGCTTTCCGTAGCCAGGGCTTTCCGTAGCTGCCTTTTCGTAGGAATAACTACGTATAGGCGCAGGACCGTACCTGGGGCCATAGTCGATGTAGGTCAGGTTCAGTTGATCGCCTGATATCCAGCAAACAACCAGGAGAAATGCCATGTCTATGCGTCGAACCAGCAGGAGATATCTGCGCGGCGCCGTGGATACCACCCACGACTTCCAGGAATTCCTCAACGAAAACCCGGCAGTCGCCTCGGGGCTTGCCAGCGTTGGCAGCCTCCTCCTCAATGCGATGATGCAGTCGAAGTACGGGCCCACGATCGAGGGCTTGCTGAACCCGGGCGCCAAGACTGAAGCAGTCGGAGGCGGGACCACTGCGCAGGCATCGCCCAAAGCGGCTCCGGCGAAACCGGCAGCCGCAAAGGTAAAGCCCAAAGCCAAGGCCAAGCCCAAAGCGAAGAGTCCCCGACGGGTCGTGAAGAAGGCCTCGAAGAAGAAGTGACGGCGTGACGGCCGCCGTCCACCTCAGGACGGCGGCCGTCTTCCTTTCTCACGTCTTTCCGCGAAGCGAGCCCTGCGGCAGCAGATCAGTTGTCGCGCACGGCGCTGGCACTCAGCCCGTGACGTCGTCTTCCGGTGGGCTCAGCAGCCGCACCAGGTCCACACCATAGGCGCGCAACATGACGGTCGCGAGGATGCCGACCCCGAAGGCCACGGACACGGACATGAACGGGTTTTCCTCGACGTAGCTCGTGACCTTCTGCAGGATGTCACCGCCCCGGTCGGCCATCGACTGGCTGCCCGCCCGGGCCCGGCGGACCAGCTTCTTTTCGGCCTCGGCCGCCCGCTCCCGGAACTCATCGACGGTCTCATGGGCAGCCGCCGCAGCCCGGTCGACCACGCCCGGGCTGCGGGCAGTCCTTTTGTTCTTCGGTTTCTTGTCTTCCACGAATTACTCCTGCTGGGTCAGGCGGCGCGACGTCGCCGCCGGGCGGGCCGGGTGGCCACGTCCTCGGCCTTGCCGCCGCTCATGGCGGACGCCATCGTACCGACCGCCAGGGTCAGGCCCACGGCGACCAGGGGATTCTCCTCCAGGTAACCCATGAATTCACCGGAGGCACGGTCGAGCTTGCGGGTATATCGTTTCACTTTGGAAAACATTGACATGGCACTACTCCTTTTCCTGTTGCACTACCAGCGCCGGAACCAGCGCCGCTTGCCGCCGCCCATGGCGACAGCCATCGTGCCGGCCGCCAGGGTCAGGCCCACGACGACCAGCGGATTTTCTTTAGCGTAATCCACCGCTTCGTGCGAGAACTGGCTGGCTTTGCCGATGAATTGCCCGGCTTTGGGTTTGGGTTTGGTTGGCATGACACTCCTCCTCCTTGTTTCGCTAGCGACGACCACGCGAGCGCGGGCGGCTCCCGCCGTTGCGCTCGCTCCATATCGACGTGGCGATCACGCCCGCACCGATGGCGAGTAGCGCCGCCGGTACCGGGTTTTCCTGGATGTAAGCGAGGACACTGCGTATCGACGCCTGCACGGCCGCGAGGTCCGGGTTCTTTGCCTCGAACGTGCTGCCGGCCACGGCCGCCCGCGGCTGCAAGCCCCGCTCCACGGCGACCACGCGCTGGCGCAAGCCTTCGTCCAGCCCAGTGGCGCGCTGGCGCAGGCCCTCTTCCACCTGGGCCGCACGGTCGCGAAGTACGGTCACGGCATCGTGCATCCGCTTTGCGGCGTCATCGACAAAGCCAAGGTTGCCACTCTCGCCAAGGTTGCCACTCTCACCGCGCACTTTGCTGCTCCTTCCGGTTTACTGGCACTCGGGGCATCACCCACCTCTGCTATATGTTCACCCCGGCAGCTCGGCCCGTTCAATGAGGGGTTACCGCAAGGCCGCTACCTGGTCGGCTTTGCCAGCTTGGGGGGCTTTGCCGGCTCGGGGGGCTTCGCCGGCTCGAGCGACTGCGCCGGCAGCGGCTCCAGCGGCTCCTTGCTCCAGCCGAACTTGATCCCCGTGTCTTTCCCCCCCGGGCGGCTGTGGGAGAACTCGAACAGCGCCACGCCCATCCGCGACTCGCGCCGCACGGGCTCCGGCTCCACCCCGGGCTTGCGCTTAGGCCCGGTCCAGGTGAAATCGACCCCGGTCCTGCGGCCATCGGGCCCTTTCTGGTCGAGCTCGAACGCGGCGACACCAAGCCCCTTGCGGCGTCGGGGAAGTCGCCGCGCCGGCGCCGGTACGGCTTCGAGAGGCGTCGGGGTCTCGTTTAACGGCAGCTTCGCGCGTTTCGCCGGCACCACCGCCTTGCGGCGCGGAAGCCGGCCGAGAGAATTGGCGCCCGCGCCGACGGCGAGCGCGAGCGTGAGCAGCGCGGTGGTGGCCAGCGGCTTCTCCTGGAGAAACGTGGTCAGCTGCTGAACCGCGTCCTGCAGGTCCCGCGCAACGATGGCATTGGATTTCGGCAACCGGGCCACGGCGGGAACCTACGGGCCCTGCTCTGGCGTGCCGTCCGGCGGCCGCCCGCGCACCGGCAGCTTCCGCCAGGTGAAAGCCATGCCGGTGGTCCGGCCATCCCGCCGCTTCGTCTCGAGCTGCATGGAGGTCTCCCCGAGGGGCGAGTCCCCGGGATAGCGCGGCCCGGAATCGGGCAGGGCATCCGCCGGCAGCGTCTTCCACATGAGTTCGACGCCGGTCCGTCCGCCGTCCGCCCGCGTGCTGCCCAATTCCACCTCATCCGTCGGCCAGCTGTGTTCCGACGCATCAGCCGGTCGCCGTTTCCAGCGGACACCGAACTTCCTGCGGGCGCCGTCCGCCAGGTCCGTCGACATCTGCATGCCGGCAACTCCGATGCGTCGGGACAACGGCTTGAGCTGCGGCATCAGTTGGCCGAGCAGCGGCGTCAGCTGGCCGAGCAGCGGGCGGATGTCCGGCAGCCGGACCGGCGGAATGGCGCGGGGAATAGCGGCAAGCGCCGGGACCCATCGCCCGCGGGAGCGCACCAGCCACGTGGCCAGCGCACCAGTGGCGAGCACGCCAACGACGGACGCCACCGGGTGCCGGCGGACGACGCCGGCAATCCGCCGAACGGCGCCTGGCCGACGAAGTTTGCCGCCCCGGCGCCGTTTACCGGCGGGCGGCGCTCCGGTCACGACCGCGGTCCGCTCTGCCCGGTCAATCCCCGTCGGCGACCGCTTCGCCTGCTTCGGCCGCGGTGGCGCGCTGGCAGCGACGGGATACGTGCGGGCAGCCCGGGACCGCTTCGATCGGCTTGCGCCCTTCAGCTTCCCGGGCATTGGCCTGGCCTGAAAATCGGGGTCCGGGGTCTGATCATGCGCGTTCACCATGGGAAGGAGGCCGGGAAATGTCACAGAGACAATACCCGTCAGTGGTGATCATCCACAAGCCGGCCCGGTTTGAATTCACGCGGGCGTGAAGAGGTGGACCGCGAGCACACTCTGCTTCGTCGCCATGAGCCAGATGATCAGAAAGACCAGTACCGTCGCAATCATGGCGCGGATGCCCCCGTTTAGCAGGCCGTGGGTAGGGTCGTCGGCATGACGGTTGCGCCCGTAGCGGATGACATCCGGCACGACACTCACGCCGCACATCAGCCAGAACGCGAAATAGGCATCCCATGCCCAGGGGTTGCTGCGGAATCCTCCCAGCTGCTCCGTGAGCATGGCCCCCGCCACTGTCACGACCACGGCCATCGGCCCGGTGACGACGAGTGCGAGCTTGCGCAGGAACTGTCGCGCCCAGATGCCCATGTCCCTGGGTTGGGTGGTGCGAATGACCATGGACCAGATGTTGCTGAAGAACGTGTGCCCGAAGAAGAAAAAAGCGGCGAATTCATGAATGACGAGCAGCGGAAAATAGGACATCACCGGCTTCACGTGGTAGCCCGCGAGGGGCATCGCGCTGACCGTCATGATCAGGCACCAGACGCCGTACCAGAGAAAGCGCTGGGGATCGTTGTTTGTCTGGGGCAAGGCCGCTGCGGTCGCCACCGGAAAACTCCTCGACTGTGAAACCGAACGTACACCGACGCGCTTTCGCCGGCAACAGCCGCGCTTTATCTGTCCGGGCGAGCGACGCTGCCTGGCGAGGCAGCTAGGTGGAAATACGACTACCCGGCAGGGCCGGATCACCATAGTTTCAGGTCAAGCTTGCCGGAGGCCGGCCTGACCCGAAGGGAGTCGGCGATGCTGAAGCATTATGGAGAACGGCTGCCCGTTCATGCAGAGGCGACGGTACGACGGGATCTGGTGGCGACATGAGCGCGGAGGTCGAACTTCCGCCGTTGGTAGTGCCTGACTCCGACGAATCGGTCCTCCGCTCGCGGCGCCGCGCCCTTGGCTTCGTCCTGATCACGATCTTCATCGATACGATGGGTATCGGCATCATCATTCCCGTGATACCGAAGCTACTGCTGGAGCTGGTCGGCGGCACCCTGGGTTCCGTCGCCATCTATGGCGGCTGGCTCATGTTTCTGTTCGCAGGGCTGCAGTTCGTGACCGCCCCGGTGCTGGGCAGCCTGAGCGACAGCTTCGGCCGCCGACCCGTGCTGCTGGTGTCACTGGCCGTGTACGGCCTTGACTTCATCATCATGGGCTGGGCACCCACCATTGTCTGGCTGTTTGTCGGACGGGCCTTATCCGGAATTTTCGGCGCCACTTATGTGGTCGCCAGCGCCTATATCACCGACGTGACCACCATGGAACACCGGAGCCGCAGCTTCGGCTGGATGGGGGCGGCCTTTGGACTGGGTTTTGTCATCGGCCCGGCGATTGGCGGCATTCTCGGTGATGACGCCCACCGGTTGCCCTTCTTCGTGGCCGCAGGCCTGGCCGCCGCCAATGTCGTGTACGGCTACTTTGTCTTGCCGGAGAGTCTCGACCCGGCCAATCGCCGGCCATTCTCCCTGCGACGCGCCCACGCCGTCGGCGCACTCCGGCGGCTGTTCCGCTACCCGGTGGTCGGCGGGCTGCTCGCGGCGCTTTTGCTCTTCAACGTCGCCCACGATGCCAATCCCGCCACCTGGACCTTCGCGACGATGGACAAGTTCGGCTGGACGGCCTTTGATGTGGGCCTGTCGATGACGTTCATGGGCATCTGCGTGGCGTTGTCCCAGGGCGTCGTCCTCGGCCCGGTGATGCGGCTCTTGGGCGAGCACCGGTCCATCGTCGTCGGCTTTACGCTGGTTGCCCTGAGCTTTCTCGGCTACGCCTTTGCCCAGCAAGGCTGGATCATGTATCTGTGGATGGTGCCCTATGCCCTGGGCAGCATCGCCGGCCCGGCGACGACCGCCGTCCTGTCCAAGCAGGTTCCCGCCAGTTTCCAGGGCGAACTCCAGGGTGCGCTCTCCGCCCTGCGCAGCATCACTTCCTGTATCGCCCCGCTACTGATGACGGGCCTTTTCAGTTACTTCACGAGGCCGGAAGCGCCGGTACACTTTCCCGGGGTTTCGTTCCTCGCAGCGTCGATTCTCACGTTCGGGACGCTGGTTGGGGTAATCGGGGCGCTAAGGCGCGTGCGAAACGCTGCTTGAAATGGGTATGCCAACCTTCGGTATTGCCAGATGCGGGTGGCTGGTGTACCGCGGCACGCCATGCGGCGCTCCTGCAGGGGGAGGAAATACGGCGTCGGGAACTCTACCTGGGAGTTCCTCCACGCCGCCGACAAGCGCCGCTCCGTCCGACTCCTCGGCACCGGCGAGGGCCTGATCAACCCTCTCAGCGCCATTGACATGGGGCATGAGGTCGCGAGAAGCATCCTCAGTGCTTCGAACCTGGGCACTGAGAAGACGGTGGGCGGGCCGGAGACCTTCACGCATCGCCAGATTGCCGAGCTGGCCTTCCGCGTCCTCGACAAACCAGCGAAAATCCGGCAGGTGCCTCGCCTGGTCCTGCGCAGCGCAGCGCGCATGATCAAGCCGTTCCACACAAACGCCCACGCGTTCGCCACCTTCTTCGATTTCATTGCCAGCACGCCCAGGATGTGCGGAGACCCGATCGGCCATATCCGACTCGAACCCTTCTTCCGCCTCTGCGCAGCGGGTATAAGCCTGCGCGACGCGGAGCTCTCCCTGGACGGCGCGCACGCGAGGCACCGCGTTGGCGGATTGCCGGAGCCGTGAGCGCGGACGCCGATCGAGCCGTCCTGGATGGAATGCTGAATTCCACCCGGCACGCGCCATCGTGTCTGCCGTCGTCGCGTGTCCCGATCATGCGCTTGGCTGCCCGGTCTTCTCGGTCGACGGGATGATCGTTGGCTCCTCGCTTCTCTTCGTCCTGGAGGTGCTCGATCCGGGCGTGCGCGACGACCCCCCGCTTCGCGCGTTCCTGGCCGCGATGGCCGGGCACAAGGCACAAATGCTCTCCGGCCCGGTGGTCGACTCGGCCTTGCAGCCACCAGCCTGGAACCGCTGGTATGTTCCCGCCGCAAGCATCCGGCTGAAGGTCCCGCGGGGCTCTGCAGACGCGATACTCGCTATCTTCGAGCACTGCGTCGACTCCTAAGCCCAACTGCTCGGCAAGAGCATGCCGCTCGATACTGCCGAAGCACAGCGCTCGCGCCAGCAGATCGAGGCCTACGTGGCGGCGCTACTCGACGAGGGTGGTCCAGCCGTGGAAACGTTCCGCCTCCTGCTTGGCCGCCTCCGGCAACGCGAGTTCGTTCGTTCAGTCATGTTCGGCCTTGACCCTGCGCCGGCAGCCAATTCAATTGTCAGTCGAAAATCTCCAGAGCCGGGTAATCCCGCGTCTCCAGGTACATGAACGCATCGGCGACTTTCTTGCCCCACGCCTTCGAGAAGATGCCGTGCGCGGGATCGCTCTCGTGCAGGATCTTCTTGTAGCGGAGGATCGCGCTGGTCGCGGTCTCGATGTCCTCCCGGCTGGAGTGGGCCGCGCCCGGCTTGTAATAGTGCTCGATCCAGATTCGCAGGTACTCGCGTGAAGCCTCCATGAAAAGATCCTCGTCGAGGGGGCCGTAATCCATGGCCGGCAACGTGGGGCTGATGTCCAGCAGCGCGATGGACTGAGTGTCGTTCCCGCCCAGCTGGAACATGAAAATCGGCACGTTGTACGTCGGCTCCGGGAGAAGGATGATCACGTGGCCCTTGGGGGTTCCACGTATGGCGCTCAGCCCAAAAACCCTCAATGCTCTTCAACAACTTCGGGGTGGTACGAGGCCACTGAGGGGATACCAGCATGAGCAGCATCCAGATCCAACGCGAGCATTCGCTGCCGCTGAAGACTGCCCGCGCGCTAATCCAGAAGATGGCTGCGCAACTCAAGAAGGAATTTGATTTCGAGTGCGCCTGGAAACAGGGCGTACTGCACCTCGAGCGCACCGGCATCCGGGGGCAAATTGCGGTGACGAAACAGCACGTGCAGCTCGACGCGACCCTCGGCCCGCTGCTTGGGTTCCTAAAGCCCCGCATCGAGCAGGAAGTCGCTGCCGAGTTCGACAAGCAATTCCCGGCGCCAAAAGCCAGGTCGCCCGCGACGAAGAAGGCTGCGTCCTCCGCGGGCGTCGCGAAGCGACGCGCGCGCGGCCAGAAATAAGGAGATATGCAGACTCGGCGGGCGCCTGGTGCGCTCTTTGCGAAGGATCCACAACAAGCAAGGGAGTAAGTCCATGGCAGCGAAGAAAAAGACTAAAGGCAAGCCGGCCCGGTCTGCGGTTCAGGAGGCTGAAGCCAAGCTCGCCGCACTCAAGAAAAGCGTCAAGGTAGCCGCCAAGGAGCTGCGTAAAGCCCGTAAGCAAGCGCGAGCCGCCGATCGTCGGGCCAAGGACGCGGCGAAGGCCGCCCGGAAGCCTTCGCGGCGTTAGGGGAAACGGGCGGCTGCAGGAACTGGGCGCGGCCGGAGTGACGGGCGTCGCCTGATGCCCCACTCCCGAATTACAGAGCGGGCATCACCCGCTCGCCAATGACCCGGATGGCGGCCTCGGGATCCTTGTACACCCGCAGGGCGATCGCAGTGAGTCCGGCCTTACTGAACTGGCGCAAGCGCTCTATTTCACGGTCCAGTTCCTTGAGCGGCGAGCACGCCGTGCAGCGCTGCACCAGCTTGTCGAGAATGCTCCGGGGAATTTCCGGGATGTTCGAGTCGTGCGCATAGAATGCCCGGTTGAGCGCCGGCAGGTTATTCCAGACCACCTGCATGTCCTCCTCCGGAAGGATGCCGCGATGCTGATAGGCGGGCCAGGGCGTCACGCGGGCGGCAAGCCACATGCGTGCTTCCGCATAGGCCTCTTCGCGGTCTTCCTTGACGTGCCAGGCCCAGAAGTTCATCAGCCGGAATGTCGCCTTGTTGGGATTCTTGCCGATCTCCGGATCAATGATCCGCCGGACTGCCGCTACGTGCTCGGGCAGGTGATCGCCGAGAAAGATCCCCTGCGCGTACCGCGCGCTGGAGCGAAGCATCTGGGGCCCGCCAGCGCACACCAGCACGAGGGGCGGGGGTTGGGTGGCCCAGAGCGCGTGATACCAGCGGACCTTGTAGATCTCCCCGGAGTATTGGACCAGCTTGCCCGTGGCCGTCTCATTAATGATTTCCACGCATTCGCGCACCGCGCGGAGCCGCCGTGTGGCGGGAATGCCCATGGCGTAGGCAGTGCCACCGTCGCCGGCGGCCACCCCGATCTGGGCGCGACCTTTGGCAATCTCATTCAGCGTGAGCAGCGCATTGCCCATTTTCAGCGGATGCAGTTCGTAGGGCGACACGGCCACGGGGCCGAGGCGAATCTTGCTGGTGGCCCGGGCCGCTTCCACGAAATTCACGAACGGGTCGCGCCCGTCGTGCATGTTGGATGTCCAGATGCCAGTGATGCCGTAGCTCTCCGCCAGGCGGGCGAGTTCGGCCAACCGTTCCGACGGGCTATTGGGTTCGAGGATGAGGTTGATTTCCATAGTTCTGCGTCCGGAGTAATTCCGCTACTGCCTGTGGGGGTAACAATGCACCGGAAATGCTGGCATGGCTACTCATCCACCGTAAGTGGAAATACGGGTGCCTCTGGCGGCGGTACTCAACCGAGTCGCACCAGCAGCGCGATCGCCAGCAGCGTGCCCAGCCCCGCCAGGCCGTGGCACAAGGCCTTCAAGCCCGGCCCGACCGGTACGCCCAGGTCGTGCAGCGTGTGGTAGAGGCGGTGAAAGCCGTGGAACAGGAACAGCGAGATCACCGCTGCCAGCGCCAGCCCGGCCAGCGGGTGCTGGAGTAGCGCGAGGGTGCGCGCGTAGCTCAGGCCCTCGGGGTCGAAGCCCAGGCCGAGCGGCAGCGCGATGCCGGTGAGCAAGACCAGCGCCGGACCGACGAGTGCCGAGAGCATGCCACCGGCACCGAACAGCGACCAGAAGATCGGCTTGTTGGAACGCTTCATCGCCATCCCCCATAGGCCAGCGCCAGCAACAGGACACTCGCGACCACGGCCGCGGCCGCACCGCTGCGCACGATCGTGGCGTCGGCCACGCGCTTGCCGCCGACGCGCAATATCGGCAGCGTCTTCGGCATCACCTCGAACCAGGTCCAGGCGTGAAAGACGAACGCGGCCAGCAGCACGCCATGGGCCAGCAGCGAGGCCGGGGTGGCCAGCGCGACGCGCCACGCGTCGAAGGCTTCGCGACCCTGCGTCAGTCGCCACAGCCCGACCAGCAACACCAGCGCATAGGCGATCACCGCAATGCAGGTGGCCTCGCGCACCATGTAGCGCCGGTAGTACGGCAGGCGTCGCCACCAGGAACCCATTGGTCGGATGTACGTACGTGGCATACCCATGAGCCGGTCCTTAACGCCGTGGCACGAGGAAGCGCAGGAAGTAGTCTTTGGTGCTGTTGATCTTGTTCTGATTAATCGCGCGCGCCGGATCCACGCCTTTGGGGCAGACCTCGGAGCAGTAGCCCACCGGCGTGCAGCCCCAGACGCCATCCTCGGCATTGATCACCTCCATGCGCTCGGCGGTGCCAGCATCGCGCGAGTCGGCGTTGTAGCGGTGCAGGAGTGCCAGAGCGGCCGGGCCGGTGAACGTGCCGTTCAACCCGTACTGCGGGCAGGCCGCGTAGCAGAGCAGGCAGTTAATGCACTCGGCGTACTGGTAGTAGTCGTCGATCTGCTGCGGCGTCTGGCGGTTCGGACCGTCGGCGAGCATGCGAGGCTCGGCAGGAATGATCCACGGCTTGACGGACTCAAGCTTGTTCAGGAAGTCGCCCTGGTCGATTGCCAGATCGCGCTGGATCGGGAAGTGCGCCAGCGGCTCGACCCGCACCGGACCGGGCGCGAGTTCGCGCAGGAAAGTCTGGCAGGACAGTGACGGCACGCTGTTGACCATCGCGCCGCAGCTGCCGCAGATCGCCATGCGGCATGACCAGCGGAAGGTCAGGGTGCCATCAAGATGGTCCTTGATGTACTGCAGGCCCTGCAGCAGCGACATGTCGGGGGTGTAAGGCACCTCGTAGGATTGCCAGCGCGGCGCGTCGTCCTGCTCGGGATGGTAGCGCAGGCATTCGATGGTGATGTGTTGCTCGGCGCTCATGCCTTGATTTTGCCTTTCAGGTCAGCTCGACGCGCTCGCCGGCGCCGCCGTAGGCGCGGGTACGCGGTGCAGAGCGGGTGATCGTGACCGGACTGTGCGTGATGCGCGGCGGCCCGTCGCCCTGGGCGTGGGCCAGCGAGTGGCGCAGGAAATTCTCGTCGTCGCGCTGTGTGAAGGTGTCCAGCCGCACGTGCGCGCCGCGCGACTCCTCGCGCTTCAGCGCACTGTGCGCCATCGCCTCGGCCACCTGCAGCGAGAAGCCGAGCTCAATAGCGGTGAGCCACTCGGTGTTGAAGGCGCGGCTGTGGTCGTCGAGCCGCACGCCGCGACGGTAGCGCTCACGCAAATCGGCCAGCTCGTTGCAGGCCTGCTGCATTGCGCTGGCCTCGCGGTAAATGCCGACATGGGTTTCCATGGTGTCGCGCATCGCATCACGCAGGGTTGCCAGGCGCTCGCCACTCCCCTGGGCCAGCAGGCTGAGCACGCGCGCGGCCGCGTCGCCGGCCCGGCGCTCAACCGCGTCGCTGCCCGCCGCCACTGAGCGCGCATGGCGCACCGCCGATTCGCCCGCCACCTTGCCGAACACCAGCAGCTCGGCCAGCGAGTTCGACCCGAGCCGGTTGGCGCCGTGGATGCCGACGCTGGAGCACTCGCCGGCGGCAAACAGCCCGGGCAGTGGCGTGGCGCAATGCACGTCGCAGACGATGCCACCCATCGTGTAGTGCACGGCCGGACACACCGGAATCGGCGCGGTCACCGGGTCGACGCCGGCGAAGGTGCGCGCTGCCTCGGTGATCAGTGGCAGGCGCTCCATGATCTTCTGCTCGCCGAGGTGTCGCAGGTCGAGGTGCACCGCCGGGCCGTGCAGCGTCTCGATCGTGCGGCCCTTGCGCTGCTCGTGCCAGAAGGCCTGCGACAGCCGGTCGCGCGGGCCGAGCTCCATCGCCTTGGGCCGGGGCCAGGGCTCCAGCGGGCCAAGCCCGTAGTCCTGCAGGTAGCGGTAGCCGTCCTTGTTGGTCAGGATGCCGCCCTCGCCGCGACAGGCTTCCGTCATCAGGATGCCGGTGCCGGGCAGGCAGGTCGGGTGGTATTGCACGAATTCCATGTCCCGCAGCGGCACGCCCTGCGCATAGGTCATGCCCATACCGTCGCCGGTGACGATGCCGGCGTTGGTGTTGCGCCGGTAGACGCGGCCGGCGCCGCCGGTGGCCATCACCACCGACTTGCAGCGCAGAAGCAGCAGTTCACCGCTGGCAATCTCGATCGCCAGCACACCGCGCACCGCGCCGTCATCCACCAGCAACTCGACGCAGAAGTACTCGTCGAAGCGGCTGATCGTGGGGAAGCGCAGCGAGGTCTGGAACAGCGTGTGGAGGATGTGAAAGCCGCTCTTGTCGGCCGCGAACCAGGTGCGCTGCACCTTCATGCCGCCGAAGAAGCGCACGTTGATCTGCCCGTCGCCCTGGCGGCTCCAGGGACAGCCCCACTGCTCGAGCTGGATCATCTCCTCGGTGCAGTGGGCAACGAAGTAGTCGACCACGTCCTGCTCGCACAGCCAGTCGCCGCCAGAGACCGTGTCGTCGAAATGCTTGTCGAGGCTGTCGTCGGTGCGGATCACGCCGGCGGCACCGCCCTCGGCGGCCACCGTGTGGCTGCGCATCGGCACCACCTTGGAAATCAGCGCGATCGAACAGTCGGTGTCGGCGTGTGCCGCAGCGATGGCTGCACGCAGCCCGGCCCCGCCCCCGCCGATCACCACCACATCGGCGTGGGCAACCTTCATGGCGTCTGTTGATGCGCCACGTCGGCCGCTGTTACCTCCAATACCTGGTAGAGGCCGCCGAAGAGCAGCTGGTGGGAGTGCACGCACACCTTGCCACCGGCCGGGAACCAGTCGCTGACCGGACGCTGCCAGAGGTCCATCGCGAACGGTTCGAAGCGGCGCAGGATCTGCTTCATCACCCAGCGCAGCGGGTGCTTCTCGCGGGGCCGGTGGTAGTCGATGATGACCAGCCGGCCGCCCGGTCGCAACACGCGCAGCGCCTCGGCAAGCGTCGCGCGGCGCACCTCTTCGGGCTGCTCGTGCAGCAGGAAGAACAGCAGGGCCTGGTCGTAGCTGCCACTGGCGACCATGTCGAGCCGCGAGCTGTCGCCGTGGATCAGCCCGACCCGGTGGCCGGCCGGCAGCTTGTTCTGGAGATTCTCGATCTGCACCGGCAGTACGTCGAGCACATCGAGCTGGCCCTCCTCGGGCACCATCGCGGCCAGCCGGTTGGTCAGGTTGCCGTAGACGCAGGCGATCTGCAGCGTGCGCCCGGCCAGCCGGGGTTCGAGCAACCGGATCGCCATGTCACGCAGGCGCCCGAAGTTACCGAAGAGAATCAGATTGACCAGCCACTGGCGCTCGAACACGTACACGGCCCGCGGGTGCACATAGGCCCACCAGTAGATACTCTTCAGGTAAGCGGGCACCGGCAGACCAGACTGGCGGAATGTCCCGGCCAGCGTGGCATCTGCAAGCATGTCACCCATTTGCTCAGGCGCCAGCTCGAATTCAGGCTTAGAACTGATAGCGCACCGACATCGTGACGACGTGAACGTCATAGTGAGGCGACTGCTCGCCAAAGGCAATGACATTGGGAATGGTGGCGACACCGACGCCGTCGAGCATCCAGTCGTTCGAGTCGTATTCCTCGTACCAGTACGCCGCGCGCAGGGTGAGGTTGTCCCTGAGACGGTAGCTGGCATACAGGTTCAGCGTGTCGAGGCTGGTCTTAAGGTCGGGGAAATCTGCTGGCGACGAGCCATTATCGACCGCGATTTCGCCGGTCGAGCGTGACCACACATAGTCGGCGCCCACATCGAGCTTGTCCTTGATCAGCTGGTGCTTCACGCCGATGCCGAAGGTATCGAAGGTATCGTCGTTCTTCGCAAACCAGTCCGGGGCCGCGAAAACCTGGCTGCCCGCCTGCTCCGACTTGATCTCCTCCCGATTACCGAAGGCAGTGAGGGTTGTCACGTCCGTCAGGATCACGGCGACATCGGCGTTGTAGCGGGTGTCACGACTCTCGGTCAGGCCAACCACCGAGTCCGAGTAATCGTCCTTCGAATAGTCGATGTCGAGGCCGATATTGACCCGCTCGTGGGGCGTCAAACCGGCGTGAATGCTGCCCGTGTCCCGGGTGCGGTCGGCCATGTTGTATTTTCGAAGGAGCGGATTCTCGGCCGGGTCGGTTTCCGCAACGGGATCATAATTCGATGCGTCGCGATCGCCGTGTCCGGCGCCCAGCTCGAGATCGGCGTAGTCACCTGCCCGCATCCTGAATCTGGCCCAGATGGTGTTTTCCGTCGTGTCCCTGACCTCCTGGTTCGTGCGCTCACGTTTCTGGTAATCGTACCCGGCGCTGAGCCTGGTCCTGCCGTTGAAACGGTAGTCCGCGCCTACCTTACCCGTGTTATCAGTGAAGCTGTAGGGCAGGTTCCTGCGCAGCGGGTTGACGAAGGAATCCGTGGTTACCCATTCGAACAGATCGCTGGGGGTCGTGTTGTCCCGGTCGTTGTAGCGATAGGCCGCATTCAGGCGCAGTTTGCCGGTTATCGCGGAATCCGCTTTCAGGTTGGCCGTGAGGGTTTCCACTTCTGCGTCCGCGGATGTTCTCGGCAACGCCACCGTGATATTCGGGTTGATGGTGGCCGCCAGGAGGTTCTCGTTCTGCTCCATGCGGCCCACCGCAATGTCGCCGCTCACCCGGGTCCGGTCACTGAGCTGGTAGCTGGATGCCAGGAGCACCTGGTGGAACTGGTTATCCGGCGGTAGGGCAAGCTGGCCGGCATCGGCCCCGGCGACCAGCGGGTTATAGGCGTTCTGCCAGGCGAGGGCCTCGTCATGATTATTGAAAAACGACCCGTAGTAAGCCAGCCTGGCCTGCCATTTGCCCGTGGTGTAGGTGACGGCAGCTTCCAGCTCATCGGTCACGTAGTCGATTGGCTCCACCAGTTGCGCGGCGTTGAAGAAGAACGCTCCGCCGCTGGCCAGCTGCCCGTCCCGGACCTCGTGGCGGAAATTGAAGGAGGTTTCCCACTTCCTG
>JAQBGF010000196.1:0-4217 GCA_032122615.1 Gammaproteobacteria bacterium | reverse complement strand
GGCTCAGGTCGAGGATCGACAGCCGGGTGTGTCCCAGCGCGACCCGGGCGTTGCCGTCAATCCAGGTTCCGGAATCATCGGGGCCACGGTGTCGTAGCCGCGCAATCATCCGCGTCAGTGTGGCTTGACTGGCCTGCTCGTCGAAGCTGCCGCCAAGCTCTAGAAAGCCGCACAACCCACACATGTAGTTAACGAAGAATGCCGCCGGAGGCGGCGATCACCCCAGTGAGGTCGTCTGGGGAGGATACGTATCGGCTGGCCCTTGCTGGGCAGACACACCCCCCGCCGGCAACCCCATCTGCAGCCGATCCTCCAGCACCGCCCTGACCTCAGTATCAGTGACCGCCTGCTTGTCCTCCGAAAACGCGTACACCAGCGCGAGATCGCAGAAGGTGTTCACGAGGCGTGGAATGCCGTCGCTGGCGGCAGCAATCAGGCGGATAGCTTCGGGCGAAAACAGGCTTTCGGAGCCACCGACGAAAGTCACCCGGTGCACGATGTACTGGGCCACCTCCTCGTCCGTGAGGCGGTTCAGGTGGTAGGCAACGGACACCCGCTGCGTGAGCTGGCGCAGCTGGCGAGTCTGCAGCAGCGAGCGCAGTTCCGGCTGCCCGACGAGGATCACGTGCAACAGGTAGTCCTTCTGCGCATTGACGTTGGACAGCATGCGGATCTCTTCGAGACCGCTGATACCGAGGTTCTGCGCCTCGTCGACAATAAGCACGACGGGCCGCCCGGCGGCGTACTCGCTGATCATGAACTGGACAAAATCGTCGTACAGCTCGACCGTGCTCTTGCCCTTATACGGCAGGCCATAGGCCATCATGATCCACTCGCCCATGTCGCCGAAGGTGTGGGAGGTGAAGTTGATGAGGCCGACCGTGACGTCGGTCTTCATCTCATCGAGCAGGCGGTTGATCAGGGTGGTCTTGCCACTACCCACCTCACCGCTGACCACGGTGAAGCCCTGGCGGTTCATGATGCTGTAGCGGAGCAGGGTCAGGGCCGTGCTGTGGCCCTTGGACAGGAAAAGGTAGGAGGCGTCTGGCAGCAAGGCGAAGGGCCGCTCCCGCATACCGTAGAACTCTTCGTACATCCTGGGATCAGCTGCCGAAGAAGCGTTTCTTCTTCTGCACGCCTCCGTAGCCATAGCCCGTTGCGGGCACTTCGGACTTGTTCAGCACGGTGCCTACGAGCGGCGCGTTCTTGACGATCTCGTAGGCCTTCTGCAGGTCTTCCTTCTTGGTGCCGCCGCTTTCGGCCACCATCAGGATGCAGTCGGTATACGGCGAGAAAGCCAGCGCATCGTCGGCGGCCAGGATGGGCGGAAGGTCGAAAACTACCAGGCGATCCGGGTAGCGAGTCTTCAGTTCGTTGACCAGCGAAATCATGCGCGGCGAGCGCAGCATCTCCGCCGAATTAGGCAACACTTTGCGGCCCGGCAGCACCACGAGCCGGTCGATGGACGGCGTAAACAGCAACTGGTGCAGGGGCACGTCGGTGGTCAGGTAATCGGACAGCCCCAGCTCGGGTTCGTAGCCAAAATACTTGTGGATCGTGGGCTTGCGTAAATCGAGGTCCACCAGCAACACCGTGTGCGTGACCTCCATTGCCAGGCTGATGGCGAGGTTGATGGCCGTCAGCGTCTTGCCGCAACCCGTGGCGGGGCCGGAAACCGCCACCGAGGTCCAGTTGTTGTTGCGCATGGTCTGCAGCACCCGCGTGCGCAACATACGATAGGAATCCTTGAACTTGTGCTCCGGCAGGGCCGCGATGATGCGATTGTCGAGCAGCGTCTGCTGCGACACCTCCACCGTCCTGGTCATGGTGTAACGGACGCCGGTCGACAGGTCTGTCTGGTGGTCGGCAGATGTCGACCGACGCAGAACGTCTGTAGCCGTCATCATCCGGTCCTGGCCGGCGCGCTCGAGTGCTTTGCGAATGCGTTCCATGATTTTCCGTATCCGTTCTTACATGCCGAGCCGGCGGAGGCCGACATACCAGAGTATGTCCAGGGGAATCCAGAGGAAATGAATGAGTGCCAGAATGACGGCCACGATCACCGGCGCGATCAGGAGCGCGCCCACCCGGACGTTGCGGTCGCGTTTGCGATCCTCGGTCGTGACGATCAGCGGAATCTCGGCGATCGGGGGCGCCCCTTGCACGCGCTCTATGGCCCGGGCGCTGTAGATGGCCGCGTCCATGGATTCGGCGACCTGCGGCCAGCCGAGGCCGGCGGCGAACACCAGCACGATGAGCAGCGCCAGCAGCACGGGCCGGTTCGGGCTCGAGGGCAGCAGCGGCAGGTCGGGAGGCTCGACAAGGGCAAAGCGCTCGCCCTTGCTCTGGGTCTCCAGCGCCTGGCCCATCTTGGCGGTAACCAGGCTGTCCCGCGCCTTCTGGTAGCTGAACGTGGCGGTGTTGAGGCGGCGGAAAAGAGCGCTCAGATCCTTCTCGATATCAGAACTCTGCACCATTTTTCGTTCGATGTCCGCCCGACGTGCCCGGAGCTGGGCCTGCTTCGTCACCAGCGAACGCTCCGACGAGCCGAGCATCTCCTTCTGGGCGCGAACCTGGATGTATATCGGGTTGTCGGGCTCCATACTCCCCACGCCCCGGCTACGCGGCATGGCCGCCTCAGCCGCAAGGCTCTCCACCAACCGCCGGGCCTGCTGTACCTGCGGCGAGTCCGGCGTGTAGCTCGCCTCCGCCTTGGCCAGCTTCAGCCGCGCCTCGGCAAGATTGGCCTCGATCTGGTCCAGGTCGATGTTGGCGCCTAGCTGGGCGCGCACGGCCGCGAGATCGCGGCTGACCCGCTTCACATCGGGGTGGTCCGGACTGTAACGGCCTTGCAGACGGGACAGTTCGGTCTGCAGGGCCTTTAGCTGATCCTCCGGCGAGGAAATCGGCCTGCCGTCCGGCGTGACTGTGGTAGAGATCGGGCTGAGCTTGGCCAGCTCCGCATCCAGCATGATCCTGTTCTCGTAGATCGACTGGATCTGCCGGTCGATTTCACTGATGTCATTGGTGAGAGTATTCAGGAGCTGCATGTTGAAGGCATTGAGCTCGGGCAGGCTGCCCTTGTTATCGCGCTTGATATCAGAGATCTGGGCCTCCAGGCCTTTGACCTCCGCGTCGAGCCGATCCACCTCCGCCTGCATGAAGTCGCTGGTTTCGGCGGTCTGCTCCGTGCGGGCCCGCACGTTCTCGGCGAGGTACAGCGAAACGAGTTCGTTCGCCACCTGGCGTGCGATCTGGGGATCCGCGCTTTCGAAACCCAGCCTGAAGGCGATGGTGCTGGTGACGGTCTGACCACCGGCCCCTTGCTGCTGCACATCGATGATGTCGATGCTCATGTCTTTCTCGACATCGCCGACGAGGAGCAGCGTGGGCAGGTACTTGCGCTCCTCCGGGAAGAGGTCGAATTTCTCGATAATCTCCACCAGGTTGCTGCGCGTCATGACCCGCTGGTTGATGTACTGGATCTGCTTCGCGGCGAAGGTAGTCACCGTGGTGGGCACCAGCCCCGGCGGAATATCCGGATCTTCGATCAGGATCACGGCGGTGGAGGTGTAGGCGTTTGGCCACACGAATATGGCGATGGTGCCGAGAACCAGCAGACTGAGCGCAATGACGAGCGCCGGCTTGCGGCGGCGCTTCAGGGCGTCTAAGTAGTCGCCGATGGTCCGGTTGTCGTCCTCGGGAAGCGCGATCTCAAAAGCCATAGCTAGGGTCTGCTGTCTTTCGTCGTGGTGGAATGGTGGGGAACTCTGCGATCCTTGCTTGCTGAATGCTAGCCGTCGGCGGGCTTCGCGACTGTGATCCGGGCGGGGTTTTCATCCAGAAAAGCCCCCTAGTCCATTGAAAATGCAGTGTATCACCGGCCAGAGAGACCAACGAAAGATTACCAAGGTTTCATTGGTTCACAAATGCGGAACGGGCCCCGAAGGGCCCGATTGCTCGAATGGGTGTCAGCGCAAAGCGCTGGATCAGGCGATAGCGGCCGCCCGGGTGCTCCGGAAACGGCGGACCACCAGGCTCGCAACCGCCGTGCCCAGCAGCCAGATGGCCGGGGGTGCCGGCACGGCGCTGGTGCCGCCAAAGTACGCGCTGGTGTCGCACTTGCCGCGGCCTTTGTCACCACAGTCGCCCAGCAACAAGCCGGTAACGCGAGCGGAGAACAGCGAGAAGCCCTCGGGGGCGTAGCCGTTCGACAG
>JAQBGF010000195.1:0-2868 GCA_032122615.1 Gammaproteobacteria bacterium | reverse complement strand
GCGGTTCCCACTGGCGTCGTCAAAGGGCACTCCGGATTCATGAACCTTTCTGCCGGGCGCCTGCCCCGCAATCAGGATCCTGGCCTTCGGGTGGAGCTGAAGCACGGGCCGTGGACCAAGCGGCAGGTGCGCCTTGCAAAGGGTGCAGGCCCTGACGCGGGATAGCAGCTGCGAGAAGTTGGTCACGGCATTCGATTGTTTTTCATTCGATAAAGCTCAGCACGACCTTGTTGAATTCTTCCGGCTGGTCGACGGGTGTGGCGTGGCGGGAATCCTGAATAACCCGAAGTTCCCCGTCCGCGAGTTTCGCGACGTACGCCGCTTTGTGCGACACAGGAGTGTAATCCCCGTCAGCCGCTATCACTAGCGTCGGGCAGCGGATCCTTGCAAGGTGCTCTTCAACAGTCCAGCCGGCTGTCATCGCACGCAGTGCTTCGCGATAAGCGCGCGGGTCGTTCTCCGCAAATCGTTCCACCATCTGGCGACGCAGCCGTTCCTGTTGCGGCTTTGGAAACAGCCGCCGGCTCAGAAAGTTGCCGATGCCCTGCATTCCCATCAGGCGAACCACCACTTGCCGCTGCATGAGCAAGAGGCGCTCTCTAAACGTCCGGATCAGGAATGCCGGACCGGCGTTCACGACCACCAGGCTTCGAACACGGTCAGGCCAGCTCACTGCCAGCTGGAACGCGACCATGCCGCCCAAAGACAGGCCCACTACGTGTGCCGAGGTGATTTTGAGCGTGTCCAGCAGGCCCGCGATGTCGGCGGCGAAGAGCGGGATGCTATAGGGCCCTGGGGGCTTTCCGGACCTGCCGTGCCCCCGAAGATCGACGGCGATCACCTTGTAACGCGCGGAGAAGGCGGGGATTTGCAGCTCCCAGTCGCGGCAGCTTGATCCCAGAGCGTGAATCAACAGCAGTGCTTCACCGTCGCCCGCCATTTCGTAGTGGAGGTCGATTCCGGACACGTGCGCCGTCGGCATGTCGGGCCCCGTCTACTGTGCTTTCACGAGGTCATCGCTGGTGGCGTACCGCAACCCCGAACCCTCGGTGGCTCGCACGGGAATCCCCGCCGGATCAAAGTTGTCGAGGCAGTAGACATGAACCCCGTAGTGCTCCGGAGCGGTGCGCTTACGGTGAAACGGGTAAATGCCACAGGTGCTGCAGAAGTAGTGCTTTGCCGTGTGCGTGTGAAATTGGTACGTGGACATGGATTCATCGCGTTACCCCACCTTAACAGCCTGTAGCGAGACGACTTTTCTGCCACCGGATACCGCCTGGCGACCAACCTCCCTGAACCCAAACCGGGAGTGGAAGCGTTCGGAGTCGGCATTAGGTGGCTCCACATCGTATTCACATGTGACAAGCGTAACGGAGTTCCTCGCCGCAAACGCGAAGAGCTCTCGATAAAGCATAGAGCCGGCACCCCTGGACTTGGCCGTCCTGGCGACGACGACGCGGTCGACGTACAGGAATCGCTCGTAGCGTTCAGCAAACCAAACGTAGTTTGGACTGTCGTATTCGCTGCCTTCGCGAAACGCAATCAGGAAGGCAATCACCGTGCCCTTCTCCTCCACCACAAGGTGTAGCGCGGCTTCCGTGTGAAGCTGCGCAAGGAGGATGTCATCGAGCGGACTGAGGTGTGCCACCGACTCCTCGTTGAGTGCGAGTACAGCCTTGAAGTCGGCTGGAGTGGCGGGGCGCAGTTGCATGAGATGTAACTGTATTCAGACGACCGCAATGAACGGAAGTAGCCGCGCAAATGTGACTGTTAGCCGGAAGGCGTTCCTACTCGACAGTAACGGACTTGGCAAGATTCCTCGGCTGATCGACGTCCGTGCCGCGCAGGATCGCCACGTGATAGGCGAGGAGCTGCATCGGGATCGTGTAGACGATCGGTGCCTGAAGGTAACTGTTTGGCGAAAAAAGGGTACAGAACTTCGTAGAACCGCTGGTCGATGCCTCGCCCGTGGTGGGCGGCGCGCTAAGCCGCCCCACGAACCAGAGCACCAAACCCTCAACCGCCGAATCTCCTTTTTGGACGGTGGCGGATTGGTATCGCTGACAAATGCCCCTCGCGGCCAATCGCGACAACCAACTCGATGGGTGTCGCGGCCGCACCCAGAAAGATGGAGGCGGCTGACTTTTCCTGACAGCCTGTGCCAGCGCTGCGTCTCAGCCAGCAAGAGTCAGGGCAATCGGGCCCGGCGCAGAGGAAACCATGGCTACTCGTAAGTTGGTACTGGCTTTTTGTTTCATCCGCCTGTTTCTGGCGGCTTTCCTCTGGACGGCTGGTACCGCGGATCCTCTGGCGGAGAACATCACGCTGCGGGTGATGTTCGCTGCCTTGAATGGCTCACGAAACAGCCGGCGGTCCGAGCAGAGCGGCGGGCTGTCAGCCGCTCTGGAAAGTGTCCGGGCGGTTGGGCCGGAGGGGATCGACGCCAATGAGTCCGATGCCTAACCAACGGCCTGATGACCGACTTTTGGGTGCCACCCAGCTGATCAGCCGTGCGGCGTCGTCTCCTGACATTTTAACGGCGTCGAACGTCATGACTAACAGGTCGGCTGCCAATAGCTGCCGTTGCAGGGGCAAGACATGTTATTCCGGATACTCATCGTAATTCTTCTGGTTACCCGCCTCGTTATTTGGGTGATCGCCTTACTTGGCAGAGCGTTATCGGCACGGATCGAGCGAATTTCCATCCCTAGGGTTGCCGAACAATTGTCTAGCGCTCGACCCGATCTTGATCGTTGACGTTGTACCACTTTTTCAGACTGAATCAGGAAACCCGCTTCGGCGACTGCGCAGGAACCCGCAGGGTCCCTCTTACCTTAGCTAAGCAGCCGTTCGAGTATCAGCGTGACC
>JAQBGF010000194.1:0-3451 GCA_032122615.1 Gammaproteobacteria bacterium | reverse complement strand
GGCGGACCCCGCGCCTCGGGCCGCAGGACACCACCCGCCAGCACCGGCCCGGTCTTCTCCAGGTGCTGCAGAATCTTGCCGATCACCACCGGGTCCTCGATGCCGGCAATAACCCGCACCTGGCCACCGCAGGCTTCGCAGCTCTGCAAGTCCAGTTGGAAGACCCGCTTCAGCCGTTGCGCCCAGCTCATCGCCCGGTGGCGCTCGGCGGGTGTCCGCAGGTCTGCCGTCCTGGCAGTGCTCCCCCTCCCGGCCGGCGTGATCGCCGCCCGCCAGCGGCTGGCGCACCGGCCCAGGCGCGCGCAGGGTAACGGGTTCCATGCCCGGAGCGTCGCGAGCAGCGACGGCGCCGCGCCAGCCGCGAATCCGGCCAGAACCGTCGCATCAGTCACTGGTGCTAAAACCGGCGGAAATCCGGCGGAACTCGGATTTCAGTGTTTGAGAGGGAGACCTAACTTTTGCGTATCTGAAACACGGGAAAGTTGGGTTTCCCTTGTATATCGACCCTCCAACGGCTAACTTTTGCGTATCTGAAACACGGGAAAGTTGGAAATGCCCCTCCAGCTCGTTGGCGAGACGATCGACAAGACCCGCAGCCACTACCTGGCTGAAGCGGGAAAGATCGTCCAGCTCATGCGGGGCATCTACGTCGATGCGGGCGACGATATCGAGCAGACGGTCCTGACGCATGCCGTGCGGATCGCCCGCTACCTGTACCCCAGGGCCTACTTGTCGGGCGCAAGCGCTGTCCTGCTGGGTCCCACCCGGGACGGTCGCCTGTACGTGTCCGGCCAGCGCGTTCAGCGCAGGCGCATCCGGTCCCTTGAGATCATCCAGAACAAAGCCCCCACTCACGCCTCGGTCGCCAGCGCCATCGTGGCCGACAGCATGGGGGAGTTCAGCGTCTCCGTCTCTGCCGTCCGGCAACGCTTTCTCGAAGCCTTCCGTATCCGCGGTGAGCATGCCGCCTCGATCGATGCGGCAATGAGGGAATCGATAGCGGCACGCCTCATCGAGGAGTATGGGAGCCCCAAGGCGGCAAGCGATGCCGTGTGGGCACTCGCACGCGAGAACGAGTGGTATCGGGAAGGCGAGGGAGCTGAGAAGTCTCTGCTGCACCGACCTGCAGCAGTTGCTCCAAGAAACGCAGCCGCTTTCGATCTGCACGTCGCCTGGCACGGGCGGCCTGTCGGCATGCTCACGCACGACGGTTTTGAGTGGCGATGGTCGGTGAACAAGGAAGGACCGGCGCTGCCGCAGATCGTCCGGCAGAACGTACCCGGCAAGCTGCCGTCCTTCATCGTTTCGCTGCTGCCCGAGGGCTGGCTTGATTCAGTACTGAAAGACAGTGGCGATGAGCGTGCGCTGCTGCGCTCCGGCAGGCGTTACATGTCCAACATCAGTATTGCAGCAACGATTGACGAGCTGGCACGACTCCCTGCCGATACCCTCACAAACAAGTTGGCACGGTTCAGCACGGACGGGCTCTTTACGGGAGCTTACGCAGGCCCGGGCAGAAGCCTTGTCGAGAGGGACTTCGAGCACAGGTTGGCTGCGCTCTATACCAACGCTGAAACGCCGCGTCTTTCTGGCGTGCAGATCAAGGCCCCCATGTATTTGGATGCCGATGGGAAGCTCTCTCCAGGCGTGGCATTGCCCTTCACGCATATCCTCAAGCCCGCCGGGACGAGCGGCTTTGAGTCGCTGCCGCTGGTCGAGTGGATCGGGCTGACACTCGCCCGTGCTATCGGGCTCACCACACCGGACGCCGCGCTCCTGCGGATGCCTGACGACTTGCCTCCGGCGCTGGTGGTCGAGCGCTTCGACATTCGCGAACAGGTTGGCGATCCTCGATGGATTGCCATGGAGGACATGTGCTCGGTTCTGGATCTGCAACCGCACGACAAGTACATGGGAACCATCGAGCGCGTCGCCAAAGCCGTGCGTGCGTTGTCCACCGCTCCGGACGACGACCTGCTTGTGCTCGTGCGCCGTGTCCTGTTCACCTGGCTGATCGCCGACGGTGACATGCATTTGAAGAACATGGCGCTCCTGAAGATCGCCCACAGCGGGGACGCCGCGTTCCGCACGGTACGCTTTGCGCCGGTCTACGACACGCTGACCACGCGCGTCTTTCCGGGCCTTGCGCATGATCGTATGGCGTTGAAGCTCAGCGGCAAAGACGAACGGCTGCGGCGCGCGGATTTCGTGGCGCTTGCCTCCCTCGCCGGCCTGCGGGCTGGGGATACACAAGCCGCTATCGACGACGTACAGCAGCGACTGCCGCTTGCGCTGGCTGCGCTCGTCCTTCCGCGAGCGCTTGCGCTGAGCGCTGATGCGCGGGCTACCGTCGACAGGACACTCGAACTATGCCGGTCGCGTGTTGCTGCCTTTCACTAGCCGTTCCGTCGGCTACGCAAGCCTTGGCGCGCTTACACAGGAGGATCTGATTTGCCCACGCCCCCACGGCCACACCCTGTGGCATTGCGCATCGAACTGCTGGACGTGGTTCCGCTTGTCTGGCGGCGCGTGCTGGTCTCCAATCAATGGACGCTCGCGAGCCTGCATCGCTATCTGCAATGGGTCATGGGATGGACGGATTCGCACGCCCACGAATTCCAGATTGGCACGAGCGTGGTGGCGCCGGACTGGTGGATTCATGAAGGCGGCCTGGATGCGGATACCGGTTCCTGGCGCGACGAGCGCCGCGTCTCAGTTGCTGCCGTTGTGTCGGAGTTGGGTACCCGCGGCGAATTCGAATATCGCTATGACATGGGCGACGGCTGGCGGCATCGGATCGTGATCGAGTCTCCGGCACCCTGGACCCATCAGGATCTGCCGCTTCCGGTATGCGTGGCTGGTGAGAACGCCTGTCCGCCGGAAGACGTGGGCGGACCTCACGGCTTCACACTGTTCCTGGAGATCCTTGGCGATCGGAAGCACGAGCAGCACGAAGAAATGGTGCGGTGGATTGGGGGCGTGTTCGACCCACAGGGCTTTGATCTGAACCGGATCAATCGTGAGTTCAAGGGTGCGAAGGGGCGCCGCCGCTGATCAATGCCCGTGTTCCCGTCAGAATGAAAACCAACAGGTGGTGGCAACTGCATTCCGAGTGCAGCTGCACTTACGGTGCACTTACGGAAAATTCCTGGAGTAGCGCGCCCGTCGTAAGTCGTTGATTAGATGGCGCGCCCGACTGGATTCGAACCAGTGACCCCTGCCTTCGGAGGGCAGTACTCTATCCAGCTGAGCTACGGGCGCCCGGACGGGGGCGCGATGATAGCCCCGCACCGCGCGCGACGTCCAACCGGGTGGCCTTGGCCGAGCCGCTGACGCTGCCCTTCCGGCCCCGCCACCGCTTGCCACCCCGGGTGCCGGCGCCCATGCTTTTGCGGCATGCGCACTCCTGATCTGCCCCACGACGTGTTCCTGGATATTTTCGACGCCGCCC
>JAQBGF010000193.1:0-3162 GCA_032122615.1 Gammaproteobacteria bacterium | reverse complement strand
CGGGACAGGTCCTGGCCAGCCCTCAGCGGGTCTTCCCGACAGGCGGCCAGGACCTGTCCCGCCACCGACCGCGTCACTACGGAGTATGTTGTCGCGCCTGAAGGCGCTCCTACGTAGCGGGCGTGGGCGGGGAGGGTTTTGCAGCGCTCACCGTGTCCGCACGGTAGCGCAAAACTTTCCCCGACCGCGCCCGCGGGCCACGGAGTACGCCGGGGTCGCGGCCGGAGCCGGTCAGAGGCCAAACGGGTAGGTGTCCGGCATTGCCTTCACTTCCTGCGTCGCGAGCGGCGTCACGGCACTGGATTCGTCGAACCAGATGTATTCATCAAACTGCCGCGGCAACACGGCCTGAAAATAATGGCTCTGCAGTTCCGTCTCGGGCCGGTAGATTACGCCGATCGCGCGCTCAAGCCGGGCCTTCAGCAAGCCGCTGCGCAGTGAGGCCGATCCAGGGTGGCGCAGGCTCAGAAGGAAATTGGGCTCGCCAGCCTCATGACACAGCCGCTCATAACTTTCGTCGAGAGCGGGTCTTACCGACTTCGTCTGCATTGGCCCGTCCCAGTCAGAAGCTGCCGCCACGGTGCCGCTGTTGGTGCCAAAGCCGATGGCGTAGGCGCCATCGCCGAACTGCGCCCTGCATAGCTGACCAATGTTGAATTCACCGCGCTTCGACATCTCGGTGGCCGCGGCATCGCCGACATGCGAATTGTGAGCCCAGACGATGCCCTTGCTGGTCGGTCCATGGTGCTTCAAAAGGTTCGTCAGGGTCTCGAACATGTGCTGATCGCGGAGGTTCCAGGAGGCTCGTGAGCCGTAATACATGATGCGGTAGTAGCGCTCGGCGTTCTTTACCAGCTGGGCGTTCTGCATCGCATCCAGGAAGCGCTCGCCGTCGTGCACGGCGTAGGCCTGCTCCTTCTGCATCAACTCCGTCAGGACGGAGACCACCTGCTCTTCGCAGCTACGGTAGGCGCCGGTCAGTGCGGCATGGCCGTACGTCGCCGGGTCCGCCTGCCAGGGCGTCAGGCAACCGTAGCGGAACCGGGCAATCCGCGCGGTGTGCGGATCCACTTCATCCAGATAATCGAGTACGGACTGTATGGAACTGTAGAGGCTGTAGAGATCGAGACCGTGAAACGCCGTACGCCGCGGGGCCTCGAGCCCGGAGTTGTGTTCCCGCAGCCAGTCCACAAAGCTGCGCACCTCGCGGTTGCGCCACATCCACACGGGAAAACGCGCAAATGCCGTCCATTCCGACGGCGGGTACTCAGCGTGCCGCACGTAATGGTCGACGCGCGCCGCGTCCGGCCAGTCGCCCTCGATCGCGACGAACGAAAACCCCTTGCGTTCGATCAGCGCCCGCGAGATGCGATCACGCATGCGATAGAACTCCGACGTGCCGTGCGTGGCCTCGCCGAGCAGCACGACACGCGCATCGCCGATCCTGCGCAGCAACGGCTCCAGATCGACGGTGTCAACACTCTTGAATGGTTCGCAGGATTGCGCAATGAGTTGCGCGAGTTCTGCGTCGACAGTGCGGGGGCGCACCGGTTTCGGTCGAGGCGTCGGTGGAACCTCGGCACCTCTCTCGGGCGCCCAGCCTTCTTCGCCAACGAGAGGCACAAAGCGCACGTCCAGCAGTTCTTCAGTCTTGTACTCGTGTTCCGAGAGCCGGGTGACCCGCAAAAGTTCCTGCAGTCGCCGGTCGAGTCCCACGGGGATCACGAGACACCCACCGATCTTCAGCTGGCTCTTCAGGGCCTCCGGCACCTGGGGACCGCCGGCGGCCACGATGATTGCGTCGAACGGGGCGTGCTCAGGCCAGCCCAGCGTGCCGTCGCCATGCAGTACATGCACGTTATGGTAGCCATGGGCAGACAGCGTGCTGGCAGCTTTCGTTGCGAGCTGCCCGTAGCGCTCGATGGTGTAGACATCCTTCGCGATGAAGGCGAGTACGGCTGCCGCGTAACCGGACCCGGTACCAATCTCAAGCACGGTTTCGCCGCCCTTCAGGCCGAGCGCTTCCGTCATCAGAGCAACGATGTAGGGCTGGGAGATCGTCTGGCCCTCTTCGATGGGCAAGGGCGTGTCGTCGTAGGCGAACTCGCGCAACTTCTCGGGGAGAAAGAATTCGCGCGGCACGCTCCCGACGGCTTCGAGAACGAGTTCCGAACGCACCCCGCGATGTGCGATCTGGCGCGCCACCATGGCGTGGCGGCGTTTGCTCAAGTCAGGCGTTTTCGTGGCAAGATCGTTCATTCCACCATCAACTGATACGCCCTATCGAAAATGGCGAGAATAGGTAACTTCACGGATGGGCGTTACTGCGCCTGCGCACAGGCGGGCTGCACCTGGGAAATAAAAAAATGGGCTGTAGAGGCCGGCGAGCGGGAGTCGCGCCTGAAGGCGCTCCTACCTGACAGCCTTAAGTGCGGTGGATCGTCTCGGCGACCGCGGCCTGCGCGGCTGCCAGCTGTTCGCGGCTCAACTTCCCGGCAAGGACTTCCAGGTTCTGCTGGGCCGATGGATGTCCCTGCAGCGCGGCCAGCGTCCACCACTGGTAGACCTCGCCGAGATTCGGCTTCCCCGCGGCGCCGTTATACAGAAGGGCCCCGAGGTTGAACTGCGCCTTCGGGTGACCCGTTATTGCTGCCATCCGGAAGCAGTGGATCGCGGCGCTCTCGTTCTTCGCCACGCCGGTCCCGTTCAGGTACATCAGCCCGAGATTGACCTGGGCATCGACATTGTCCTGCTCGGCAGCGCGCCGGTACCACTCCACGGCGGTTGCCTCGTTCTGCGGGACGCCGTCGCCCGTGTCGTACATCAGGCCAAGGTGCAGCTGGGCGTCGGCATGGCCCTGGTCGGCCGCAAGGCGGTACCACCGGGCCGCCTCGGCCGCGTCCCGGCCATCCCCCCCGGCATTGTCATCGCCGTTGCCCTCACCGTTGTCATGGCGGAGCGCCAGTTCGTACTGGGCTTGTGGGTCGCCACTAGCGGCGGCTTCGAGCAGTGCTTGCATGATGGCACCATTGTAGGAGTGGCGTCAGCCGCGATCCATAGCGGTCGCGGCAGAACCCACACCAACGGGCGCTCCAGCACCACCGTGATACGGGCGCTTGACACCCCACGCCATCAGGATACAATTCGCATCCAATCGATAGT
>JAQBGF010000192.1:0-10906 GCA_032122615.1 Gammaproteobacteria bacterium | reverse complement strand
TCTGCCGGTGCTCGTCCCGGTCGCCGGATCTTCAGTGTTGTCATCCGATCGGTCAGTGTGCTGGGTCGAATGCCGAGGAGTTCCGCAGCACCGGCCTTGCCACTGACCCGCCAGCCGGCAGCCTCGAGCGCGGCCACCAGGTTGGCCCGCTGCTGGTCCCGCATCTGGCTGTCGGTCAGGAACGGTACCGCAGCCACCGGCGACAGCGCGGTGGCCTGGGCGCAATCCGCGCCGCTGCGCCGTTCGGGCAGCGACAGGTCGAGACGCAGCGGGTCGCCGGTGGAAAGAATCACCGCCCGTTCGATGACGTTTTTCAGCTCGCGAATGTTGCCTGGCCAGGCATACGCCCGCAGGGCCTGCGCCTGAGCCTGCGTGATCTGGGGGCAGGGCCGGCCGAAATCCCGGCACACCTGCTCGAGAAAGTGGACCGCCAGCTGCACCACATCGTCGCCGCGTCGGCGCAAAGGCGGCACCTGCACCGGAAACACGCTGAGCCTGTAGTACAGGTCCTCGCGAAACTCGCCCGCCTCGACGGCTTTCTCCAGATCCTTGTTGGTGGCGGCTATCACCCGAACGTCCACCAACCGGGTGGTGTCGTCTCCGACGCGCTCGAACTCCCGTTCCTGGATCACGCGCAACAACTTGCCCTGCAGGGCAAGCGGAATTTCACCGACTTCATCCAGGAATATGGTGCCGCCATCGGCGAGCTGGAAGCGGCCGACGCGGTCCCGGTGCGCGCCCGTAAACGCGCCGCGCACATGGCCAAAGAATTCGCTTTCGAAAAGCTCCGTGGGGATCGATGCGCAGTTGACCTTCACCAGCGGGCCACTAGCGCGACCGCTACGCGCGTGAATGGCGTGGGCCACCAGCTCCTTGCCAGTTCCGGTCTCGCCCACGATCAGCACATTGGCTGGCGTGTCGGCCACCGCCTCGATCCGGGTCAGCATGCCACGCAGCGCCGGGCTGCCGCCGACAATCCGGCCGAGGTTCATGGACACGCTGACTTCCTCACGAAGATAGTCGCGTTCCCGCTCCAGCTCCTCCTTCAGCCGGGCAATCTCGCCGTAGGCTTCCTTCAGCCTGGCTTCGGCCCGATTGCGCTCGGTGACATCCTTGCTGGCGACCAGCGTGCGCACGACCTGGTGGCGGGTGTCGCGCTCCGTACGCGACGACAGGAGCACGTCGCGCACCTCGCCATTCCGGGTCACCATCTGCCGCGGGACGTTCTGGAAATCGCCCTCGCTAATGATCTCCCGCAGGCGGCCAATGAGGGGCTTTCGGGAAGCATCCGTCATGAACTCGAGAATTGACCGGCCCAGTACTTCCTCGCGGGTGTAGCCAAGCCGGTCGAGCCAATGGTTGCTCACCTCGGTAAGCCGCCCTTCCGGGTCGATGGTGTGGAGCATTGCCGGCGTGGATTGATAAA
Organism: Gammaproteobacteria bacterium; assembly: GCA_032122615.1. Classification (GTDB taxonomy): domain Bacteria; phylum Pseudomonadota; class Gammaproteobacteria; order Steroidobacterales; genus SHZI01. The sequence goes on along the minus strand of JAQBGF010000192.1, from coordinate 9,480 downwards.
GGTCGCGATAGCGGCGTTCCAGGCGGGCCCGGTCTGACACTTCGGTGAACACCGACAGGGAATGCCGAATGGCACCGTTCTCGTCGCGCTCTACCGTGCAGGTCACCAGCAGTTCCAGCGTGGCGCCGTCGGCTGTCAGGAACTCGACCGGCACGTTGTCGAGGCGGCCTGTGCGGCGGAAGTGCGGCCGATGCTCCTCGCGAATACGCCTCGCACTGTCGGGGGTGGCCAGGTCCTCGGGCCTGCGGCCCCGGATTTCCCCACGACTATGGCCGGTGCGTGCTTCGAAGGCATCGCTCACGTCGATGAAGCGCCCGTCCTGATCGAGGAACGCGGCCATGATGGGAAGCCGGCGAAACAAGGCGGGGTCGAAATCGAGTGCGGCCATGGTGGGAATGTACACGGATTTCCGTGAAAGAGCTTTTCGGAATCCCGTGAATCACGGATTGCCGTGAGTCGATTCAAGCCTAAGTTGCTGATTTATTAGGCCCGCAACTTGGCACGACTCCTGCAATGGGATAGGCATCAAGCGCTTTGCCGGGTTCCACGCCCCCCGATTAGTTCTTCGTGGCGCCCGGCGACCGGCTCCCCCGGAAAGCCTTGAGACGCGGCAGGGCTTCGAACCCCCCTTCAGAGTCCTGCCCGAAGGAGCCCCGGCCTGGTGAGATCCTCCCAGCTTGCGGGCTCCTTTTTTTATCCTGCTTCAGCTCCTGGGATTGCGCCCCCCGAACCAGCGCTCGCGAAGCTGCAGGTAACGGCCGTGCAGGGCCTGCCGCCCTTCCGGCGTGACGCTGTGCCTGACCTTCGTCAGCCAGTGCCGGGCCCACGCAAATTCAATGGCCAGGATGGCAAGCCCCAGCAGGATGATCAGCAATCCGGGGCCGGGCGTGATGAGCATGATGATGCCGCCGAGCAGGATCGTGCCGCCGATCACCGCGATGACTATCCGCTTGGCCACTTGGTAACTGACCGCTCCCAGCCTGCGGATCACCGGGCGAGATGCTCCCGGAGAAATGCCGTCGTGAGTCGCCAGGCATCTTCGGCAGCTTCCGGTTCGTAAGCCGTTCCGGACGGATTCGCGAAGGCGTGGCCGGCCCCCTCGTAGATGTGGACGTCCACGTCCTTGCCCAACCGCTTCATGCTGGCCTCGAAAGCCGTCACGGTTGCCGCCGGAACCACCCGGTCCTTTGAACCGAACAGGCCAAGAACCGGCATCTGCAGCCGGGCGAGATCTGCCTCGTCAACCCTGACCGTCCCGTAGTAGATCACCGTCGCATCCACCTTGTCGGGAAGGATCAGCGCCGTGCGCAGCGACCAGCGTCCACCGAGGCACCAGCCGATGGTGCCGATGCGCGGCGCATGCTCGACCTTGTCGAGATAGGCGTAGGCGTCGTGCAGGCTGTCCTCGGCCGGCGCCGGGTTAGCGGTCAACCCCTGGCTCAGCTTCATGGCCTCGCGCGGCTCGGTAGCCAGCGCACCGCCGTAGAGATCCACCGCGAGGACCACATAGCCTTCTGCAGCAAGCCGGGCCGCCTCGTCGCGGACATTGTCGTTTAAGCCCCACCACTCGTGAATCACGATCAGTCCCGGCAATGACCCGGTGGCCAGTGCGGGGCGCACGAGGTAGCCGGAAACCGGCTGGCCGCCGACGCTGCCATACACCACGGTCCTGCCGATGACCTTGGCGGCGGGTCGGGTCGTCGCGGCGGGCGTGGCCACCGGAGAATCGTGGGCGTGAGCCTCGGCTGTGCGCGCCAGCGTTTCCCGGTCGTCCGCGCTCATGGCCGTCGCGTTGGCGGCCGAAAAAACCAGCAGTGACGCCGACAGCGCCATCAGCCTTGCGTTCATGGTCATCGTTAACCCTCCCGTGCCAGGAGGCGCCGTTACCGGAACCGGTTTTGAATCGATGCCAGTGTCTTGTTGCCCGGGCACACTTTTGAAAATGGCAGGCTGGCGAGCGGGCTCGCCGGGGTATTCGCGAGTTCGTGCATATCCGGCTTGGTCTCGTCGATGTACAGCAGGCCGGTGACAATTTCGCCCGCCAGCTGGTGCTTCTGCACGTAATCGAACGCAGCGATCCGGTCAGTGGGGTCGTAGGCCCCATCCGCCTTGCGCAGCACAATCTGTGTGCCATCGTGCATCTGCACGGGCAGCGCCTGCCCCGCGTCGTACTCGGCAAGGATCTCTTTCGCCGGGGGCACGAAGTCGGTGTAGATGGCCGCGACCGAGTGCTTGCGGGTGAACTCGTAGCTCTTGGTGGAGCCCTCGTGGTCATTGAAGGTCACGCAGGGCGAAATGACGTCGATGACGGCGAATCCCCTGTGCTTCATTCCCGCCTTGATCAGCGGCACCAGCTGCTGGCGGTCCCCGGAAAAGCTGCGCGCGATGAAGGTGGCGCCGGTCGCTAGCAGCGTCAGCACCGGGTCGATCGGTGGCTGTTGGTTCGAGCCGCCTTTCTTGGCCTTTGAGCCGACGTCGGCCGAGGCCGAAAACTGGCCCTTGGTAAGGCCGTACACGCCGTTGTTCTCGATGAGATACACCATGTTGAGATTACGACGAACAGCATGCAGGAACTGGCCGAGCCCGATGGACAGGGTGTCACCGTCGCCGGAAACACCGATGTAGTGCAGGTCCTGGTTAGCGGCGTTGGCGCCCGTGGCCACCGACGGCATCCGGCCGTGTACCGTGTTGAAGCCGTGCGAAGCGCTGGCGAAATACGCCGGCGTCTTCGACGAGCAGCCGATGCCCGAGAGCTTGGCCATGCGGTGCGGCGGAATCGACAGCTCGAACGCCGCCTGCATGATCGAGCCGGTGATCGAGTCGTGCCCGCAGCCGGCGCACAGCGTGGACATCGCCCCCTCGTAATCGCGCACGGTCAGTTGCAGCTCGTTGCGGGGGAGCTTGGGGTGCGCAACCTTCGGCTTGGTGATGAAGCTCATGCGGCCTTCCCCCTGGCGAGATCCTGGTTCACGCCGTCGACTACCGTCCGCGCCAGGATAGGCAGCCCGTCATAGTGCAATACAGATACCAGCTTGTTCGGGTCGACGCGGGTTTCCAGCATCAAAAGGCTGCGCAGCTGGGCGTCCCGGTTCTGCTCGACGACGTAGATGCGGTCGTTGTTGTCGAGGTAGCCCTGCACCTCCTTGCCGAACGGGAAGCCCTTCACACGCAGAAAGTTCAGGTGTACACCGGCTTCGGCCAGTTGCGCCCTCGCCTCTTTCACCGCGTTGTCGCAGGAGCCGATTGTCAGGATGCCACTGCGGCACTTGTCGGACAAGTGGATTTCAGCCGGCGGCACCAACTGCTTCGCCGTGTCAAACTTGCGGCGCAGCCGGTCCACTACTGCCTGATACTCGGCCGCGTCCTCGGTGTACGCGCCGTGCATGTTGTGGCCCGAACCGCGCGTGAAGTAAGCGCCCTTCGGGTGGGTTCCGGGCAGGGTACGGGCGGCGATCGCGTCGCCATCCGCATCCAGGTAGCGATTGAACTTGGGCAGGGCAGCGATCTGCTCGGCCGTCAGTACCTTGCCGCGATCCGGCTGGTAGCTGTCGTCCCACTGGAGGTCACGGCACATCCAGTCGTTCATGCCGATATCGAGGTCGGTCAGCACGATGACCGGCGTCTGCAGCCGCTCGGCGAGGTCGAAGGCCTGCACCGACTGATAGAACGCCTCTTCCGGATTGGCCGGGAACAGCAGTACGTGGCGCGTGTCGCCATGCGACGCGTAAGCGCAGGCCATCAGATCCGCCTGCTGGGTGCGCGTGGGCATGCCGGTGGACGGGCCGCAGCGCTGCACATCGAAAATGACCGCGGGAATTTCGGTGAAGTAGCCATAGCCGAGGAACTCGTTCATCAACGATATTCCGGGGCCGCTGGTCGGCGTGAATGACCGTGCACCGTTCCAGCTGGCGCCCAGCACCATGCCGATGGCGCCGAGTTCGTCCTCGGCCTGGATGATGCAGTAGTTGGCCTTGCCCGTTTCGGGATCCTTTCGGTACTTCGCGCAGAACGTCTTGAACGCATCCATCAGCGACGTGGACGGCGTGATGGGGTACCAGGCGCCCACGGTGGCGCCGGCGTACAGGCAGCCAAGAGCCGCCGTGGTATTGCCATCGATCATGATGTAATTGCTGGTCTTGTCCATGGTCCGCGCCTGAAATGGCAGCGGACAGGCGAAGTTTTCCTTCGCGTAGGCAATCCCGAGGTCGATGGCCTTCTGGTTGGCGTCCAGCAGGTGGGCCTTCGCGGCAAACTGGTCGTTCAGCAGCTGCTTGATGACATTCATGTCCAGGTCGAGCAGCGCCGTCAGCACGCCCACATACATGATGTTCTTCATCAGGATACGGTCGCGGGCCTTGTCGAAGTTCTCGTTGCAGATCCGGGACAACGGCACGCCGAGGATGTGGATATCGGCCCGACTGAACAGCTGGCTGCGCGACCATGTGGAGTCATAAATCAGGTAGCCACCGGCCGCGACTTCCGCGTGGTCCTTGCGGTACGTCTCGGCGTTCATCGCCACCATGATGTCGACCCGCCCTGAACGGGCCAGGTGGCCATCGTCGCTCGCGCGAATTTCATACCAGGTCGGCAATCCCTGGATGTTGGACGGGAAGTAGTTCTTGCCGCAGACGGGAATACCCATCCGGAAGAGCGACTTCATCAGCAAGGAGTTGGCGCTGGCCGACCCCGTGCCGTTCACGTTGGCAATCTTCAGCGTGAAGTCGTTGTCCTGAGGGCGCTGGCTGCTAATGCTCATCGCGACGTCAAGTGCCGTACTTGCGCTTGTCGGGTGTGGGCCGGTTGGCCTCATCGAGAGCCATCGGACGCTGCAGCGTGAACTTCTGCATGTCCCAGGCCGCGGTCGGGCAGCGTTCGGCACACAGGCCGCAATGCACGCAGAGGTCTTCGTCCTTGACCATGACGCGCAAGGTCTGCGGCAAAGGACCTGAAACATACAGGTCCTGGGTGACATTCGGCGCCGGCGCTGTCAGCCGGCCGCGCAGTTCTTCTTCGGTGCCCACCGGCGTGATGGTCAGGCAGTCGACCGGGCAAACATCGATGCAGGCATCGCACTCGATACACAGCTTGTCGGTGAATACGGTCTGCACATCGCAGTTCAGGCAACGCTCCACTTCTTCGGCGAACTGTTCCGCTGTGAAGCCGAGCTCGACTTCGATGTTGAGCTTCTGGAAGCGCTCCTTGAGGCCCACATGGGGCATAAGCCGCCGCTCGGCGGCGTCGTAGTTATTGCTGTACGCCCACTCGTGCATGCCCATTTTGGACGTCTGCAGGTTCATGCGGTCGGGCAAGCGGTCGGTGACGGGCTCGCCGTGGCAGTGCTTATGGATGGAGATTGCCGCCTGGTGCCCGTGCTCGACCGCCCAGATGATGTTCTTGGGGCCGAAGGCCGAATCACCGCCAAAGAACAAGCCGGGTCGGGTCGACTCGAAGGTCTTCTCGTCGACCTTCGGCACGTCCCACTTGTCGAACTCGATGCCGAGGTCGCGCTCGACCCACGGGAAGGCGTTCTCCTGGCCAATCGCCAGCACGATGTCGTCAGCGGGCAGGACTTCCTCGCCAACGATTCGCTCGGCCGTAATCCGGCCCCTGGCATCGAGGTCGTACTCCATGATGTCGAAGAGCATGCCCCGGAGCTTGCCGCCTTCGGTGACGAAGGCCTTCGGCGACCGGTTGATCACGATCTCGACGTTTTCCTCTTCGGCATCGTCCAGCTCCCAGGCCGAGGCCTTGAAGAACTGGCGTGGCTTGCGCGCCATCACCTTGACGCTCTTCGCACCGAGGCGGAGCGAGGTGCGGCAGCAATCCATGGCCGTGTTGCCCACGCCGATGATCAGCACCTTTTCGCCAATCGACTTGATGTGCTCGAACGCAACTGATTCCAGCCAGTCGATACCGATATGCACACGCGCCGCGTCGTCGTAGCGGCCGGGGAGCTTCAGTTCCTTGCCTTTCGGCGCGCCGGTGCCAACAAAAACCGCGTCGAAGCCCTCGGTGAGCAATTTCTTCATGCTCTCGATCCGGTGGCCGAGCTTGAGTTGCGCGCCCATGCCGACGATGTCGTCGATTTCCCGGTCGAGCACCTCGGCCGGCAGGCGGAACGACGGGATATTCGACCGCATCAGCCCGCCCGGAACCTTAAGGCCCTCGAATATCACCACCTCGTAACCCAGCGGCAGCAGATCGTTGGCCACTGTCAGCGATGCCGGTCCGGCGCCCACGCACGCCACGCGCTTGCCGTTCTTCGTCGCCGGCGCCTTTGGCAGCCGGTCCGAGTAATCATCAGCGAGGTCGGCCGCCACGCGCTTCAGACGGCAGATGGCCACCGGCTTGTCTTCCACACGCCCACGGCGGCAGGCCGGCTCGCAGGGTCGGTCACACACCCTGCCGAGAATTCCGGGAAAGACATTCGATTCACGATTGAGAAGGAAGGCCTCGGTGTACTCGCCCTGGGCAATCAGGCGGATATACCCGGGCACGTCGGTGTGCGCGGGACACGCCCACTGGCAATCCACCACCTTGTGGAAATAATCGGGATTCTTGATGTTGGTCGGCTGCATGCTGCTACCGGCGGAATCACGGGCGCACGCCCGACCTGAATTTTGCGGGTGATTATACATAGGCGTTCCCCGCAGCAAATCATCAGTTGACGGGGGCCGGTGCTTAAGTGAAACAATGCCGCGGCATGAACACAACAACCCCAGAGACCCCGGCACCGGATCGCTACGGCGCCCTTGCCCTCCAGTTCACGACGGCCTGCGTCAACGACTGCCGGGATCGCGATGCGGCCCGGCAGCGAATGGGAGAAAACCTGGCCCGGGTTGGCGCGTCGGTGGCGGCCAGCAAGGGCTTTATCCGGCAGTACAGCGGCATCGAGACGAAGCTGGTGGTGCTCCCGGAGTATTTCCTCACTGGCTTCCCGCTGGGCGAATCCGTGCCCGTGTGGAGGGACAAGGCGGCCCTTTCGATCGACGGGCCTGAGTACGCGGCTCTGGCGGAAATCGCCGCCAAATCCGACGTCTATCTGGCGGGCAATGCCTACGAAATCGACCCGCACTTCCCGGAGCTGTATTTCCAGACCTGTTTCATCATCGCCCCGAGCCGCGAAACCGTGCTGAGGTACCGCCGGATGATTTCCCTGTCCGCGCCCACGCCCTACGACGTCTGGGACCGTTACCTGGAGATCTATGGCCTCGACGGCGTATTTCCGGTGGCCGACACGCCAATCGGCCGGCTGGCCGCCATCGCGTCGGAGGAAATCCAGTACCCGGAGATTGCCCGGTGTCACGCGATGCGGGGCGCCGAGGTGTTCGTGCACCCCTCCAGCGAGGCCGGCAGCCCGTCGGTGTCCACCAAGGAGATCGCGAGGCGGGCCCGGGCGGCGGAGAACCTGGCGTATGTCGTGTCTGCCAACTCGGCGGCTCTGACCCACATTCCGATTCCTGCCGAGTCGACGACCGGCATGTCGAAGGTGGTGGACTACCAGGGGCAGATCCTGGCGGAAGCCTCACCCGGTGGCGAGTCGATGGTGGCCTACGCGACGATCGATCTCGCCGCACTGCGCGCCTGCCGACGCAAGACGGGTTTGACCAATGTGCTGGTGCGTCAGCCCTTGCAGGCCTACGCGGCAAGCTACGAGAAAACGGCGTTCCACCCGCCAAACCTGCTGCTCGATGGCGGCCAGGTGCGCGTTCCCGAGCGGCGGGAATTCAACGAGTGGCAGCGGGCCGATATCGAGCGGCTCGTGAAGGGCGGTCTGCTCTAGGGTCGGCGGTCCGTTACATCGAGTCCGGTTACACCAACTAAACGGCGTCCCCCACAGCAAGAAACCCGCCGAAGCAGGTTTCCTGTTGCAACTTAAGGGAGCGCGCGAGGTCAGGCGGTGGTTTTCCGCCGGATGGCGCCGAGCAGGCCAAAGGCCGAACCGAGCAGCCAGACCGCTGCCGGTACCGGAACGAGCGGACCGCCGCCGCTGTTATCGCCACCAAAATAGGCGCTGGTAAAGCCGTTCACATCGGTCATGCCAGCCACATGCGCGGCGAAGGCGTAAGTGCCCTGCGCACCACCGGCGCCTAGCACCGCGTAGTCGGTCAGGACATCCCCCAGGATTCCCGTGATGCGGAAGGAGAGCGGGTTCTGGCGATTATCGCCCGTGCCGTCCTCGCTGATCTGGTAGCTGCCGAAGCCGTCGAGGTTGCCGCTGCCCGTCGACCAGCCGACCGGATCAACGATGTTCGCCGCGGTGAGCACCTGCGTCGAATTGAACCCAAACGCCTGGATACCGAAATTGGGGCCTGCGCTAATGGTGAGGGGTGCCAGCGGCGTTACCAGGAACTCGATGTCACCGGGATTCGAAATGCTGTCGAAGATCGTCACCGAGAGGTAATCGATGCCGTCGGGCCAGGAGCCCTCCGTATTACTCTGGTTCATGAAATAGGTCACAGACGCCGCGTTGGCGAGGCCTGCACCGAACAGGGCCAGCGTGGCAAGGACTACCTGAATTGAAGCATTACGAATCCCAGTCGTCATGATTATTTTTCCCCGTCAGTATCTTTGAACTTAAGAAATTGTTCTTAAGCGTTAGTTGTTCTTTTAAGTCGGTTTGCGCGACCTGATTGGACATTACGCGCGATCCTAGGGTTTTGTCCACTTGATTTAATCGGGCGGCCCCGACCCGGCTTTGCGTTCTGTTAAATCGCCAGTCACCCCGCCACTTTCCACCGCTCAACCGGAGCCCGGCGTGGCCCTTTCACCGCGTTGCGGGATGTCACATGGCGCCGGCTTGCGCAGCGGGCATTGGGGGTGGCCCGGATCTCAGTTCATCGGGATCGACCAGAACCGGGTCCGGTCCGGGTCAAAGGCGTGGTAAATCTTGCCGATCGCGCGCGGATCGTCCAGCGCCTGCACCGTCAGTGCGGCGAGATCGGCGCGCCGGATCCAGCTCATCGATTGCGTGTCTTCAGTCAGGTAGGCATTGCCCTGCGCTTCCTTGTTGAGCAATCCGCCGGGGCGAATGATCGTGAAGTCGAGACCGCTCGCCTTAAGGTAGTCCTCGGCCTTGGTTTTCTCGGGAGTCACGTTGCGCAGCGCGTACCGGGAAATGGCCGGTGCCGCGTCGTGTGAGTCCCCGGCGCCGATCACGGTGATCAGGATAAAGCGCTTCAAGCCCACAGCTCGGGCTGCATCAACTGCATTGCGCGTGCCATCGAATTCCGGCCGGGGGCCACTGAGACTCCGGGCCCCAATCGTCGACACGATCGCCCGGAACTGCCCGGTACCCAGTACCGCTGACAGGTCCGCCGGGTTCAGCGCATCACCCCTGGCAATGCGCGCCCCGAGCGCCTCGGGGCCGCTGGCGTCCGACGCTGGCCGAACGAGTGCCAGCACGTCGTCGCCGCGGGCGCGCAGCAGGCGAACGATCTCAAGCCCCGTGCCGCGTGTGCCGCCAATGACGAGGATCGA
>JAQBGF010000191.1:0-12895 GCA_032122615.1 Gammaproteobacteria bacterium | reverse complement strand
CGGCGAGAATGTCGCGGTCGGTGACGAGGTAGTCCCGTACGTCCTGCTCTAACCCGGTGTCGTAAAGCCGCTCGAGTTGGCCTTGCATTGCCCGGAGCAATTCCGGAGATGCGGCACCCACGCGCTAGTGCTCCCGGATGCTGCCAGGTTGCATGTGCGGCTGGATGCCGAGTTGACGCAACAGGCGTTCGGCCCGCCGGCTGCCCGTCGTCAACCACGACTCATAGAGCCTGAGGACATCCTGGTCCCGCACAGAATTGCCGGCGTGCCGAACCTCGTTCAGCACATCGACGACGTCTGCAAACTTGGAACCGAGTTCGGCGAAAACCGGCGCGAAGGCCCTGCCGCGCGGATTCGGGGGCAGAGTTGTCGACAGGGTCCGGTACGCGCCACCGCCCATCCTCACGTAGTAGTCAATGCCGACAGCCTTGCGATCCAGGCCCTCAGCCATGAATCCGGCAACGAACAGCGCCACATCACCCAGGCGCTTCAGGGCTGAATTCCGGCTCTCGCCAGAATCAGCTTCGGCGGCTTCAGCCAGCATCAGGGCAAGCGGTTTTAGACCTGGCCCGCAATCGGCCTGATCGTGCAAGGCTTCAGCTCGGGCGAACAGCGTAAGGAGGTTCACCACGTAGTGCGCAGTGTGATCCTCTACAGCGACCTTGTTCGAGGCCATCGCCGCGTCGACGGAGTTGCGGAAAAACTCCTGGAGACTAGGCACCGGAATGACGCCGGCTTCAATTTCGGAGGCCGCCATGAACAAGGTTATACCGCTGAAAGATTCCTCCCAGCGTGATCCCTGTCACGGGCCGACAGTGCGACTTAATTCAGCGGGCAATACCTTGATCGGGTTGCCAGCTAATCTCGGTGACACGGCAGTCAGCAGCGTCGTGATCGAATCGAAAGGCGGCAAAGTCACCCGGTCTGGTCAGAGCCAGGCCAACGACAAACGACAGGCCCGGGCAATGCGCGTTGGTATCCTGATCGCACTTCACGTAGAAGGCGCGCTGGCTGGCGTTGGCAGCGAGAAAGCCGGCCGCGGCTGATTCCGTGAGGTAGCGGCCCACCTGCTTCGCGACCGCGCCCCAGGTTTCAGCATCCGGCTTCTGGACAACTGCCCAGCGCGTGCTGCGGGCGATCGTGCTCGCGGTCATTACCGCTCGCTGGCGCACACTCAAGTGTTCCCACTCGCGACGCGTCCCGTGCTGGCGGGCCAATGTGACATCCCCGTTAAACGAGAGGAAGCCTGGGGCGGCCGGGCGCAACACATTTACGCCGCGGCGAGCCAGCATCGCGGTTTCCTCCGCATCAGGCTCACTGGCAACCCGCGCCTTCGAACGCAACAGCGTCGAGCCCGACGGTCTCTGCGACGCCAGCATGCCGGCAATCGCCCCGAGGGCGCTCAGGGAGCGCAGCCGCTTGCCGTCGGCAGACAGTTCCGCCAGCCGGGGAAAGTAGGTGACGACGTTCGGACTGGCAAACGCCGACTCGCCCTGACTGCGCGCCACGTCCTCCACTCGCGACCAGTCTGCCGGCGGATCGAGCAGCAGGATCGCATTGCGTCGCGCGCAGTAGCGCTCGGCGGCGAATATCCCGACGGGACCGACGTCGGCTCTGGCAGCGCCGGAGAGCAGGCACACCAGATCAACATTGGCCACCTGCTCGAGAGCATGTATGCCGGTGGAGTCTTCGGCGGAACCGATCAGGTCATAGTCGCTGGGCGGAGCGGCGGATCGCCAGTCTCCCCGGCCGTGTACATAGCCGACGGGGCCGATGCCCGCTGCACCCGGCGTCACGTAGGGCCGGGCGCGGGGTGGCTCGCCGTGCAGGCGGACGAGGTCAGAACCCGCCAGTATCTCGCCGAGGTAGGCCTCCTCGTCCGGAACTACGGTGACTGCCTGCCAACTCTCCTGCTCTTCGACCAGTGGATTGGCCCGCGAACGAATGCGCTGCACGGTGAGGTTGAAACGCCAGAGGTCCGCCGCCGGAATGCCGTCGTAGTCCACAGCCGCCCGCAGGTACTCCAGCGGGCCCGGGTTAATGGCCTCCAGGTCCAGTGTGCCACCAGGCCCCGGCAACGTGATGCGGTTGGCCGCGCCGGAGCGCGGCACGCGCACGACGATCGCGCTCCGCCCACCGTTATCAAAGAACTGGCTGAGGATCCACTCAAGGCGGCTGCGTTCCGCCGGCGAGCCGAAGCGGCGGCGAAACTCGGCCACGCTCTCGATGATGACGGGGATGTGTGCGGGGCCGCGGGGGGCAGGCCCGACGAAGGCAGTGACAATTTCGCGGCGGAGCGGAATGCGCTCCTCACCGGCAGGAGATTCAATGACTCGAATCCCGGCTCCTCGGAGTTCGGGCAACGGGGCGCGCATCCGCAGACAACAACGCGAAGTAGTGTAGCACCGGCGCCAGCAGCAAGCCGCACACAAACCCGCCAATGTGAGCCCGAAACGCAACACCACCTTGTGCGACCTCCGTCAGGCTGGAGTAGAGCAACTGCACGACAAACCAGACGACGAGAACCACCCACGCCGGAAGCTGCACGACGCGGAGCATGAGGCCAACGGGAATCACGGTCCGGATCCCGGCGCACGGATGCAGGTACAGGTACGCACCCAGAATTCCCGAGATGCTACCGCTGGCGCCAACCATGACGAAAGACGACGATGGATCGAACCATGCCTGCGTCAGTGCAGCCGCCACGCCGGACACCACGAGCAGCGCCGTCCAGCTGCCAGACCCCAGTGTCTGCTCAACCTTCGGACCGAATACCCACAGGAACAGCAGGTTTCCCGCCAGGTGCAGCCAGCCACCGTGCAGGAACTGGTAGGTCACCAGGGTTGCGGGCGGCGGGAACACCGGCACCCCGGACGGCAGCTCGACGCCGCCGAACAACACTCCGGGTATGAAGGCGAGATTTACAGGTACATGAGGCGGACCCGGCACGAGCAGCAACTGCAACGCGAAAGCGATCAGCAGCAAAACGAAGAATGTCAGGCTGGCAATTGCGGGACCGCGGCCATCTTGCCGGCGGCTGTCGTCACCGATTGGCAGCATCGAGCGGTTCGTGAGGCGCCGGGGCAGTAGCCGTGTCCGCTTCCACGGGATGGATAACAACATTGACTGCCGGCCGGGCGCGGGCCACCACACTCGGCGCGTCCGCTGCCGGTTCGAGCAGCCGGACCGGGAAACCACGGCCTTCCGTAACGGTCGAGGCGATCAGCACCCGGTCGATGGTCGTCGGCAATTCCGCGCCGGCTCCGGCGTCTGCCACGGTCCGGCGCTTCAGTTCCCTGGCCAGACTTGAATCCAGCGCCGACTGAAGGTTGCGCTCGTCGTCCTCGAGTGCGGGGTGCGCCTCAAGGTACAGATTGCCAGCGTGCCAGCCGAGCAATTGGGGCTGATTTACGATCTGCACGCGCGTACCGACGGAAACCTGACTGAACAGCGACTCGATGTCCTCAGGGAAAAGTTGTACGCAGCCATGACTCACGCGCATGCCAATACCGGAGGGCTTGTTCGTGCCATGGATCAGGTAGGACGCAAAACCGAGGCGCAGCGCGAAAGCGCCCAGCGGATTGTCGGGCCCGGCGGGCACGCGTGCCGGGAGCGGGTCGCCCGCCTCTGCGTGCTCCTTACGGATCGATGCCGGGACCTTCCACACAGGATCCTTTGTCTTGGACACCACGGTGGTTGAGCCGATCGGCGTGACCCATCCTTCGCGGCCGATACCGACCGGATGGGTGACCACCACCGGGGATTCGCCGGTCGTGACCTTCGGGTAGTAGAAGATCCGCTTGGCGCCGATATTCAGGACGATCCCTTCGCGGGGAGCGTCAGGCAGGATGAACTGCGTAGGCAACACGATGCGTGTCCCCGCGCCGGGCAACCACGGATCCACGCCGGGATTGGCCTGAACCAGCTCGTCGTAGCCAAGATCGTAGGCGCGCGCGATGTCGGTGAAGGTGTCCTCGTAATGGGCGCGGATCACCTGCACTTCACCCACCACGTCACTGTCCGGACCAATCTCGAACCGGTCGCTGACGATGGGGGCCAGCTCGGCCGACGCCTTCCCGTAAGCCTCGTCCCCGGCGCCGCGCCGCGCCCACTCGGGAGTTTCAAACAGGGCACAGCCAGATGCGCTCAAGGCAATGATGACGACAAGTGAGCGACGAAGTGGGTGCATCAGCAGGTTCCTTCCTGGCTATTGCGCCGGCGACCCGTAGCGGCAGTGCGGGCCGGCGACGGCGTGAATCACTTCTGGCAATCCGGCTTCTTGCCGGCCGCCTGGGCCGAATTGTAAAGCTTCAGGGCATCCGGCAACTGCCTGATCAGATCCTGGATCCGGCTGTCACCCGAGGGGTGCGTCGACAGCCACTGGGGAGGGCCCAGCTTGTTCTTCTTCCCCATGTTCTTCCACAGCTGGATGCTCTCGCTGGGATTAAACCCGGCTGCCGCCATGTAATTGAGCCCAACCGTGTCGGCCTCGGTCTCGTTGCCCCGGCTGAACGGCAGGCTGAGACCAACCTGGGCGCCCATCGCCACGACATCGCCCACCCCCGCGCCGCCACCGAGCACCGCGGTGCCGGCGATCACGCCAACCCGGGTCGTCGCCTCCCGGTTGACCCGCTTCAGGGAGTGCTGCTGGGTGACGTGGGCAACTTCGTGACCGATCACCGCAGCCAGCTGGTCCTGGTTCTCCGTGACCTGCATCAGGCCGGTGAAAATGCCGATACGGCCGCCGGGCATGGCAAAGGCGTTGATGTCCTCGCTATCGAAGACCTCAACATCCCAATCCTTTTCCGAGTACGGCTTTTCCAGCTGCTCGACAATGGCGGCAGCCACGCAGTTGATATAGGACCGGAGCCTGACGTCAGTCGATGCCGGGATCTGGGCGCGCATTTCCTGGAACTGCTTGCCGGATTCCGATTCGAGTTCCGACTCGGTGGCGATCGGCAAGGCGCACGCTCCGAGGAACAGCGGGAGCAGGAGCGCGTGCAGCACGAGAGCGACAGGGCGGTAACGCATGGCCTGGATTATCCGGCCAGACAGTGCTCAGGGAAAGCGGGCGTCCTGGTCGCGCTGCGACACCCACGCGGCCGCTTCGTCGGCCCCGGAACGGACGGCCGACAGCACCCGTTGCTGCAGCGTGGCCCGTGCCTTGTAGCTGACCCGGTACAGATCAGCGGATTCGGCCGACCGGTGCAGGTAGTCATCGCTGGTTTCAATGGCATCGACCAGGTTCAGCTCCAGGGCCCGGGACCCGTACCAGTGCTCCCCGGTAGCCACCGCCTCGACGTCCAGGGCCGGACGGTGCGTCGTCACCATCTGCTTGAACAGGGCATGCACGTCTTCCAGTTCTTCGCGGAGTTTTGCCCGGTCCGCATCGGTGTTCTGACCAAACATGGTGACAGTGCGCTTGTACTTCCCTGCGGTGACCTGCTCGAAGTCCACGCCTCGCGCATCCAGCAACCGATGAAAATTGGGCAGCTGTGCAATCACGCCAATCGAGCCGATCACGGCAAAAGGCGCCGCGATGATCCGGTTCGCCACGCAGGCCATGAGATAGCCGCCACTGGCCGCACCCTTGTCGACGGTTGCCGTCAGCGGGATGCCGCGATCCCGCAGGCGCTTTAGCTGGGACGCGGCCAGGCCATGCTCATGCACGGCGCCGCCGAAGTTTTCCAGGCGCAGCACCACTTCGTCCGCCTGCGTGGCAACGCCGAGAATCGCGCTGATTTCCTCGCGCAGCGCTGCGACACCGGTGGCCCGTATATCGCCTTTGAAATCCAGCACATACACACGACGTCGCGCCGGGGCGGAGCCGTCTTTGGCACTGGCCTCGCGCGCCTTCTCCTCGGCCTTGCGCTGCTTCTTTTCCTGCTTCAGTTCGTTCTTGCGCCCGGCCTTGCCGAGCAAGGCCTGTCCCAGCTGCAAGCGCAGGTCACGGTACTTGTCATTGAGTTTCTCGACGGTCAGCTCGCCCTCGTGCGAGCCTTTGCGGGTCATGCCGACCGAGAACACGATGACGGCGGCAATGGCCACCAGCACCGTCAGCGCTTTGGCCAGAAACAGGCCGTAATCCAGCAGGAACTGCGCCATCGGAGTTCCGCTCAGCTGACCGGAAGGCCGACGTTGTTGCCCTCGAGCGCCCGTTCAGCACGGTAGCTGGAACGGACCAGAGGACCCGCCACGACCTCAACAAAGCCCTTGTCGAGGCCGAGTTGGCGCAAGGCGCTGAATTCATCCGGGTGAACAAATTGCCGGACGGGCAGGTGATTGGCCGTGGGGCGCAGGTATTGCCCGAGCGTGAGCAGGTCAACGCCGGCGGCGCGGAGATCGTTCATGGCCTGGCCGACCTCATCGCGGCTCTCACCGAGACCCAGCATCAGGCTGCTCTTGATCAGCACCCTGCGGTCGGCTGCGAGCGCCATCTCGCGGGCACGAGCCAGCACCCGCAGGGACTGGTCGTAACCGGCGCGAGGATCACGAACCTCGGGCGTCACGCGACGAACAGTTTCCAGGTTGTGTGCGAACACATCCACGCCCGATTCGATCACCGTGCTCACCGCGGCCAGGTTGCCGGCGAAGTCCGGCGTGAGCGCTTCGACCGCCGTGCCGGGATTCCGGCGCTTGATCGCACGAACACAGTCGGCGTAGTGCCCCGCACCCCCGTCAGCCAGGTCGTCGCGATCGACAGACGTGAGCACCACGTACTTCAGACCCATCAGTTCGACCGAGCGTGCGGCGTTGCCGGGCTCCTCGGGGTCCAGCCAGCCTTGCGGATTGCCGGTGTCGACGGCACAGAAGCGACAGGCCCTGGTGCAGACATGGCCCATGAGCATGATTGTGGCCGTGCCGGCGCTCCAGCACTCGCCAATATTCGGACAGATGGACTCCTCACAGACCGTCGCCAGACGGTGCTCCCGCACAGTCTGCTTGACGTCTGCAAAGCGACCGCCGGAAACCAGGCGAATTCGCAGCCAGTCCGGCTTGCGGCTGACGTCGGCTTCGGGACTGGCAGAGCGCGCCTTGACCCCGTTGCGGATGGCCGAAAAGCCCGCGGCGGTCGTGTACTTGGCGCCGCTTTCGATGGGGATGCCCTTGAAGCTCGTCATGACGTGATTGTCGCACGGGGCAGGCCGCTGGGCGAAGGCTGTGACCAGAGCACGAGACGGGCCCGGGCAAAAAAAAGCCCGGCGCAAGGCCGGGCCAATACAGGGGGAAGCGAAAATTCAGTCCACCACGTAAGCGTCAGACAGCTAGTGAATCCTTGACCAGTTGAGGAGCTCCACTTCGTCTTCGTTCCGCTGGAAGTTCTCGGCCAGCAGCTCCTCGATCTCCTTCGGCTCAAGCACCTGGTCTACCGCGTGGTTCAACTCCACCACACCGGTGTATTCATCGGCGAAACCCGGCCCTTCCGAGCGCAGCAGGAAGCGGGTGTAGTACTTCGCGCGCATGGCCTGAACGTTAGGGAGTTGGCTCCCGAAGTTCTGTGAGCGATTCCACAGAATCACGTCCAGGTGCGATAGATTGGGCGCCCTCCTCAGCCGATTGAGCACCATTTCATGCAGCTTGCCCCTTGGCTCCTCGCCCTGACAGTCGGGATTGCCGGCGGCCCGGCCATCGCCGATGTACTTGATGCGGCGCGTACCGCTCGCGAGGCGGCCGTGGTTGCTGAAGCACCGCGACTTGCCGCGGAGCGATGGACCCGCGCGGAGAAGGACCTGCAGGCCGCCCAGCGCCGCCTTGAGCGGGGTGACACACCCGGCGCAGCGAAACGCGGCGTTGAGGTCGAGGCGGCCTACCGTGACGCCGAGTTGCAGGCACTTCGCAACCGCTACCTGTCTCCGGTTCAGTCCCTTCTGGTGACCGCCGACGAGGTCCGGGCGAAACGCTTTGCGCCAGCCACCCTGGCCAGCGCCCGGGAGAAACTTGCCGTGGCCGAGGCGGCGCTAGCCGCGAACCGCTCTGCCCCCCGCAAAGCTGCTGCCAGCATCGAGGCTGCCAGGCTTGAGGCCGCGTACGCGGTCCGTGTTGCATCCCTGGCACAGCAGATTGAGAGCGGAGACCGCACTGGCGAGGAAGCCATTCTCAGCCTGGAAGCGGTCTTTGCAGGCATCTCGGCGGCCGCAGGCCTGCCCCCGGCGCCGGTCGCTGGCGATGACGAGGCGGCACAGTCGCTTATTGCCGGTGCCCGTGCGCTCCGTGCCCGCGCGGAACGTGCCGAACTCGAACTGGCCGAGCGCGACCGGCAGGTCGCGAGCCAGGAAGACGAGCTGCGTGAACTCGACCTTCAGCTCGGCGGCGCCAGCGCCGAGCGGGACAGGCTGATGATGTCGGTGGAGGCGCAGCGGCGCAGCGGCGAACAGTTCGCAGCGCTGCAAGCCCTGTTCGCCCCGCAGGAAGGCACCGCGCTCCGCCAGGCCAATGATGTTGTCCTGCGCCTCACTGGCCTGCGCTTTCGCCCGGGCTCCGCGGAACTCAGCAGCAGGTCACGGCCCCTGGTCGACAAGGTGCGACAGGCCATCAGCCTGTACCCGAGTGCCGGCATCATCATCGAAGGACACACGGACTCGTCGGGCGGCGAGGCTGCCAATCAGCGGCTATCCGAAGAACGGGCCGAGGCGGTCGCGAACCGTCTCCGTAACTCCAGCGCGTTCCCGACTCTGCAGATTCAGGCGCTCGGGTACGGCGAGGAGCGGCCGGTGGCCAGCAACGAAACGGAGGCCGGTCGCGCCAGCAACCGGCGGATCGACGTCATCATTCGGACGCGGCAACCGACGGGGAAGAACTGACCGCCCGCTCACGCCACCAGCGGGCGATGGCCTCGCCAGTGGCAGCATTGACGAAGTAGGCGTAGCACTTGTGAACGTTAAGCCCTTCGGCGTCGCGGTAGGGGTTGCGCAAATCCTGGCGATCACTGATCCCGGCGACCAGGCCAAGGTCCTGCATGGCCGCGAAATCCTCTGCAAAGTTGTGCCCGAGGGCCGTCAGTTCACCGGTGGCTGCCAGGTTGTGCCAGCGACGGATTCCCCGGGGATAGCGCCCCGCCCCCCTGGCCCTGGAACCCATCAGCCGGCGCCGGATGTAGTGTGTGCCGAGCGGGCTGCCGAGGGTCAGGAACAGATCAATCGGACCGCCCTCGTCCTTAAGGCTCCAGAGCGTGTCCCAGGCAATGACCGACCCGAAGCTGTGGGTCATCAGGAGAATGCGTTCCCCCGCCGCCCAGCAGCGTTGCAACTCAATCCGGAGCACATCCCGGATCCGGTCACCAATACCATCAGCGTTCCGGAAGTACTGGCCGGAATCCTCCAGATTGATCCGGGTGTCTTCCGCCGCCAGCCAGTCGATCAGGCCGGGAAACCGGTCGGCGCAGCGGTAAGCCATGATCTCAGCGCGACTCCAGAGGCCGAACGCCTCCCGGATGCTGTCCCGGCCGGGTGCTGCATTGGCGAGTAACGCCGCGATACCCGCGTCATCCAGCGCAATATCCCGGTACTCCGGATAAAGCAGATGGCCCCACAAGGCCAGACGGAGGCAATCCGGAGCGGCAGCAAGGCTGGCTGCCGCTTCCGGATCGGCGCGGCGAACCCCCTCGAGCACGCAGCGCCAGAGAATGGCGCGGTGACTGGCGGGCGGCGGCTTGGCACGTATGCCGGGAACGTACAAGATACGCGGCGGCGATCGGGATTCCGGATTGAATGACATTGGCGGCATTCTAATGAAGTACCTGCACACCATGGTCCGCGTATCCGATTTGAACGCCTCCCTCGACTTTTACTGTGCCAAGTTGGGTCTCCACGAACTAAAGCGCGCCGAGAACGAGCGAGGCCGCTTCACACTCGTGTTCCTTGCGGCGCCGGGCGACGAAGGCGCCTGCGTCGAACTCACGTGGAACTGGGACCCCGAAACATATACCGGCGGGCGGAATTTTGGACACCTCGCCTACCAGGTTGACGACATCTACTTAATCTGCAGCCGTCTTCAGGCGGGCGGCGTGACCATCAATCGCCCGCCGCGCGATGGCGGCATGGCATTTGTCCGGTCGCCGGACGGCATTTCGATTGAACTGCTTCAGAAGGGCACGCCCCTGCCGCCGCAGGAACCCTGGAAATCCCTGCCGAACACCGGCACCTGGTAAACGTTCCCGCCGGGACTGTTCAGGCGCGCACCTGGGCACGCGCGGCGCGGAATCGCCCCGTCTGAATATGGGCGTTTTTGGACTCCCTGACCACGATCCGGTTGCGGCCATCTTCCTTGGCCTGATACAGAGCCTCGTCGGCCAGCTGTATGGCGCCCGCCAGGCTGCGCTCGTTCCCCGGACTGACAATGGCGACGCCAACGCTGACGGTCAACCACGACCCGGTGGTGGATTCCGCATGGGGAATATTCAGCTCTTCCACGCTGCGCCGGAGTGTCTCGGGAATCTCGCGGCCGAAATCCTGCGCCGGACCGTACAGCACCAGCGCGAACTCTTCGCCGCCGAACCTGGCCGCGAAGTCGAGTGGGCGCTGGGCGCAATTGGCGATGACGTCGGCAACCCGCTTTAGCGCGTCGTCTCCCGCCTGGTGGCCGTAGAGATCGTTGAAGCCCTTGAAGTGATCAATATCGACCAGCAGCAAGGTGAGCTGGCTCTGATCCCGGCGGGACTGGCGCCAGAGTTTCTCCACGTCCTTGTCGTAACGACGGCGGTTGTACAGGCCGGTCAGCCCGTCGCGCTCCGCCAGGTCGTTCAACATCCGGGATTCGAGGAACGCCTGGCGCGCTGTCGCCTCCAGCTTGAAGCAGCAGGAGCCGCCAATGATATTAACCAGCAGCAACAAAGCCGTGGAAAAGATCACTTCGTCCAGCGGAAACTGCCAGTGCAGCGTCCCCCATGCGTAGGCGAATGAGATCGTTAAAGCGACGGCGGCCGCGTGCCGGAAGTGCAACGACATCACGAGCCAGACCATGAATATCCAGGCGATTTCCGCCCCGAAGTAGTAGGGCGCGCCGTGCATGCTGGCACGCGCCGTAACCGAGGTACAGACAAGGCCGATGCACAGCGCCGTCAATGCCAGCAGCGTCTGGTACGCGCCGTACGCCCCGTCCTTGTACGAGGTCACGAGCGTGGCCATGATCAGCGGCAGGGTTACGCCCATCAGGAACGTGGCCGTCTGCCACGAGAGATCCTCACGCATGACCGCCAGGATCAGGCCAAGCAGGATGGCCGTGGCAGCGATGAACAGCATGAGCCGGGTTTTCGGATAGCTGGCCTCGGCGTAGACGCGCCGGAATTCACCTTCCACGAACTGGGTGAAGCGGAGGCGGGATACCCCGGGCCGCCGATCGATAATCAGCGAGTTCAGATGATGTTTGATGTCCACGCCCAAGTTCGTTGCGCCCACCAATGCACGCATGCGGTCGGGGGCGCAAAACGCGCCATCCGGCCGGACGTGCAAAGTCAAATTCCCGCGGTAGAAGTTACTGGCTGGAACCCCCCGGGGCTGCGCTGTGGGTCACATTTCCCCTCAAGCCGCCCGGGCCGGAAGTCGAATAGGATACCCAGCGATGTTTGCCACCCCTCCTGTCGCCACCCCGATGAGTCGCGCCGCCGGATTTTTCGGTGCCGCCGGAGTCCTGCTGATCGGGGTTCTGGCCTTCCGGTTATCGCTGCCGCCTTTGGCCCCGGCCACGAAGGCCTCCCCAAGTGACGAGGGGAGGCCCTGCTCACTGCGCCCGGACGGATACCTGCGGGGGCGCTTCTTCGGGGCCGTCGATTTCACGGCAGACTGGTCCGGAAATCGCCTGCTGTGCGACGGCATGCACAAGCCCGACGGTCAAGGCGTGCGGCTGTTCTTTGCTGGAGAACAGCACGACGGCGGGCGCATTTCAGTCGTCATTGGTATCGACGGCCACCCGGACGCCCTGGTCGGCGCCGAGCGAGCGGCAAACGTCACGGTCATCGATGAGCGGGAAGGCCGGTTTTTCAGCACCAGCGGAGCGGGTCGCTGCTGGGCGATTATCAGTTCGGTCACGGCCCTCGCCCGGTCGCGCGACTACCCTTCCGGCCACCGGATCGACGGCATGCTCTATTGCCTTGGCGCGCTGCCTTCACTCAGCGACCGGACGTCGCTGACGCTGGGTGATTTGAGCTTTGCCGGGCGGGTCTCCATCGATGAGGGCTAGCCCCAGGCTGGCGGCCTGGGCCTTAGCTGTCGCGCTATGGGTCCCGTGCGGAGCGGCAGTCGGGCTGGAGCCTGGTCACCTGGTCGCCGGCTTTGCGCGCGGCCTTGCCTTGCTCGAAACCCAGGGTCCGCGCTGCCTGCTGATCGAGACGTACTTTGCCAACACGGCAGAACAACGGGGTCAGGGACTGATGTTCGTGGAGTCCCTGGGTGAGTTCGAAGGTATGTATTTCCGCTCTGCGTTCCCGGTCGAGCTCAGCATGTGGATGAAAAACACGCTGGTGCCTCTCGACATGCTGTTTATCCGGGAGGACGGCACGGTGGGTCACATTGCCCGGGATACCCCGCCTTTGTCGACGGACCGGATCAGATCCCACGGCGAGGTTGTGGGCGTGCTGGAACTGAACGCGGGCTTCGCCTGGCGCTGGCGGGTGGAACCGGGAACCCGCCTGTGGCTACTTTAACTGCCAGCGCTTTAACTGCCAGCGCTTTAACTGCCAGTCTGGCAACGAATTTCCCAGCGTTGCTGGTAGCCCGCCGGATTGTCCTCCAGGTAATCAAACGGGCGACGGTTCAGCACTTCGTAACCCGCCGGGCACAGATGCCGCTGCTGCAGCCATGCGTCGAGCCACGCTGCGCGACTTTGGTCTGCGACAGGGTCATCAGCGGGAAAATCTGCGCCAAAAATCACGTCGAAGTAGATCTCATTGGGCCGGTCGAAC
>JAQBGF010000190.1:0-16826 GCA_032122615.1 Gammaproteobacteria bacterium | reverse complement strand
TGCCGCCGCGCTCACCGAATCTCAATGCTTATGCCGAGCGTTTTGTGCGCTCGATCAAGGATGAATGCCTGTCGCGGGTGGTGCCGATCGGGCAGGGGATGGTGCGCCGCGCGTTGCGTGAATACCTGGCCCACTACCATGCCGAGCGCAACCACCAGGGCATCGGTAACCGGCTCATTGAGCCGGCGGCAACATTTCAGACAGAAGAGGGCGCCATCGTGCGGCGCAGTCGGCTCGGCGGGACGTTGAACTACTATGAGAAGCTCGCCGCATAGTGATTAGTTTAGTTTTCGAACACTCCGGGCGGAGTCTTGCAAGAGTGTGCACTTGGTAGCGGTCGATGTTGATCGAGAGACAGATCTTGCGATGCGCTTTGGTGTTGAGGCCGTTCCGACGATCGTTTTATATGCCAAAGGAACGGAGGTGGCCCGATTCCAGGGCATTCGATCCGCGGCACAGTTGCGAGCAATACTGCGCAAGGAGCTGTCTCGCACCGGTTTGAGAGCGAGTACCTAGATGCGAATAAGAACCTTCAGTCCGCGCTGACCTCCTTTGGTGGCAGGTGCTGATCCAGCATCCACTGGATTTGACGTTCACTCTGAAGGCCCACGAACTCATCGATAACCGCGCCATCGCGGAAGATCTTGACGGCAGGGATGCCCTGAATCCTGAAACGCTCCGCCAGTTCGCTCTGTTGGTCAATATTGACCGTCACCAGGCGCACGCGGCCACCGTAGTGCTGGATGGTTGCATCCAGGATGGGGGATAGCGACTGGCACGGTCCGCACCAGGGCGCCCAGAAGTCAACCAGCGTTGGAGCCGCGTGCGATCCCTGGATTACCGTTTCGTCGAAGTTCGCGATAGTGCCCACTGTCTTGGCGCTTGATTCAAGGGCCGGCGTTACTGCTACGGCTCCAGGTGTCACCCTACCAACTCGAAGTATGCGATAGAGGTAGAAGAGCAGCCCAGCCACGGCAGCGAAGAGGAGTAGTCTGATCACGATCGTTCCTGACAAACGTCCGGTTGAAGAATCCTACGGGTCATGGTCGTCGCCGGCAAGGTTGCGGTGATCGTTAGTCGTCTGAATCTGCCACACACAGGTCCGGAACCTTGACAGACTGTTGTCATATATGACAACATCCACAGCGTGAGCGCTATGGAATAGCCGATGCCTGAGGCTCGGAAGACACGGCCCGTTTCATGGATCAAAGCGGCGTTGAAGGCATTCGAGGCCTTTCCGCAAGGAGCCAGATCCATCTGCCTCGTCGCCCTGACGATTGCGGCAGAGGGCGGCAAGGCTGATATCGCCAAACGGATGCAGGGTCTGGGCGCCGGCATTTTCGAGATTGCACTGCCGTTCCGGGGCGACGCATTTCGGGTGGTCTACGCGGTGCAGCTTGGCGATGACGTTTGGGTGATCCATGCTTTCCAGAAGAAATCCACGCAAGGCATTAAGACGCCGAAACGCGAGATTGATCTGATCAAGGAGCGTTTGAAGCGCCTGAAGGAGATGTTGCCATGAAAGGCAGGAAATTGGAGGTGGTGCGCGGAAGCGGGAATGTGTTCCGCGATCTTGGGCACAAGAACGCCGACGTTGAGCAATTCAAGGCCATCCTGGCTGCCGAAATCATCAAGGCACTCAGTCGGGGGCGCTTGAGCGTGCGCGCCGCGCATGCCCTCACTGGGGTTGCTGCGGCGGATTTCTCGCGCATCCGCAATGCGGACCTTGGGCGCTTCACGGTCGATCGACTTATGTCCATCATCAACCGGCTCGGCTCACGTGTGGAGGTGAAGGTCCGGGTACGGCCGGCTAATACCATCGCGCAGGGCGCGCGCGCCTGATCGCGACGAGGCAATATGTTCCCTGTTCCGGAAGGCGCATTCCCTATTCCAGGGTGAAAAAGTCCCTGTTATCCGGCACAGGGAATTGCACGCTAACCGCCTGTAATTAGAAGGGCTGGCAGCCTGGAGCATCGGCTTTTGGGCTCGGATTTTTCTGAATTCCCTGCACTTTCCCTGCACATCAGGGAAGTCGGGCCAGAGACCACCTCGGTGAGGACTTCACACACCTCCAATGAGTCTCTTGCGCACTCTTAATTAAGACTCCGTACACCGTCGCCACGCCTGCCCGACCCACTATCACGACGGCCCGCGAATACCCTATCCTCCCCCCACCACCCGTTACAGCGACGATTCCACATGAAGAAAGCTCTGAAGTTCCTGGGCGCCCTGTTGGGCTTGCTGGTGCTGCTGGTCATCGCGCTGGTGGTCTTCGTCATGCTGACGCTGAAACCCAACCTGCCGGGCAGCGAGTTCGCCGTGCAACCGGTGCCGGCCGATGGGGGGCGCAACGTGATCGTGTTTGGTGCCACCGGCAAGCTGGGCACCGAGATCGTGCGGGACCTCAGGGAGCACGGCGATCAGGTCACGGCCTTCGTCCGGTCCAGCTCGGACCGCAGCCAGCTCGAGCCCCTGGGCGTGAACTTTGCGGTGGGAGACGTGATGGATCCCGTGACGGTGCAGGCGGCCTTTGAGGCCGGCAGCTTCGACGCCGCCATCGCCGCCATCTCGGGGCTGTCCGTGCCGGACCTGGATCGGCAGGGCAACATCAACGTGGCGGACGCCGCCGTGGCGGCCGGCGTGCAGAGGGTCATCCTGATCAGCACCGTGGGTGCCGGCGACAGCCGCAACGCCGCCCCGCTCATCTCGCGCCTGGCGCTGTCCAAAATCCTGCCCCAGAAGACGGCGGCGGAGGAGCATTTCCGCGCCAGCGGCCTTAACTACACCATCATCCGGCCCGGCGGCCTGCCGCCCGGCGTGGTGCCGACGGGGCGGGGGATCTTAAGCGACGAGCCCGCCACCATGGGCTTCATCAAGCGTCCGGACCTGGCCCGGCTGTTGCTGGGTGTGCTGTACGACGACCGCACCATCGGCAAGACCCTGGCAGCGGTGGATCCGGGCCTGGAGCGGCCCTGGGCGGGCGGTGATCCGTAAATGTGAGCTACGCACTCTCGCGGCCCCCGCGAACGGGAATACTGCCGGGACATCCCTTGGGGAACTTGCCCATATGTCGCCGCACTGGTGGCTCCGCTTTCGCATCGGCATTGCGGTTCGACTTACCGTTGCGTTCGTCGCCGTGGCCGTCCTGGCGGTGGCTGCTTATACGTTGGTCGAAAGCGGTCCGGCAATTATCCAGTTCGTCGACGTCCATCCCGACCAGAACAATCCGGGCAGCCGGCGAAGCGCAGCGGTGGTCAGTGGGGAAGCGCTGCTCGGGGCAATTACGCACTTCGGCCGCGCGACCGGTATCCGGATTGCCGATGACAGCCCCGCGCGCGTTATCGAGGCGAAGCAGGCATCAGAAGATCTGAAGCGGAAAGCTGCTGACTACCTGCGTCGGGCCCGAACTGCCGGCAACGCGCCCCAATTGAACAAGTTCGCGTCTTTGCTTCGATCACAGCGTAAAGATGCTGCACGAATGATAGGCGACGCTGACGCGCGTAGACAACATATCAGGAATTATGAAAGGCACTTTGAAGACGTCGACATCCGGATGAAGGATGCCATTGACCGGGCGTGGAAGATCTTCGGTCGCGTGGTTGCCCGTCAATTCATGATTGACATGAGCCGGATACTGGATCGCATCCGGCCGGATTTGGCGACCCTGGTCAGCACAGGGGATCGCAACAATTCATCCATCGCCGCTATTGGCGCGAACGAGGCAACGTTCGCCGCCGCTCTTGAGGAACACGAGACAACCCTGCGTCGAACCCAGGGCGACGAGTGGTTCGACCTGATGCGGTCTGATCTTGCGGCCCTCGCCAATGCCCGGTCGGCACTGGACGGGCTGGAAAATCCGCAAGCGGCGGCCATGAGTCGATTTGAGAAAGCCAATGCGCGGTTGGCCGTACTGCTGGCCGCCAATGTCGGCCCGGCCGCGGCGCCATCCCGCGGCCCAACAACCCGATACTCGTCAGGCAAGCGTATTGCCAGGTCCGCGGCGTCGAGCACGGACAAGCAGATCACCTTTGCCTGGCTCAGTATTTTCACACTCGCACTCCTGCTGGTCTCCTCTGTCGCCACCATGCTCAGCATCATTCGGCCCGTCAGGCGACTGATGCTTGCCACGCGGCGGCTCGCGACCGGCGAGTCCGGGGTCGTCGTCGCGCGCGGGGGAATACGGGAACTTGACTCGCTGGCGGTTTCGTTCAACCAGATGGCCGAACAGCTGGCAGCCGCCCAGGCAGTGACCCGCCAGTATCACGACCAGCTGGAGGCCAAGGTCGAGGAACGCACCCGGCAACTCCAGCACCTGGCGCAACACGATCCGCTGACCCAGTTGCCAAACCGCCGGCAACTTTTCGTCCAGCTGAATACGGCGCTGGCATCCGCAGCCGAAAGCAGGTGTCTCGTCGGTGTCTTCTTCCTCGACCTGGACAATTTCAAGAACATTAACGACAGCATGGGTCACGTCTTCGGCGACCGCGTTCTTCAGACTTTCGCGGAGCGCCTGCGTGGGGTGTGTGCCCCATTTGGTTTCGCGGCCAGGGTAGGCGGCGACGAATTCACCGTGATCATGGCAGCGGCCCGCAGCATCGACGAAATTGGCGCCGCCGGCCTGGCGCTTGTGCGGGCCTTCCAGAAACCATTGCACATTGACGGTCGCGAATTGTCCATGAGCCTCAGCGTCGGCGCCAGCGTGTACCCGGATCACGAGAGCGACGCGGAGTCTCTGCTACAGGCAGCCGATGCGGCGTTGTTCCGCGCCAAGGAGCTGGGCCGTAGCCAGATGTGTTTTTTCAGCCCGGATTTGCTGGCAGCAGCGGCATCAAAGTTCAATACGGAGCAAGGCCTGCGGCGAGCCATTGAGCGCGGCGAGTTCGAACTCTTCTTCCAGCCGGAGGTGAATGCCGGCACGGGACAGGTCGACCTGGTCGAAGCCTTGCTTCGATGGCGCCTGCCAAACGGCACATATCAGATGCCCGCTGATTTTCTGCCCGTTGCAGAAGAATCAGGGCTTATTGGCGAGATCAGCGACTGGGTGATCCAGTGCGCCGTCGAGACCGCCGCTCGCTGGCATCACACAACCTGGCCCGAGGTGCGAGTGGCGATAAATCTGTCATCGCGCCAGTTGCTGGACAGTGGCTTCGTCGACCGCCTGCAGGATCTGCTGGCGCGGAACCAGCTGCCGACGCGTTGCATCGAGATCGAGCTCACCGAAAATGTGCTGCAAACGGGCACGGTGACCATTCATACCCTGCGCCTACTGCGGGCGGCGGGGTTTGGCGTCGCCCTCGACGACTTTGGAACCGGCTACTCGTCGTTAGTGTCGCTGGAACAATTGCCCTTGTCCCGCGTCAAGCTGGACCGTGGACTGATAGCAACCATAGACACCAGCGCCAGATCGCTGGCCATCGCCCAGGCAATCATTGGCTTGTGCACCAGTCTCGGGCTCGAGATCACGGCCGAAGGCGTGGAGCGCCGGGCGCAGCTCGATGCCCTGCTGGGTCACCCCGGGATGTACCTGCAGGGCTACCTGTTCTCGCCCGCAGTTTGTTCCGGCGATGTCCTGCCGCTCATTGCACGAATGGGCGAACGGGTGCGCTCGTTCCTGCAGCCTCGCCTGTCAGCGAATACAGGTTCCACGCAGAAGCGACGGGCACTCAGTAGCGTCAAATAGCCGTCAGGGTCGAAGCGCTGCGCAATCCCTGTTCTGTCCCTGTTAAGCAGGGAATTCTAGCGAGAGACCAGTTCGCCTGGGGCTCCGTACACGGCCATGATCGCCCAGTCGAGTGTGGTAAGAATCATGACGACTCAGCTTCCGACACTGACAACGCGACGTGGCAGGAGTGGGTTCAGGTGCATCATCAGGTCGTACACCGAGCACTTGGCCGCCGTACACAGGCTGTTCGGTTCCGAGCCGGTCTGCCAGCCGAAGAGCGTGACCTCGTCACCGACCTTAACGGTCGTCCCGGCGCCGAGCTCGACAATGCTGTGGCTAGAGGACACCGATGCGACGAGGGGGTACATTCGGTCGCGAATGCGGACAGATCCACCTCCGGCCAGATTGCGGGGCAATCCGTCAACGTGGCCCACTGGGAGTGTCGCGAGCCACACCGGTACGTCGGTCTTGTAGGCACGCTCGTAGCCCGCGCTGTCGCCAGCGCGCAGACGTTTGACGTATACCACGCGCGTCTTGAGTGCGATGGACGGCCGCAGGTCCATGACCTTGAGGTCACGGAACCTGGCCTCGGAATAGCAGCCGTAGATCGCCATACCCGGGCGCACCATGTCGAGAAAGGCTTCGGGACGCTCGAACAACGCAAAGCTCGACGCAGCGTGCCTGCGGCCGACCGACACACCGCGACGCTCCAAGGCACCACACAGTTCCACGAAGCGGCGCAACTGCTCGGCATCGAATTCCGGGTCCTCCGCGAAGGTCATCTGTGTACCAGCGACAACCACGTCCTTGCGAGTGCCGAGTGACACGACGAGATCTTCGGCGTCCTGGTACGGAACTCCCACGCGCCCAATGCCCGTATCGATGCAGAAATGCACGGTAACCGGCTTCTGACGCCGGGCGCTGACCAAACCGATTTCGGTGCCCATCGGGCGGTACATCATGGCCATGATGTTTCGCGCCACCATGTCATCAAGCTCCGCTGCATTGAACGGCCCCATCAGCAGGATGGGCTTGCGGATGCCGGCATCGCGTAACACCATCGCCTCCTGCAGCTTGATTACGGCGAATCCCGCGATCGATTTCATCGGCTCCAGTATTCTTGCGATCTCGACGGTACCAGCGCCATAACCGTTGTTCTTTATGACAGCGAGAATC
Organism: Gammaproteobacteria bacterium; assembly: GCA_032122615.1. Lineage (GTDB taxonomy): Bacteria > Pseudomonadota > Gammaproteobacteria > Steroidobacterales > SHZI01. The sequence continues at coordinate 9,988 of JAQBGF010000190.1, read as the reverse complement.
GGGCGGTTCGAAACACGGCGGGAGATTTCACGAACGTTGTGCCGCACATTATCGGCGTTGATCTCGATCCACGGATCGAAGTGCGAATCGCGCGTCGACAACCCGGCAGACGCTGCCGCGGACGACGTCCCGCCTAAGGTCTGGCAGCCGGCTGCTGCAGCCGCGATCGGCAATGTGAGGCTGGATTGCAGGAGTTTTCGACGATTCATGATCAGCACCCCGCGTGTATTGAAGGGACCAGGCGAAATTTCCCGACGGCGGTCACAACACTGTAGTCAGGCCGCACCGATACGCCGACCGCCCGCCATGACGTTGACCATCGGATTGTGGCCCAACCAGTAGCTGAGCTCGGCCGGCTCGCTGATCTTCCACGCAACCATGTCAGCGCGCTTGCCGGTCGTAAGAGTGCCGCGGTCGCCTTCCAGGCCGAGTGCCTGGGCCGCACATCGGGTGACGCCAGCGAGGCACTCCTCCGGGGTCAGGTGGAACAGATGGCAACCCATATTCATCATCAGCAACAGCGAGAGCGACGGCGAGCTGCCAGGATTGCAGTCTGTGGCGATGGCCATCGGCACCCCGTGGTGACGCAGAGCCGCCACGGGCGGTAACTGCGATTCCCCAAGCGTGTAGAAGGCGCCCGGCAGCAGCACTGCCGCGGTCCCGGAGGCCGCCAGCGCCTTAACCCCGGCGGTTCCGGTGTATTCGAGGTGGTCGGCCGACAAGGCGGCGGAGCGGGCCGCCAATGCAGCGCCGCCACTGTCGGAGAGCTGGTCCGCATGCAGTTTTACTGGCAGGTCGAGCTCACGGGCGCGATTGAACACGCGCTCAACCTGGGCGGCGTCGAAGGCGATCGTCTCGCAATACGCATCAACGGCATCGATCAGCCCGTCGGCCGCCAGCGCCGGGAGGACCTTGTCGCAGATGAATGCCACGTAGTCGTCCGGTCGGCCTGCGAATTCGGTGGGCACCGCGTGGGCGCCAAGGTAGGTCGTACGAATATCGACGCCGCACTGCTGGCCAAGCTCCCGGGCCGTAGCAAGAATCCGCCGCTCCGTGGCTAGATCAAGCCCGTAGCCGGACTTGATCTCGAGAGTCGTTACGCCCTCACTGACCAGCGATGCGAGACGTAACCGGGCGCTGGCAAGCAGTTCCGCCGTGCTGGCCGCGCGGGTTGCAGCGACCGTCGCGAGAATGCCGCCACCGCGCCGGGCGATCTGCTCGTAGCTGGCGCCATTACAGCGTGCCTCGAATTCGGCAATGCGATTGCCGGCAAAGATGAGGTGCGTATGGCAATCGATGAGCCCGGGGGTCAGCCAGGCGCCGTCGAGGGAGTGCACGGAACCGGCGCAGCGCTGCGGCTTGTCGGGCAGATCGCTCTGCCGCCCGACCCAGGCAATTCGCCCGCCTTCGACGGCTACTGCCCCGTCGCGAATGGCGCCATAGGGCGCCGCGCCACGCGCCATCGTGGCCACGTGGCCGTTTATCCAGAGGGAGTCCCATTGCGCCATCGTTGAATATGGATACTATTCTGTCTAGGGCTGTCTATACAACTAACTTACGGCCACGGTACACGCCTTCGCGCCACCCTCAAGGATTCGAAGTGATACACGTGCCAGCACATCGCGCCCTTCTGCCCTCCGACTGGGCGGCCGACGTCAAGGTGGGCATCGACTCTTCGGGCTGCATAGCCCGAATTGACGAGGGCGATGCCGGCAGCGCAGCCGGAATCCTGGTGCCGGGCATGCCCAATATCCACAGCCACGCTTTCCAGCGGGCCTTGGCGGGACGGGCCGAGCGCGCCGGCAGTGGACCTGATTCCTTCCAGACCTGGCGGGAGCGGATGTACAAGCTCTCGCGCCGCGTCACTCCGGCCGACCTCGAGGCCATCGCCACTCTCCTTTATGTCGAGATGCTCGAGGCCGGGTATACGTCGGTCTGTGAATTCAACTACCTGCACCACGGGCCGGGCGGCGCCCGGCATGCTGATCCGGTGGCCGCGAGCCGCGCCCTCATTCGCGCGGCGACCGCTGCCGGCATCCGGCTGACGCTCTTGCCGGTACTGTATATGCACGGGGGCTTCGGCGCGCAACCACCTGAGCCTTCGCAGGCAGCGTTCATCCACACGGTGCGTGACTACCTCGCACTGCTCGACACACTGCGCCCGGAGGAAAGCGGGACCATTCGTATCGGCGTGGCTTTCCACAGCCTGCGCGCCGTGGCGCCGGATGCCATCGACGACGTGCTGGCGTGGAGGGCCAGTGCTGCCCCGAACTGCCCCGTGCATATCCACGTGGCCGAGCAACTTCAGGAGGTACGCGACTGCGAGGCCTGGTCGGGCCAACGGCCGGTGGAGTGGTTGCTTAAGCGCGACCTCATCGACAAGCACTGGTGCCTGGTGCACGCAACGCACATGACTGAAGACGAGGTCCGTTCCCTCGCGGCGACGGGCGCGGTGGTCGGCCTCTGCCCGACCACCGAAGCAAATCTGGCCGACGGCCTGTTTCCGCTGGCAGACTTCCTGGCGGCCGGCGGCCGGATCGGTATCGGCTCGGACAGTCACGTCTCAGTAAGCCCGGTGGAAGAGCTCCGCTGGCTTGAGTACGGTCAGCGCCTGGTGCACGGCCGCCGCAACATCGCGGCCAGCACGACGGAGCCGAACAGCGGCGCGCGGCTTTTCCGGGCGACAGTCGCTGGCGGCAGCCAGGCACTCGGACAGGAAACGGGTCGCATCGTGGTGGGCCATGCGGCCGACCTCGTGGAACTTGATGCCAGCCACCCGCTGCTCACGGGCGCCGACGGCGACGAACTGCTCGACTGCCTGGTGTTTGCCGGCAATCGCCCGCTGGTGACCAGCGTGCTCGTGGCCGGACGTCAGGTGGTCCGCGACGGGCATCACCCGCTGGCCAGCAACGCGGCAGCCGGATTCGCCGAAGTCGTAACCAGACTGTGCCAGCCAGGCTGACGTGAAACCCATGAGTCAGAGCAGAATAACCGAGCCCGCCGATCCGACGATCCCGCGCTACCAGCAGCTGAAGTCGTACATCGTTGCGAACATTCAGGCAGGAAGGCTACAGCCTGGCGACCGCGCCCCGTCGGAGCTGGAGCTGGTGCGCCAATTTGGTGTGTCCCGCATGACGGCGAACCGCGCATTGTGTGAGCTGGCCAGCGACGGCGTCGTGGTGCGCCAGTCCGGCATCGGTACCTTCGTTGCGCAAGCGCATGCCCGATCGCACGCGCTGGACGTGCGCAACATCGCGGATGAAATCCGCGATCGTGGTCACGCACACAGCGCGAGGGTGGTGCTGCTCGAGAAGGCGGTGGCCACGCGTGACGCGGCGGCCCGCCTCCGGCTGCGGCCCGGCGGGGCGCTGTTCCATTCGCTCATTGTCCACTTCGAGAATGATCTGCCGATCCAGCTGGAGGACCGCCACGTCTCGGCCCACGCGGCACCGGGTTACCTCCGCCAGGATTTCTCCCGGATTACGCCGAACGAATACCTCTCGCGGGTGGCGCCGCTGCAGACTGTAGAGCACGTCATCCGCGCCGAGACTCCGGCCCGTCGCGTGCGCAGCCTGCTGAAGATGACGGCCGGAGAGCCCTGCCTCGTGATCAACCGGCGCACCTGGTCTGGCGGCCAGCCGGTAAGCATCGCGAGGCTCTTTCACCCGGGCGCGCGTTACGAACTGACAGCCGGTTCGCAGCCGGTGGAGCGTCCGACGGGACGCAGGCACCCTGACAATGGCGGCGTGTGGAAAGGATCCCGATGAACAGGCACAGCGACCGCGTAATTCGCTCCCCCCGGGGCACCGTTCTGTCAGCAAAGAGCTGGCTCACGGAAGCGCCGCTGCGCATGCTGATGAACAACCTCGACCCGGAGGTCGCCGAGCACCCCGAGGAACTGGTGGTGTACGGCGGAATTGGCCGGGCGGCACGTAACTGGGAGTGCTTCGACCGCATCGTCGAGACCTTGCGCGAACTCGGCGACGACGAAACCCTGCTGATCCAGTCCGGCAAGCCCGTCGGGGTGTTCCGCACGCACGTCGATGCCCCGCGGGTGCTGCTGGCAAATTCCAATCTCGTGCCCCACTGGGCCACCTGGGAGCACTTTAACGAACTCGACCGCAAGGGTCTGATGATGTTCGGCCAGATGACTGCTGGCTCCTGGATCTATATCGGCAGTCAGGGAATCGTGCAGGGGACCTACGAAACCTTCGCGGAGATGGCGCGCCAGCACTTCGGCGCCTCGCCGGCCGGAAAGTGGGTTCTTACCGCAGGACTCGGCGGCATGGGCGGAGCGCAGCCGCTCGCAGCAACGATGGCGGGTCTGTCCATGCTGGCCGTCGAGTGCCAGGCGGATCGCATCGAAAAGCGCCTGGCCACGGGGTACCTCGACCGGCGCGCCGCGGATCTTCGCGAGGCGCTCGGCATCATCGACGAAGCGGCGCGCACAGGCCACGCGGTGTCCGTCGGGCTGCTGGGCAATGCCGCGGAGGTTCTTCCCGAACTGCTGAAGCGCGGCGTGCGGCCCGACGCCGTTACCGATCAGACCTCTGCGCACGATCCGGTGCACGGCTACCTTCCCGAGGGCTGGTCCGTGGCGCGCTGGCACGACGCCCAGGATCGTGACCCGCAGGGCGTGGCGAAAGCGGCGCGTGCGTCCATCGCAAACCACGTGCGGGCCATGCTCGAGTTCAAGGCCCGGGGCATTCCGGTGTTCGACTACGGCAACAATATCCGCCAGGTTGCACTGGACGAGGGCGTGTTGAACGCTTTCGATTTCCCCGGCTTCGTCCCGGCCTACATCCGGCCGCTCTTCTGCCGCGGCATCGGCCCGTTCCGCTGGGTCGCGCTGTCGGGCGACCCGGTGGATATCCACGCCACGGATCGCAAGGTGAAGGAACTGATTCCGGACAATCCGGGGCTGCACCGCTGGCTCGACATGGCGAGCAGCCGCATCCGGTTCCAGGGACTGCCGTCACGGATCTGCTGGGTGGGCCTCGGGGAGCGCCACCGCCTGGGTCTCGCCTTCAATGACATGGTGGCGAGCGGTGAACTCAAGGCCCCGATCGTCATTGGCCGCGATCACCTGGACTCGGGATCGGTGGCCAGTCCCAACCGCGAGACCGAGGCCATGCTCGACGGGTCGGACGCTGTGTCGGACTGGCCGATACTGAACGCACTGCTCAACACAGCCAGCGGCGCTACCTGGGTATCGTTTCACCACGGCGGCGGTGTCGGTATGGGCTTTGCCCAGCACGCCGGCGTGGTCATCGTCTGTGATGGCAGCCCAGCGGCAGCCCGGCGCATCGAGCGGGTGCTGTGGAACGACCCTGCCACCGGCGTGATGCGCCACGCGGATGCCGGCTACGAGACGGCTATCAGTCAGGCCCGCGAGTCCGGACTGAAGCTGCCGATGATCACCGGGGAGCAGATGCCATCATGAGCACGCAGATTTCCGCCCGAGCCGCCGATGTGACCCTCTCGCAGCTTCGGGATATCTGGCAGGGGCCAGCGCACATGTCGCTCGATGAGACGACGATGACCCGTGTGCGCAGCAGCCAGCAGACCGTCCGCGCAGCGCTCGCCGCTGAGCAGCCGGTGTACGGGATCAACACGGGTTTCGGCATGCTCGCCAACGTCCGCATCCCGGATGACCACCTGGTTGAACTGCAGGAAAACCTGATCCTCTCCCACTGCGCGGGCATCGGCGAGAACCTGGACGATCGAAGCGTTCGGCTGATCCTGGTGCTGAAGATCCTGAGCCTCGCCCAGGGTTATTCGGGCGTTTCGCCCGAGGTCATCGTCGCACTGTCGAAACTCCTGAATCACGAGGTTTACCCCTGCGTTCCGTCGCGCGGTTCGGTCGGCGCGTCGGGTGACCTTGCGCCGCTGGCCCACTTGTCCGCCGTACTGCTCGGGGTGGGGCGGGCGCGGCACGCGGGGAAGGAGCACGACGCCGTTGAAGCGCTACAGCTGGCCGGTCTCGCGCCGCTGACCCTGCAGCCGAAGGAGGGCCTGGCACTTCTTAACGGCACGCAGGTCTCCACAGGATTGGCGCTCGGCGCCCTGTTTCAGGCGGAGAAGATTTTCGCCGCTGCCTGCCTCGCGGGCGCGTTGTCGATCGACGCCGCGAGCGGCAGCGACACGCCCTTCGACGCGCGCGTCAGCCAGGTGCGCGGCCATCAGGCACAGATCGATGTAGCGCGAGTGATCCGGGAACTCATCGCCGGCAGCCAGATTCGTGCCTCGCACCGCCAGTGCGAGCGGGTGCAGGATCCCTACAGCCTGCGCTGCCAGCCCCAGGTGATGGGCGCTTGCCTGCAGGCCATCCGGCACGTCGCCGACACTCTTCTGGTGGAGGCTCGCGCGGTCACGGACAACCCGCTGGTCTTCAGTGATGACGGCGCCATCCTGTCCGGTGGCAATTTTCACGCGGAACCCGTGGCTCTGGCCTGCGACTACCTGGCGATCGCCATCGCCGAGATTGGCGCGCTGTCGGAGCGACGGATTGCACTACTGATCGATACGCGCATGAGCGGCCTGCCGCCGTTCCTGGTGGAACACAGCGGGCTCAATTCCGGGTTCATGGTGCCGCAGGTCACAGCCGCGGCGCTTGCCTCGGAGAACAAGTCGCTGGCGCATCCGGCCAGTGTCGACAGCCTGCCGACCTCAGCCAACCAGGAGGACCACGTCAGCATGGCGACGACAGCGGCACTGCGACTGCACCGGATGGCCGAAAACACCGCAGGAATTGTCGCCATAGAGCTGCTGGCGGCTGCCCAGGGCGTCGAGTTTCACCGGCCGCAGCGGAGCTCGGCGCCGCTTGAGGCGGTGCTGGCCAGCGTTCGCACGGTGAGCGCCCGGTTCGAGCGGGACCGACCCCTGTCTGGCGATATCCAGACACTGCAGAAGATGATTCTGGACGGCCAATTCGTCGGGCCGGTAGCCGCGATCCTGCCATCCGGAACGGGTTGAGTGGACCTGTACCGACTGATTCCCGGCACCACACGCCTTCTCGTGAGCATTCCGCATTCGGGAACGTTCTTGCCGCCTGATATTGACTCGCAGATGACCGACCGTGCGCGATCGCTGCCCGACACTGACTGGCACGTGGATCGGCTGTACGATTTCCTGGAGGATCTCGGCGCAACCGTGCTCGTCGCCACCCATTCGCGCTACGTCGTTGATCTCAATCGCCCGCCCGGCGACGCGCCGCTCTACCCGGGGATGACCGGATCCAGCGTCGTTCCGATCGGCACCTTCGACGGCCATCCGATATGGCGGTCGGGAAGCGTGCCGGATGCGGCCGGCGTCCGGGCCCGCATCGCCCGTTACTGGGAGCCGTACCACGAGCGCCTGCGGGCGGAGCTCAACGCGCTGCGCTCGCGCCATGGCTCCGCGGTTCTGTGGGATGCCCACTCAATCAAAAGCCAGGTGCCGAGCCTGTTCGCCGGCGATCTGCCGGTGCTGAACTTCGGCACCAACGATGGCCGCTCCTGTGGCGATAGCCTGGCAGCGCGCCTGCTTAGCTATGCGCAGGGCATTCCGCAATTCACGGCGGTCCGCGACGGGCGCTTCAAGGGTGGCTACATCACCCGAGCTTACGGCGACCCGGCCTGCGGCATCAATGCGGTGCAACTGGAGCTCGCCCAACGCAGTTACATGGATGAGACAACCGGCGCCTATTTGCCCGAAGAGTCGCGGCAGATCGGCGCTGTGCTGAGAGCGCTCGTTGCGATCGCTGCCCGATAATGCTGATACCTGTGGCCTAGGAGATCTCATGGCTAATTCACCCGTTAATGGCCTGCGCCGATTGTTCATCCGCAAATCCGTCGCCCAGATGCAGGCAGAGCACGAGCAGGGTGAGCTCAAGCGCACCCTCAGCGCGGTCAACCTGATATCACTCGGCATCGGCTGCATTATCGGCACGGGCATCTTCGTTCTGACCGGCAGGGCCGCGGCAAATTTCGCCGGGCCCGGGATCATGATCTCGTTCGTGATCACGGGCGTGCTATGCACGTTCGTTGCTCTTTGCTATGCCGAACTGGCCTCGATGCTGCCGGTGTCCGGCTCAGCCTACTCCTACTCCTATGCGTCGATGGGCGAGCTGGCCGCCTGGGTGATGGGCTTGCTGCTGATCCTGGAGTACGGACTCGCCGCCTCGACGGTGGCGGTTGGCTGGTCAGGCTATCTTGTCAGCCTGCTCAAGGACCTTGGGATTCATATAGCGCCAGCCCTCACCGCGGCTCCGGGTGTCGAGGTGAAGGAGGCGGGAGCGGTAGTCGCGATCGGCTTGATCAACCTGCCAGCCGTGCTGGCGATCGTGGCAATCACGGGATTGCTCGTTGTCGGCGTGTCCGAATCTGCGAACGTGAACAATATCATCGTCGTTATTAAACTCTCCGTGGTTCTCGCTTTCATCGTCGTCGGCATTTTTTATGTCGACCCGCAGAACTGGACGCCGTTGATCCCGGCCGAAATTCCGCCACCCCCGGAAGGAACCCCGCGCGGGTTGTGGCCCGACATCTGGCGGGCCCTGACAAATGTCGTCACGGGCAACAACTCCTCGCGCTATGGCATTGGCGGCCTGATATCCGGAGCGGCGACTATTTTCTTCGCCTACATCGGCTTCGAGGCAGTGTCCACGGCTGGAGCAGAGACACGCACTCCGGCGCGTGACTTGCCGATCGGCATCCTCGGCTCGCTGCTGATCTGCACGGTCCTGTACATACTGACGTCCGCCGTGCTGGTCGGCATCGTCCCCTACGCCGACCTTGATGACCCGGCGCCCATTGCCAAGGCCGTGAACCAGATCGGCCTGCCGTGGTTCGGCCTGGTGGTAAAGATCGGCGCGATTGCGGGATTGTCGTCGGTAATGCTCGTGCTGCTGTACGGACAGACGCGAATTTTCTACACGATGGCCCGCGACGGCTTGCTGCCCGCGCCCCTGGCCACCGTGCATCCGAGATTCCGCACGCCGTGGATCAACACGCTGATCGTCGGCGGTCTCGCTTCGGCTGCTGCCGGCTTCATGTCGCTCGACGCGCTGGCCGACCTCACCAATGTCGGATCGCTGGCCGCCTTCGGGATTGTCTGCCTGACGGTGCTGTATCTGCGAGTGACCGCGCCGGAGCTCAAGCGCCCGTTTCGAATGCCGTTTTCCCCGGCCACCCCGCTCGTTGGCGCGCTGATGTGCCTGTTCCTCTTAATGTCTCTGATGGCCACCACGAACACCCGGAATTTCTTCCTGATCTACCTGGCAGGCGGGATCGTCGTTTATTTCCTCTACGGGATCAGGCACTCGAAGCTGGGCAGGGGCGAGTCGCTCACCGGGCCCCTCAGTGCAGGTCGAAGCGGTCGAGCGTCATGACCTTGGTCCAGGCCTTCACGAAATCCCGCACAAATTTCTCTTGTCCGTCGGATGCAGCGTAGACCTCCGCCACGGCGCGCAGCTCGGAGTTCGACCCGAATATCAGGTCAACCGGGGTCGCCGTCCACTTGAGCTTGCCGGTCCCGCGATCGTGTCCCTCGTAAATGCCATCTGTCGTTGCGGACTTGCTCCACTTCGTGGACATGTCGAGCAGGTTCACGAAGAAGTCGTTGCTCAAGGTCCCGGGCCGACCGGTGAACACACCGTATCCCGTTTGTCCGGTATTGGTGTCCAGGGCCCGCATGCCCCCGACCAGTACAGTCATTTCGGGAACGGTCATCGTCAGCAGGCTCGCCCGATTGACCAGCAATTCCGTCGGCGATCGGCCATTACCGTTGCCAAAATAGTTCCGAAAACCGTCCGCGGCCGGTTCAAGCACGGCGAAGGACATCACGTCGGTCTGCTTCTGCGTCGCGTCGGTGCGTCCCGGCGTGAACGGAACCTGCACGGCGTAGCCGGCGTTCTTCGCGGCCTGCTCGATGGCGGCGGCGCCACCCAGAACGATCAGGTCCGCGAGCGAGACTTTCTTCCCGCCGGACTGTGAGCGGTTGAAGTCCG
>JAQBGF010000189.1:0-9215 GCA_032122615.1 Gammaproteobacteria bacterium | reverse complement strand
GCGTTCGACGCCCCAGCGGTACTTGATGATGGCATTCTGGCCGCCGATGGTATTGCCCGAGCCGTGCAGCACGTGCACGACCGTCACCCCGCCAGCAAGTTGCTGGTAGATCTGCGGCGCGCGGGGATTTAGCACATCGCTCACCCGCACCTCGGAACTGATGCTGTTCACGCCCTCGTTGAGATCGAGCAGCTCGGTGGCGCTGTGACTGTGAGCATCGACGATGCCGGGTGTCACGTGCCGGCCCGTGCCGTCAATGACCAGCGCATCCGGGCTGGCGCGGAGGTTACGGCCGATGGCGGCAATCCTGCCCTTGCTCAGCAACACGTCTATGCCGTCGACGACGCCGGCATCGGTCATGGTCCACACCGTCGCGTTGCGGATGAGAACCTGGGCAGGCGTTGGTGGCGGCGGCGGGTAGGCCTGGACCCTGAGTGCCTCGTCGAGCTCCATCGCGCCCTGCGCCGTTCCCGCGCCATATATAAGCAACGCCGCCAGAGCGGCCATGGCACGCAAAACTCCGGATCGTTGAATACTGATCACTTGCTTTCCTCCGGGCCGGAAACCCGGCGGCCTTCGACCTTCATGTGCGCCGAACCGCGTTCGGATTTCATCGTGGTCTCGCCAGACAGTCTTTCACCGGCAACAATCACGGTGATTTTCAACTCACCGCTCGGACCGCTGCTGATTACCGTCATCGCGTTGCCCTTGAGTTCGACGCTACTAAAGTCCCGCTTGCCGGATCGGGCACTGTCGTTAAAACCGGCGTAGCGCATTTTCCCGCCAGCCTCCTCGGCACCCCGGATCGTCCACGTGGACTCCGCCGACCGGCCCATCACTTCGGTGTTGATGCTCCAGGTGCCACGGGGATCGACGACTGCGTTCGGATCGCCGATCGTCTCCTCCTCGATTTCCTCGTGGTAGCCCTGGACGAACACGTGCCGGATCTTCGGCTTGTCTGTGAACAGCTCGCCCTCGACGATCAGCAGATTGGCCTGCTTGCCGGGTTCAAGGGTGCCCATGCTGCGCGACAGGCCGAGTAGCCGGGCTGGCGTCGTGGTGATGGCCGCGAGCGCCTTGTCGGGCGACAAGCCCGCCTTCACCACGGCGGCCAGGTTCTCCGGAAAACGTCGCGTGCTTTTCATTCCCGCCGTCACGAAGGCGAACTCCACGCCGGCGGCGTCGAGGGTCGCGGGCAGTCGGGGCGCCATCAGGATCTCCTGCATGTCCTCGAGCCCTGTCTCGGTGACGCTGTCGGCGTCCGTCAGGTCCGGCTGCTCGGGCATTTCCAGCGGCAGCAGCAGCGGCATGCCGGCCGCGCGCAGATCGGCCTCGCGATCGCCGAGGCCGCGGGCGACGGTCAGGCCCTCAAGCCCGAACTCGCGGGCAAGACCGCTGAACCGGCCGGGGTCGAGGCCATTGATGGCGACGAACACCGGCGGCAACTCGCCGCGCAGCACGGCGAGCAGCGGCGCGTCGGACGACCTAAATTCCGGTGGCGCCATGCCGGCCGGCTTCGCCGCGTAGCGTTCGCTCCATTCGCCCTGGCGGGCCGCATCCAGAAACACCTGGCGCACCGTCGCCACGGCACCGAACGTGGACGACGGGTACTGGCGCGCCATGAAGCTGGAGGTTTCCAAAGCGATCACCTGGGCGGCCCGGTCGCGAGCAACGGTCTCGGGTGCCGGTGCCTCTCGCAAGATCAGTACCGCTGACTCGCCGCGGAAGACGCCCTTGTCGGGTAGCACGTGGGCTACTGCAAAACCCAACTCGCGGTGGGCGGCGATGCTCGTGTGCTTGAGATCCACCCGGTCGATAACGCCATCCTCGGGATGAACGGCCTTGAGTTCGTGGCGAACGCCAAGCCGCTTCTCCTCTGCCCCACCGCGGGCGCGGCGGGGCGGCGCTGCGGTCGCCTCGGTGTCGAGGCCAACGGACGATGCGGCGTCAATAAAGGCCGGGTAGACCGTCCAGCCCGGCTCTGCGGCAATGACCTCGGCGTCGACCGGCACGGCCAGCTTCGCACCGACCCCCTCCACCAGTCCGTCTCGCAGCACCACCGTGCCGTTCTCGATGACCTTGCCCGGCGCGGTGACGATGCGAACACCGGTAATCGCGTGGATGCGTGGGGCCTCCGCCTGTGCTTTGGCCGCAATACCAAGCGCTGAAATACCCAGGGCGGCAAGAGCCGCGAGTGCCCGTCCTGGTCGACGCCCGAAGGATGGTAGTCCGCGTCGAACGCGCGCGTGCCTCGAATGCATTGCTGTGATCTCCACCGCGGCACGACGATCGCCGGCTGGCGACGCGGGCCGATAGCGATCTTGGCACGAGGAACTGTCCCGCAGGAACCCCGAACGCGGCGTCTTGCCGCAGGTCTGCCGGGCCGATAACTTAAGATGGTTCTTTTGTGGGGCATTCCGGCCGGCCGCGGAGTCATGGAACGATGAACCAACGATGGTCCACGCAGATCGCGCTCGCCCTGCTGCTGACGACCCTGACGGTGCCCGCCCTGGAGGCCGCCGCGCAGGGCTTTGACCCCGGCAAGGTTGACTGGGAAGCACTCAGAAAGATCCCGATGCGGGATAGCTTCATCAAGCAGTTCAACGACCAGTGCGCCGTCTGCCACGGCGAAAACCTGCGCGGCGCGCCGCTCGGCACCCCGCTGATTGGCCTCGATCTGCCGCATGGCGATTCCGTGAAGGAGATCGCCCGGAGCATTGCCACTGGCTTTCCCGAAAAGGGCATGCCGGCGTGGTCTGAAACACTCAATGAGAGCCAGATCTGGAACCTGGCGCTCTACGTCGCGGAGCAGAGGCAAGGAACCACCATACTCGACAAGAACGCAAACATTCCATTGACGATCCCGTCGGGAACCGTGCACAGCGAACGACATGACTTCCGGATTGAAACGGTTGCCAAAGGCCTCGATCCCATGCCCTTTTCCATCGCACCGCTGCCCGACGGACGGATCCTTTTGTCCGAGCGGATGCGCGGCCTTAGCATCATCGCCAGGGATGGCAGCAAATCCGCACCCATCAGCGGTACGCCACCCGTGTACGCCGACTCAGGGCTTTTTCTCGGCCAGGTTCAGGGGCTCGGCTGGATGCTGGATGTCGCCATTCATCCTCAATACAAGGACAACGGCTGGATTTATCTTCACCACACTGACCGGTGCAACGACTGCAACGAGTTGAGCCGCCGCTCGAAGCGACCGGTATCGATGAACAGGCTGGTTCGTGGTCGCATCAAGGACGGCGCGTGGATTGATCAGGAAATTATCTGGCAGGCGGAAATCGCGACCTATACCGACACGTCTGACCTGGCCGCCGGTGGACGCATCAGCTTTGACAACCAGGGCCACGTCTACTTAAGCGTCGGGATGAAAGCCGCCCTGGATTTCATGGGTGTGCAAAATCTTGACCTTCCCTACGGCAAGATCCACCGCGTGCACGACGACGGGCGGATCCCGTCGGATAATCCCTTTGTCGATACGCCCGGGGCGCTGAAATCCATCTGGACCTACGGGCATCGCAGTGTGCAAGGGCTCGAATTCAACCGGCAAACGGGCGAACACTGGAGCACCGAAATGGGGCCGCGTGGCGGCGATGAACTCAACCGCCTCCTGCCCGGCCATAACTACGGCTGGCCACTGTTCACGAGTGGCGTTAACTACGATGGCAGGCCCGTCAACGTTTCCAGGGCGCTCGGCATCACACTGGACCCCAAGGATGCACAGTTCCCGGTTGTCGACATGACGCCATCACCGGCCATCTCCAGCTTCATCTTCTACCAGGGGACGGAGTTTCCGCACTGGAAGAACAACATCATCGTCGGTACGCTCCGGGCCACCGACCTTGTGCGAATGGAAGTCGTAGACAACAAGGTGGTGCACACCGAAACCCTGCTGAAAGACCTGGCGCGGTTCCGGGACATCGAAACGGGCCCCGGTGGGGAGCTTTACATCCTGCTCGAGAACGCGACCGACTCCCGGATCATCCGGTTGCTGCCCGCTTCCTCCGGGGTTGGGGACTGAGCAATCGCCCTCCCGGGCCGGGTTTTGCGATTCACCCGTTTAGTTCGTACCATGATTTTCTGCGGCGCATCCCCGCCCGCCACGGAGCCCTGGAATATATGAGTACCCCCGTTACCCTGCTGCTGGTCATCGTGCTGCTGGCGGCCAACGGGTTCTTCGTGGCCGCCGAGTTTGCGCTGGTCAAGTCGCGGGTATTCCGGATCCAGGAGAAGGCCAATGCCGGCAGTGGCAGCGCCCGCCGCACGCTGGCGATCATGCAGAACCTTGAGGCCTACCTGGCGGCCTGCCAGCTGGGCATCACGATGGCCTCGCTCGGGCTGGGCTGGATCGGCGAGCCCTTCGTGGCGGGGCTGATCGGCCCGCTGCTGGCACCGCTGGAACTGCCGGGAGCGACGATCCACCAGATTTCATTTCTGACTGGCTTTTTGATCTTTTCGTCGCTGCACATCGTGATCGGTGAGCAGGTGCCCAAGTCATTCGCGATCCGCCAGGCCGAGACGGTGTCCTTGTGGATCGCCTACCCACTGCACGTCTGGTACCTGCTGGTTTTCCCCTTAAACTGGCTGCTCGACCGCGCATCGCGCGGCATCCTCGCGTTGTTTGGCGTCAAGGAAGGCACACATGGCGATGTGCTGACTGCCAACGAACTCAAGGGACTGGTTGCTACCTCGCGCGCCGCCGGGCGGATCGGCAATATAAAAGGCGAAATGCTGCACAACCTGCTGGGTTTCGGCCGGCAGGCCGTATCCGGCATCATGATTGCCTGGCCCGAAGTGGTCACGCTCGATATCGACGACGACGGCGCGCGCAACGCCGCGATCGTGCTGGAAACCCAGCACTCACGCTACCCGGTGATCCGCCGCAGTGACGACAGCGTGGTTGGCATATTGCTGACCAAGGACATTTTCGGGGCGATGCTGAGCGGCCAGCCGTCCCCCTGGGACAACCTGCGCCAGTACCTGCGCGAGCCCTTGCTGATCCCGGAAACCGTCGGCCTGTCGCGCGTGATGGAGCAGATGCGCCTGCGGCGCATGCACATGGCCATCATTGTTGACGAATACGGTCAGATGTCGGGCGTGGTGACACTCGAGGACCTGCTGGAGGAAATCACCGGTGATATTGAGGATGAAACCGACACCGCCGAAGACGCGCATCACATACAGGAAATATCGGCGGGGCGCTGGGAAGCCGACGGCCTCACGCCATTAGCCGATGTCGAGAGAATGATCGAGTCGCCACTCGAACACGAACCGGAAACGAATACCTTGTCCGGCGTTTTCATGGACAGCCTGGACCGGTTGCCGGTCGAAGGCGACGTTCTGGAGGTTTCCGGATTCCGGCTGAAAGTGCTGTCTGTCGATCAGCGCCGGGCCGGCCAGGTGCGCATTGAGAAGCTGCCAGACAGCTAGCCGGCAATCGGCGATGCGCCGTCGCACGAGCGCCCGCCACTCGTCAGTGTGATTGCGGCAATCCCGACAACGACAGCGATGGCAACGACAATGACGGCAACTCACCGGGCCGCTCACCGCCAGGCGACTCAGCGCGGGAAACGCCCTGGACCGACGACGGTGAGACGCCGAAATAGCGCTTGAACATCCGGCTGAAGTACGACATGTCGTTGAAGCCGACCGCGTAGGCCACTTGCGCTACCCGCGCCTGGGGATTCTCCAGCAGGCGCGCCGACTCCTTCAGGCGTAAGCGCACCAGATATTCCCGAAAGGAAATCCCGAACGCCTCCTTGAACTCCCGACTGAACCGGTAAGGGCTCATGGAACAGAGCCGCGCCATGTCCTCACCGCAGATCTTTTCGGCCAGGTGGCCTTCAATGTAGTGCACGGCCGGCAGCAGGGATCTCGCTCCCATCACCGCAGCGGGCACCTCGGCCGGCATGGCGACGGGCGCCTGAGGCATCCGGCGACCCGTCTGCACCCGTTTTTCGGAGACCATCTCCTCGAGCATCGCGAGGCAACGGTCGCTCTCCGGCTGCTTAACCGGCCGGACGAGGTAGTCCGCGAACCGGCTGCGAAAAACCCACACCGCCAGCGCCTCCGAATGTTGCAAGCTCACGAACACCATCGGTATCGAGGGATTCTTTTCCTTGAGCGTCGCCGCCACGCTGAGGCTGCCCTTGTCCGGGTAGTCGAAGTCGAAAAAGACCGCATCCGGTCGGTCGGTCTTCAGCCGTCGATCAAGCGACTGCTTGCTGCTGGTGTGAGTAACCTGGAAATACGTTGCCATACCGGGCAGCAATGCAGGTTCAGCGCCCGCGATTGTCATATCCACCCAGAGCAACTTAAGCATATTCACGGCAACTCTCTCCACCACAACGCCCAGTCGATTTGCCCGCTTCGGGGCCAGGGCATTTTGCATATTACGGAGCGTTTTCATTTGGTAGCGTGAACGGCTCGACGAAGTTACCGCTCTCCGGCGCCAGAACGTGATTTGCATCACGAATTGCGAACCCGTCTGAATTGCATCGTCGGAACGCGCGCAGAATATCTCACGACACGAAGCAACGAAGACGATTGCGCGGTGATGCTCTCTTCCGGAGACAGCCATCAATCACGCGCTGTGTGAGCCTCGTCGCAAATCCCGTAATTACCAGCTCCGCAGCAGGGCAAAGTGTCAGTCAATCGCAAAATTGTTCTACCAGCGATGCGCCTCATCCACCTATAAATGTCCGCAAGTTCTGGGAAGCGACGACCAGCGTAAAGGCTGGACACTTCAGCAGGGCGAAAAGAAAAGCAAACTGAATTGAAACAACTTAAAGAGGTACTCGGGTAATGAAGACGAAAATGATCAACTTCCTGCGTGATGAAGACGGCCTGACCACGGTCGAGTACGCCATCGCCGGCGGCCTCGTGGGCGCTGCCGTCATCGCGGCGTTCCAGGCGCTGGGTCTGTCAGTGAACGCTGTTATCACCGGCATCACCGCGCTGCTCCCGTAATCGGGAACGTGGATAACGAGCAGGGGCGACAGGATGTCGCCCCTGCTCGAATCCTTCGAAACGATGCCGTGCTTTAGCCGTCGCGACCATGACGGTCTTGTTTTGGGTAGAACGGGCTGCGTGCGCAGCCCAGGGATGGGGTCCGGGATGTTGTCCTCTGCGGTTGTACTGGCGGTCGGTTGCCCGGCGATCTGGATTGATTTCCGGACTCGTCGCATTCCGAACCTCCTGGTCGGGGCAACCTTGCTCACGGCCTGCGTGGTGCAGCTTAGTTTGCACGGCACGGCTGGCCTCGGCCTCGCCCTCGGCGGAGCCGCTATCGGGCTACTGTTTTTCCCCTTGTATCTCGCTGGCGCCCTGGGCGCCGGTGACGTGAAATTCATGGCCGCGCTGGGTGCACTGGTCGGGCCAGCCACCGCGCTGCTCGCCATCACATTGACGCTGGTCGCCGGCGGTGCACTGGCGCTGACCATCATGGGCTGGAACGCCTGGGCATCGTTTACAGCCCCGTCAGCCAATCGCATGCCTTACGCCGCGGCGATTGTTATCGGCACCCTTGCCGCCACGCTGATCGCAACCTGATCGAACCGGATCGAGAGAGGTTCACAAGTACTATGGACAGCGCCCGGAAAGCAACGATTACCCCGCTCGCACTACCGCGCCTGCAGAAGCTGGCGCCGCGGCCCGTGCGCCTTCCGGACACTGGCCTCAGCGAGACCTTCGTGGCAGACCTGCTGTCCAAGCACCTCCTCCAGGGCGGTGTGCTCACGATGGCGGAACTGACGAACCGGCTCGCGCTCGCCGGTCCGATCGTCGAATCCGTTATCAATTTCATGCGCCGGGAAGCGCGCATCGAGGTCCGGGGCCCGGCCACGGGCGACACGGCCGCTAGCCTCCGCTATACGCTGACCGAGCGCGGTCGCGCCAGCGCCCAGGACGCCATGTTGCGGGGCGGATACACCGGGCCGGCACCGGTGCCACTCGAGACCTACACGGCAATGGTCCGGGCCCAGACCATCCACGACCGCTCGGTCACCCACCAGGCCATGAAAGCCGCTTACGCCGACGTGGTGGTCCGCGACGAAATCCTCGGCCAGCTGGGGCCGTCGCTCAATTCCGGCCGTGCGATCTTCATCTACGGCCCACCGGGTACCGGCAAGACTTACCTGACGCAGCGGATGGCGCGCGTCTTCCCGCAGGCGACGCTCATTCCCCACGCCGTGGCCATTAACGAAGCGGTCATCGAGGTTTTCGACCCGATGCTGCACCGACAGCAGGAAACCTCCCTGCCAAACCCGAACATCATGCTGGAGCAGGGCTTCGACCCGCGCTACCTGGTCTGCCAGCGGCCCGTGATCGTCAGCGGTGGCGAACTCACCGCGGACATGCTCGATGTCTATTACGACCCGGACACCCGGCAGTTCCGGGCGCCGCTGCAACTCAAGGCCAACAACGGCATCCTCATCATCGACGACATGGGCCGGCAGCGCGTCGCCCCGGAAACAGTTTTCAACCGCTGGATTGTCCCCCTGGAGGAAAAGCGGGACTTCCTGAGCCTCGGGGCGGGACAGCATTTCTCCGTGCCCTTCGACGTGGTCCTCGTGTTCTCGACCAACCTGAATCCGACGGACCTGGCCGACGAGGCCTTCCTGCGACGCATCGGCTACAAGATCGAGTTTCAGCACCTGCGGCCCGATGAGTACGGCCGGATCTGGACCCAGGTTTGTACGGACCTCGGCATCACCTGCGACGCGGACGTGCTCGACTACGTCATCAACGAACTTCATCAGCGGCACGGGACTCCCCTGGCGCCGTGTCACCCGCGCGACCTGCTCAGTATCGCGGTGGATCACTCTGCCTACGTCGGACAGCCACGCCACGTCACCCGCGAGCACATGGACTGGGCCTGGAAGAACTATTTCGTTTCACTTAAAAGGCCGGGCGAGCACGCGCCGCACGCAACGGCAATTGACGGAGGGCGCTAGAGATGTTCAAGAAAAGAGGCTTGCTGCTGCTCATGCTGTCGGTGGTCATCGCCATCGGCGCGGCCTGGGTCGCCAATAACTATGTGACGAACCAGCTCGAGGCAGCCGTTAGTGGCAACTCGGCAGTGGTCACGGTGGTAGCCGCGGCCATGCGGATTCCCTACGGCACCAAGCTCGAAGCGCGGCATGTGAAGACCATGGAGGTCCCCGAAAGCGTGCTGCCCCCGGGCGCCATCCGGGACTTCGCGG
>JAQBGF010000188.1:0-10805 GCA_032122615.1 Gammaproteobacteria bacterium | reverse complement strand
GTAGGGCACGCCGTTGTAGCCGTCGTTCTCGACGTCCGCGACCCAGGCGGTCAGCGTGGCGTCAAAATTGCTGCTGCCGTACCAGTGCAGCTTGGCGCGGGCGGCCTTGTTCTCGTACTCGCCCGGCTCCTCGCCGGTCGTGGGGTTGTCCATCCAGCCCTGGTTGCGGTTGTCATAGACTGCGGCGATGGAGGCGGCCAGGGAGCCTTCCTCGATCGGGCCTCCCAGCGAGATGCCGACCTTGGTGGTCTCGTAATTGCCGATCCCGATCGAGCCCGTGAGCCAGCTCTCGTCGCCGGGCGTGCGGGTGATGAGCTTGATGGCGCCAGCAATGGTATTGCGGCCGTACAGGGTGCCTTGCGGGCCGCGCAGCACTTCGATGCGCTCAACGTCGAGTAGATCGAGATTCACGCTGGCGAGTCGGCCGTAGTAGACGTCGTCCACGTACACGCCGACAGGCGATTCCGCGATATTGAAGCCGGGGTTCTGGACGCTGGCACCGCGGGAGTGCAGCTGGATGGCTTCAGATCCCGCCGTGACCGTGTAGGTCTGAAGATTCGGCACGTTCTGGCCGATATCCTTCACGACGTCGATTTGCCGGTTCGTGATCTGGTCAGTGTTGAAGGCACTGACCGCAACGGGGACGGCCTGCAACCTTTGTTCGCGGCGCTGGGCGGTGACGATAATCTCGTCAACAGCCGCTGCCGCGGGGCCCATCGCAACCAGAAGACCGACACCCACCAGAATTCCAGCGCCGTTTCGTCCCGCTCTCGTACAGCGTGCCTGCATGCTCAAGTCCCCCCGGTTATTGCCAACCTCAGCGTCACCCGGGGCAACGGCCCTTAAGACCACGACAACCCGGCGACGGGCGCGATATTAGCAGAACGCAAAGCGCGCCAGCGCAAACTGGCCGGCGCGCTTTCCGGTTCGATCAGGCCGGATCAGTCGGCCAGTTCGCAGGTGATCGTGCCGTCATCCTGCCAGGGCGAAACCTCGATCTTCACACCCATGGCCGCGGCGTAACCGGTCAGCCGCGGGATCGTCCAGGTTTCGTGAATTTCCCGTGCGGTGAGATCGAACTGGCCGATCTTGCGGCACTGGGTCAGCACATAGCCGAAGGGATCTTTCCAGGTGCGGCTCCGGCCGTCGCCGGTGCTCGTGAGCGCCAGCGCGTAATGGCAAGCCGTCCGGTCGAACAGGGCAACCAGGGCGATTTCCGGATTGCCCACTTTCTCAATGACCTGCTTCATGCGCAGATTGATCGGCTCCATCGCCTTGATGTCGTGGGCGATGTACTGGTCTAGCATGCCATTGCTCTTGGCAAACTGGATGGCCATCAGGTGGGCCTTGACCAGCGGGTCGTTTATCTCGTGGGCGTATCCGGCGTGGTTGCCCAGCATCTTCAGCACGATGGACATGGACAGGCCAAGCTCTGCCTCGCGGCCCTCGAAGCCGCTCAGGGTCTTGTACTTGTCGACGCCACGAGCCGTGTTCGGGGCGTGGGGCGGAACGTCTGCAATCACGGGCGTGGCGGCGGTCTGAGCGTTCATTGCATTACTCCTGCAACTATTGAAGAGGTTACGTAGCCTGTTGCGGTGGACGCGTTCGCGGCTGTTACACGAGTTCGCAGGACAGCCTGCCACTCTCGTCCCAGCCCGAGACTTTTACCTTGATGCCAATATCGGCGGCGTAGCCGCGGATCCGGGGCGCCGTCCACTGTTCATGAATCTCCTGTTCCGTGAGATCGAACTGGCCGATGCGCCGGCCCATTTCCAGCACCGTGTGAAACGGGGAGCGCCAGGTGCGACGGCCGGGTTCGACCTTCCACTCCAGGACCAGCTGGTACCAGCAGTCGGTGCGTTCGAAGAGCGCGACCAGCCCGTACTCAGGATTTCCGGACTTGGCCACGAGCTGGCCTACGCGCTTGTTGATGGGTGACAATGTCTTGACGTCGTGGGCCACGAGTTCGGGCAACTTTCCGAGGTTCTTGGCAAACTGGATGGCATTGAGGTGCGCCTTCAGAGCGGCATCGTTCAGGTGGTGCTGGTAGGGCGTATCGGCAATCACCGTTTTAAGCAGCTGAACCAGGCCCCGCCCCAGCAGTTCTTCCCGGCCCTCGAAGCCGGACCACAGACCGAAATCGTGCACTGTTGGCAGAGCAGTCGGCTGGCCCGCCGCTCCAGACGGCTCGCTACCTGAACCGGGCTGGGTCGAATGCGGCGCGGCGTTTGAGATGGATCGGGCAGGTTCCGCCATGGCTCGGTTACTCCGTAATGGGGAAGGCATCGATAATGCTACGCTGAAATTGTCATGCTGGCCGACCCCGTCTGTCGCGGTGCAAGCCTGGCGCGGCCACACCGCGAACCGATCCCGGCGGCAAAGGGCCCCGGCGGCCCGATTGTGCGAGAATTTGCAGGCTCCCAACGACCCACACTCACGGCCTGGAGGCCGCCATGTTCATCAATTTCTGGTACCCGGTGGTTCTCAGCAAGGACCTTCTGGACCAGCCGAAGCTCGTGACGATCCTCAGCATGGATTTCGCAGTGTTTCGCGACAGTCAGGGGCGGGCCCAGGTGGTTGCCAATATCTGCCCGCACCGGGGCGGTTCGCTGGCGGGCGGCAAGGTCAAGGGTGACAACCTGCAGTGCCCCTACCACGGGTGGCAGTTCGATGGCACCGGCCAGTGCCACAAGATTCCCTCGCTCGGCAGCGACGCGCGGATTCCCGCTCGCGCCCGGGTCGATGCTTACCCGGTCGTGGAAAAGTACGGAATCGTTTTCGCCTTTCTGGGCGACCTGCCGGAGTCCGAGCGGCCGCCCATGCTCGAGGTGCCGGAGTTTGCCGACAAGGGCTGGCGGCCCACCTGGATGAATTTCCAGCTGCCCTACCACTACGAGCGTTCGATCGAGAATGGCATTGACCCCGCCCACAACGAGTTTGTGCATCCCACGCACGGCTTTTCGGGCGAGAATACCGAATACAAGGTCAGCGACCTGCGCTGGGTGGGAGACCCGACCTGGGGCGTTGGTTTCTTCGCCAAATTCAAATCGCCGGCGTCGAAGGACGGCGATTTCGCCAAGATGAAGCAGGCCACCGACTCCCGGGAGGCGGGCACCGGAGCGATCGGGCCCAACCACATCTGGACCTACATCAAGTTCGCTGTCGACAAGAAGATGCACCAGTACATGTGGGAAGCGCCGATTGACGAGCACACCACCAACGTCTTCTTCATGAACATGCGCTCGACCTTCCTGGAAGAGGAAATGGACAAGAAGGTCAACGAGATGAACTGGATGATCGCCGACCAGGACATCAAGGTGCTGTCGGTGATCGAGCCGGCCCAGACGCCCCGGACAAATACCAAGGAATTTATGGTTCCCGCGGACGAGCCGATCCTGCGTTACCGGCGGAAATTGAAGGAATGGGAGCAGCGCGGCTGGCGCATCGACATGGCCGAACTGAACCGCACCCGCCAGCGGGTGGCCTACGCGATACCGAGCCCGGAACGCCGTAATCACAAGGGTTGGGTGCTGGATGCCGTGCCGCTGGTCAGCCCGTCGGAGAAGGCGGAATCCGCACTCAAACTCGCCGCCGAGCAGTAAGCCGGCGCGGGATGTTGCGGGCCGTTCCGTTCAGTGAAACTATTGACGCTCAATTCTTAAGGGGTACTGAAGAATGACCCAGGCTACAGCCGCCACGAACTACGCGGGCGTATGGGATAACCGGCTCGGTTTCGGCAAGAAATCGGCGCTGCTCGTCATCGACCTGTTGCAGGGCTACACACTAAAGGGCGCCCCGTTATTTGCCCCGGGTGTGGTCAAGGCGGTGAGCGAGATGCCGGCGCTACTCAAGGCGGCGCGGGCGAAGAAGATGCCCATCATTCACACCCGCGTCCTCTACAACTCCGACTTTTCTGATGGCGGAGTGTGGATCAAGAAGGCGCCGGTTTTAAAGGCGCTCGTGCCCGGCAACAAGTACGCTGAATTCTGCAAGGGCGTAGAGCCGAAGAAGGGTGAGCTGGTCATCGTGAAGAATTACGCCAGCTGCTTCTTTGGTACCTCGCTGGCTGCGACGCTGACGGCCATGGGCGCTGACACTGTGCTGATTACGGGTTGCACGACCTCGGGCTGCATTCGGGCATCGGCTGTTGATGCCGTTCAGCACGGCTTCCGGCCGATCGTGGTTCGCGAGTGTGTCGGTGATCGCCACGACGGCCCGCACGAGGCCAACCTGTTCGACATCAATGCCAAGTATGGCGACGTGATCAGCAAGGCAGAGGCGCTGAAGTACATCAAGGGCCTGTAGGAGCGGCTGTAGGAGCGGCTTTAGCCGCGACCCGACGACCCAGTCGCGCCTGAAGGCGCTCCTACGGTCAAGAACAAACGAGAAAACGGGAGAGATACGATGGCCAAACAACCGCGAAAAGCTGCAAAGAAAGTCGATCGCAGCAAGCTCACTCAGAGCCCGCATTACGACTACGTGCCGATCATCGACCGGCCGAAGTTCAGGTTGCCGAAGGGCGCGCGGGTGGCGGTTATTCCGTACATCAACATTGAGCATTTCCCGCACAACATTCCGGGCACGGCCATCATTCCGGGCACGCAGCAGTTCAATCCGGATCCCCTGAACTACGGCTGGCGCGATTACGGCAACCGGGTTGGCCTGTGGAGAATGATGGAACTGATGGACCAGATCAGCATGCGTGGCACGGTCTGCCTGAACTCCGAGATCATTCGCGAATACCCGCGCATCGTTGAGGAGGCCAACAAGCGCAAGTGGGCTTTTATCGGTCACGGTATCAACAATGCCCCGGCCAACTTCCTGTCCGGTATCGACGAGAAGAAGGAGCGCGAAATCGTAGGTGGCGTGCTGAAGGCCATGGAGAAGGCCATCGGCCGCAAGACCAAGGGCTGGTTGTCGCCGTTCCTGACCCACACCAACAACACTCCCAACATCCTCGCGGATATGGGCGTGGAGTACCTGTGCGACTACACGGCGGACGACCACCCGTTCCCGTTCAACGTGAAGAAGGGCAGCCTGATCTCCGTGCCCTACACCGTGGAACTGAATGACATCCCGGCCTTCGGGAGCGTGGGTGTCAGTTCCGAGGCCTTCGGTGACATGATTGTCGACCAGTTCGATGTCTTGTACGACGAAGGGGCCGACAACGCCCGCTGCATGCCAATCTGCCTGCACACCTTCTGGGTTGGCCAGCCAAACAAGTTCAAGCATCTCAAGCGGGCATTCGCGCATATCGCCAGCCACAAGGACGTGTGGATGACGACAGGCGACGAGGTGAACGACTGGTACCGCAAGAACCACAAGTAAAGGAACAGACAATGACGAAACGCGTACAGGACGCCAAGCCGGCCCGCTCCAAGGAGGCCGATGCCTGGGTCAAGGACAATGTCGCCGAGCAGAAGAAGCGCTATGCAGCGATCGTGAAGGAGCAGGATGAACTGGCGCCCCAGCGCGAGAAGTGGGTGGAGCAGTTCCTGCAGATCATTCAGACCAAAGGTTTCAATGTGAATGGCGACCAGCGGCGGGTGATCAAGCCCGGCGAGATCGCCAAGAAGCCCAAAGGCAAGCACCAGGTGGTTTTCTAGGGCTCGATTTCAGATTATTTAGGAGTTTATTTCGTGGCAAGACCGCATATCGAGCCGTACGTCGAACTTGATCATCCGTTCAAGAAATTTGGCGTATCAGGCTTCAAGGGCAGCCAGTACAAAGTGCTGTCACTCGACACCGACACCGGTGCCTGTACCTTAAAGGTACGTTTCGACGGCGGCTTCAAGCGCAAGCCGGGTCTCAGTTACTCCGACATGGAGATCTTTGTCCTCAACGGCAAGATCAAGGTTGGCAAGCAGACCTGGGTGGAAGGGCACTACGCCTTCATCCCGGCCGGTATGGCCGTGGGCGCGATCGAGGTTCCGCAGGGCG
The DNA here is from genome assembly GCA_032122615.1 of Gammaproteobacteria bacterium. Lineage (GTDB taxonomy): Bacteria > Pseudomonadota > Gammaproteobacteria > Steroidobacterales > SHZI01. Next base: position 4,865 of record JAQBGF010000188.1, on the reverse strand, counting down.
CCGAAGCAATTCTCATGTTCAACGACAGCGAGCCGAGTTTCGCCGAGTCGGGCAGTAACCACCAGCTGGCGCTTACCGACGCGTTCTCATCGGTGAACAGTTATGAGGATAAGCCCTGGGGTGGCGGCAGCATCGTTTCACCGTCGGTGGCAACCGGTTGCCTGATCAAGTTGCTGCATTTCGACCCGTTAACCGAAGCGCTCAGCTTTCTGTACTGCATGACACCGCAGTTTGCGCAAGACAACATTTCTTACCACGACAGCGCCGAGGAGTCGTACCACATCTGGGGGACGTCCTGGATGATGCAGTTCGGCGAGTTGCCGACCGGTGGCTATTTCTGGCGCCCGCCGTACATCAATCACGGTTCTTTCCGCTGCAAGTACGGCACGATCGCCTTCGGTCGTACCGACTCGGTCCTGTTCAACTACTTCCACTTCAATCCGTGGACCAACCCGGACGAGAACAAGCTGCGCGCCGCGGCCAATCTGTACCGCAAGCGCCCGCAGCTCTATAACTGGGTGGAGTCCGACGGCCACAACCATCCGCACGGTCCGCAGGATTTCGAAAATACGGATTACCATAGTGATCCGCAGGTGCGGTTCCTGCACGGCGAGCCCATCGGTGGCAGCGTGGGGAAGAAGAAGCGCAAGTAGGCGCAGCGGAACCCGCTCCGTGGGCCGCGGCCCCTCGCGGGAAATCTTTTCCGGCTACCGTGCGGCACGGTGAGCGCCGGAAAAGTTTCCCACGAGGGGCCGCTGCACATGAGTTGGATTCCAGTCGAGCCTGGAGCCGCTCCCGTCGCGCCTAGTTGATGATCTCGACCAGCTCCAGGCGCTCGCCGGTCTCCGGCTTCACTTCCAGAATCATGCCGATGCCCGGTGCGTAGTACTTGTGCTCGAACGCGTCGGGTTCAAGCGGCGAGAAGTCCTTGGTGATCAGGCAGGTACCGGCGCAGCTGGTTGCGGGCGTCATGGCTGACCCGGTCAGGCTCAGTACCTCGGCGGCATCCTCTGCGTTGCCAAGGTCGAATTCCTGGCGGTAGACGTCACCGATCATCGGTGCCGCCTTCATCAGGATGCCCGGTTTCGCACCATCGATGCCGGCCTTGAACGAGCCGTCCAGGCTGACCAGTTCGCCGTCCTCGAAGTCCTGCACGGCTTCGCCGCAGTACCAGACGTTGCCCATCAGGTCCTGGGCAAACCAGTCAACGGTGTCTTCAATCACTTCACCGTTTTCCTCGACGATGTCGCGCACCACGGCGCAGGGAACGCCGCTGACGACCTTGATGTCGCCAGTTACGGTCACCGTGACTGTCTCGTCGCCGCCCTCATAGATTCGCGTCGTGCCAGCTACGATGGGCAGGAACGGATTGGGGGCAACGCTGCCGCCGATATCGGCAGGATTCACGAACATTGAGGGCAAAAAGGGCGGGTCGTACGGGGCCTGGCCTATATCGGCGCAGAGATCAAGGCGGGCGACGCGCTGCTCGCCGCACTCCTGACGTCCCTCGCGCGGCATCGACCGGATGTCCCTGAGGCAATCGTACCGCTCGTCGGCGTCCGCGGTGTTTTTGCACTTTGCCGTGCCGATCTGGTAGTCATCCATCACCTCGAAGAGGCAGGCGCTAAAGGCCGCTGTGGCTGTAGTGGTACAGGTGTTGCTGCCTGCCTCCGCCCAGCCAGCAAGTGGGCTGCCCAGGGCCAGTGCCATGGTCAGGCTGACGATTATTGTCTTCATGGTAGGTTTCTCCTTGCCGTTAATGGCTGATTTAATGTCTTCGTAACTTCAGACGCTGGCGCAGGCCTGCATCCTTCGCGAAGGACTGTTCCCGTTACAGCGTCTAATCAGTAAGCAGCTAGGGAATTCGCAAGTTGTCACAGGCACCACAACACCTGGAATTGGCCACGGCCCGGAAGATTCTCCGGGGCGACCAGGCGGCGTTCCGGCGTGTTTTTGACGAGTACTTCCCGCGGCTATACCGGTTTGCGCTGGCGCGCCTGAACGGTGACGCTGAAGAAGCGGGCGAGATCGTGCAGCAGACCTTTTGTCGTGCCATCGAGCGCCTGGACACCTATCGCGGTGAGGCGGCGCTCTACACCTGGTTCTGCCAGATTTGCAACAACCTCGTCATGGATTACTACCGGCGGCAGGGCCGGGAAAAGCGGCGCGTTGTATTCATTGAGGACAGCCCGGAGATCCAGGCGATCCTGACGGCACTGACCGATCCGGATGGCGAACGAGGTGAGGCGGACCTGGTAAGGCGGGACGTAACCCGCCTGGTTCAGGCCACACTGGATCATTTGCCGGCTCACTACGGCGACGTGCTGGAGTGGAAGTACGTTGACGAATTGCCGGTCGCGGAGATCGCCAACCGGCTCACTGTCAGCGTCAAGGCGGCTGAATCGCTACTGGGCCGGGCTCGACAGGCGTTCCGGGATGCCCTCCTTGCCATGGGTGGTGTCGATGGAATACCCGACGCAATGCCGTCCAATGGGCGGGGGAGTTGATTATGAGTTCACAACCCGGACAGGAAATGGATTTGCTGGGCAAGATCATTCGTGCGGCCGGTCGCCGGGAGCCAGCTCCCCGCGAGACGCGTGACCGGGTGTTTGCCGCCGCCAGTGCAGCGCTGGAGGTCAAGCTCGGCGCACGTCGGCGACGGCTGACGTGGCGCGCGGCCGCGGCAGCGGCGGTGGTCGTGGCTGCCGTGGGCATGGGCTACACCACGTTGCGTATCGGGCCTGCGTTGACCGTGGCGTTAAGCGACCAGTTCATCGGCGAGGCGGCATTCCGTACGCGAGACGACGAGCCGTGGGCGACGATGGTCCGCGACCGCAAGCTGCCGGTCGGTAGTGAAGTTCGAACCGGGCAGGGCGGCCGCGTCGGTCTTGTCCTGGCTCGCGGCGCGTCATTGAGGCTGGATGAACTGACGGAAGTGCGGCTCGTCGGTCCGACGCGCGTCGAGGTCATGGCGGGTACCGTGTACATCGATTCCCGAATTGCTGGCGATGCGATCGAGATCATCACGCCGGTAGCGGTCACTCGCGATGTTGGCACCCAGTTCGAGGTCCGGTACCGGGATCAGGAGCACCGGGTGCGCGTGCGGGAAGGTGCCGTACTCATGCAGATAGGTGATCAGGAGTTCCGCGGCGGAGCGGGAGAGCAGCTGCTGGTATCGCCGGCCGGAAAGGTGGAGCGGGCGGCGGTTGCCATCGACGACTCGTCCTGGGAGTGGGTGCAGCTGGTCGTTCGCACACCGGACATCGAGGACCGGCCGCTCCGCGACCTGCTGGACTGGGTGTCTCGTGAAACAGGCCGTACCATTCGCTATGAGTCGCCCGCAGTGCAAGCGCTGACGCGAGCCACCATTCTTCATGGCAGTGTCCGCAACCTGGCGCCTCTGCCCGCGATGCAGATGGTTCTAGCGACAACCGACCTGGAATTGGCGATACTCGATGACGGATCGTTGCTGGTGAAGAGTCGGGATCAAGGTGACCAGGTCCGTTGATTATCGACGAGTAGTTTTGCCGGCGTGCCTGAGCCTGATGTGTCTGTTTCTGTCGCTGCCCGTATTTGCGCAGAGCTGGCGGGGCCAGGAACTGCAGACGGTCATCGAGGCTCTGCGGGACGCCGGCCTTCCTGTTGTATACAGCTCCGGGCTTATTAAGCCGGGAATGCCGGTGCTGGACGAGCCGGAAGCAACCAGCTCGGCAGGCAAGCTCGGGGAAGCGCTGCGACCCTACGGCCTTGCCGTTCGCGCAGGCCCGTATGGCAGCGTGCTCATCGTCCGTGCAGCATCCCCGGCGCCCACCAGTTCGGGCGCCACCACCCCTGCGGCCCTGCTCGCGGTGGTACCCAATGTGATCGTGACTACCAGCCGTTACGAAATGCTGCGCGAACCGGTAGTGCCCGTCACCACGCTTTTGAATACTGATGTTGAGCGCCTGCCTGATCTCGGCGACGACCCCTTGCGGGCCGTCGGGAGATTGCCCGGCACAGCCATCAACGGGTTCTCATCGAAGACCAATATCCGCGGTGGTGCGACGGATGAGACGCTGGTGATGTTTGACGACCTGCGGTTGTTTAACCCGTTTCACCTGAAGGATTTTCAATCGATCTTCAGTTCCATCGATCCGGCCGTGATCGAAGGGCTCGACATCTATACAGGCGCCTTTCCTGCGCCCTACGGCGATCGGCTAAGCGGGGTTATCGGTATCAAGGCGTTCGAGCCTCCGGGCGAAAGTTACCGGGTGATTTCCCTCAGCCTGTTCAACGCAGCCGGCCTCATGTCCGGAGGTCTGCGCGACGGGCAGGGGACGTGGCTCGTCTCCGCACGGCGGGGAAACCTGGACATTCTGCTCGATCTTGCCGGTCAGGACGTTGGCGAGCCCCGCTATTCGGATCTGCACGGGCAGTTCGCGTGGGAGTTTTCCGACGAGTTCAAGTTGTCCGCCAATGCGCTGATCTTCGACGACAACATAAAGGTCCACGACTCCGATCAGGAAGAGAGCGCCACCGCCACCTACCACGACAGCTATCTGTGGTTGCGGGCCGACCAGCGACCGACGGATCAACTCGAGGGGTTTACCCTTCTGTCCTATGCGAACCTTCGCGTGCGCCGCAACGGCACCGCGGATCAGCCGGGCGTGTCGACCGGTGTGCTGAATGACCGGCGCTCGGCCGAGATCGTCGACGTATCGTCACAGTGGTCGTTGGCTGTTACCGGTGGGCATCACCTCGATTTCGGCGGCGAGTTCCGTCACAGCAGCGGCCGCTACTTCTACGCCGACGAGGTCACCTTCGATCTGCTGTTCGATACCCCGGGCGCGCAGACGGAGGAATCCCGGGCGCGGAATATTTCCCTG